>JANQFB010000470.1 GCA_028278085.1 Chitinophagales bacterium
GCTGATCCCAATCTTCTGATACCCCGTGAACTATGGAGCAAGGCTTTTAACAGATCCAGGTATTGATCCGTTTTGTCGAAGTAATCATAAGGAAATCCGGTAGCGATCAGGGCATCGGCCAGTTCGGTTGTCGGGGAAACGCCCACCCGCTCCCCGTTCAATAAAACCGGGCTATCCGTGTAGCTATAAAATAATTCCTGTCGGTTCAGTTCATAAACAATACCCAATACGGTTTTGTTATTCCGGGTCAAAGCCACACTGATGCAGTAAGAAGGAATGCTATGCACAAAATTGGTGGTGCCATCGAGGGGGTCGATGATCCATTGGTCTGCAGCAGCCACATGTTCGATCGTATCTTCTTCTGTCAGGAAGCCCGCCCCGGGGATCAAGGGTGCTAATCCCTTCACCAATAGCTGTTCGGCGGATCTATCGACATGGGTAACCAGGTTATTCCGGCTTTTAACAGAGATGCTTTCGCGGTTGAAATGTTGCGCCTCCGCTTGAATGTAGGACCCGGTCTCGGTTACAACTTTACAGGCCTCCTTACAAATGCTTTCAAGCGAACTCATATTTTGTTGATCCGGTGCTTGAATTTTTCCGTCCGGTTACTGACAAAGGTCAGCAATACCAGGCAAATCGCCAGCAATACGGCAACTCTCCCGATATAATCTCCGTTTCTGCTGTAGAAAGTGGTGGCGGCTCTCAGGGGTATTTTCTGCCGGATCACATCCCCCTGCCAGTATTGGGTGGTTTGCTCCAGGTCGCCTCTTGGGTTGATGAAACACGATATACCGGTATTGGCTGACCGGGCGATGCTGATCCTGTTCTCTATGGCTCTAAGGGAGGCATATTGCAGGTGCTGGCGATGCCCTGGCGTATTGCCCCACCAACCGTCGTTGGTGATGATAAAAATGACGTGGGCCCCGTTTTTGATGTATTCCGTTACATATTCTCCGAAAACAGATTCATAACAGATCACAGGGGCAATGCCGATGCTATCGGTGTTAAAAAATACGGAGCGTTCGGTTTGGGTACCCAGGCTGCCGGTAATCCCTCCCAGGTCGATGGCAAAATTCTCCAGGAATTTGAACAGGAAAGGATAGGGCATCCGCTCGACCCCGGGAACCAGTTTGGATTTATGATAAAAGGGAATGTCTTCCCGGCTGTTGATCTGAATGGCAGTATTATAAGCGTCATAGCAGCATTTGCCGGTGGAATAGTAGCGGGCGGTCGGGGAGGCATTGGGATGGTCGAAACGCCGCGCTGCCGAAATGCCGGTGATCAGGGTCAGCCCGGGATAACCTTCCAGGAATTTGCGGATCCTTTTGATCGAGGGATAATTTTGGATCCTGTTTAACCAGATATTTTCATATAAGGCCGTTTCAGGCCATACCAGGTAGTTGGTGGAACCATCGGTTTTTTTTGCGGATTGCTTCAACAGTATCTCCAATTGTTCTTCCGAGCTCAGGCCGCCGAATTTATCGTTATAAGGATCGATATTGGGCTGAACCACCGTAACATCCAGATCAGCCGGCGGTTGTTGATAGGTGTAGTATATCCCATAGGAGCCTAAGATCGGGACGAGCCCCAGCGTTGCCCATTTCCAGTGCCTGGAGAATAAGGAACCGGGTGGTTTTCCGGCCACAGGGTTTTGCTGTAAAACCGGTCTGATCGCAAAAAATATTAGCATGTTCATACCTATGATCCAGGCCGTTCCGCCCAAAGTGCCGGTATATTCATACCATTGTACCCATTCCGGGAAAGCAGCCAATCCGTTCCCGAGATTCAGCCAGGGCCAGGTCAGCTCCCATTGTAAATGAATATATTCGAAACTCAGCCAAAAGATGGGCAAGGAAAAATAACCGAGTTTAGGACCTAAGGCTTTCCTGGCTTGGTGGAAGCCAATAAAAGGTATGGTCATGAGTAAAGCATTGGCCACGATAGCCATAATTGCCCCCCCGGGTGAAGCGTTCCATATCCACCAGGTCGTAGCAGCATTCCAGATCAGCAGAGAAACATAAATATAGGGAAAGAGCTTCCCCCCCGAGCTACCGGAATATTTTACGGCGAAATGATCCTCCAGGATCAACAGTGGGATAAAACCGGCAAAAAGCAGCAGCGCCAGGGGCATGGGAGACCAGGCCAGGGATAAGATCGCCCCGCTCAAAAACGCTAAGGTCCATAAATATGTACGACTTCCAGGTTGGATCATTTTTCCGGTTTTCCGGCAACAATAATAACGATTTCTCCTTTCACTTTCCGGGCGCTGTAATGGTCCCGGATGGCTTCCAGGCTACCCCGCAGGTATTCTTCATGTATTTTTGATATCTCCCGCGCTACCGCGGCTTTCCGTCCGGCGCCAAAGCAGGCGATCAGGTCGTCGAGGGTCTTCAGCAGGCGATAAGGGGATTCGTAAAAGATCATCGTCCTGGTTTCCTCAGCCAATGCAGCCAACCTGCTTTTGCGCCCTTTCTTATGAGGTAAGAAACCTTCGAAGCAAAACCGGTCCGAGGGTATCCCCGAAGCTACCAGCGCAGGGATCAGGGCTACGGGCCCCGGAAGACATTCCACCGGTACGCCGGCTTCGATACAGGCCCTGACGAGGTAAAAACCGGGATCTGAAATGCCCGGGGTGCCGGCGTCAGATACCAGGGCAACAGTGTTTCCTCCCTCGATCATTTGAACGATCTGCCCGCTAACTTCATGTTCATTGTGTTGATGATAGGCCCTCATTTTGGTTTCGATCCCGTAGTGTTTCAACAGTTTACCGGTCGTCCTGGTGTCTTCCGCGAGGATCAGGTCGGCTGTTTTCAAGGTTTGTACCGCGCGAAAGGTGATGTCTTCCAAATGACCGATCGGAGTAGGGACAAGAATAAGGCGTGACATCAGGCAATGGGCAGGAAATAGTTAAAAGTGTGTTAATTTTGTGTTATTTTTGACGCAAATCTAACACATATTTGAGTCAATTTAGCGCCTGCAGGGAATATTCATAATATTCAATAACGGGATTGGCCAAGAGTTTATTGCAGGCTGTGTCGATTTGTTCCCTGGCATCGGTTTCATTATCCGCTTCTACAATAATGGATAGATGTTTGCCGACCCTTACGTCAGTAATAGCGGATAAATTAAGATTCTTAAGCCCTGAAACAACAGCTTTTCCCTGGGGGTCTAGCAATTCTTTTAACGGCATGACGTTTATTTCAGCTTGGTACTTCATTTGGCGATCAGGTTATTTGTGATTGAAACAATGGTATACCATAAAATGATCAATGACATTGCCGGTACACCGAGCCACAAAATTAAACAAAGGCTGCCGATAAGAAAAATGTAACGCACCTCGTTTCCGGACCACCCCGGGCTTTTGAACTTCAGGCTGAACATGTGAATGGGGGAGACCAGCAAAAATGCGGATAGGATGGTGATCAATACCAGGACCAGCGGTTCGGTCAGGAAGCCGTGCATCCCTAATACCTGTTCCTCGATCAGGAAGGGTAGTCCGGCGATCCATATCGTATTGGCGGGGGTAGCGAGCCCCTTGAAATTTTCCGACTGGTCGGTGCTGACATTGAAAATGGCCAGCCGGAGCGCGGAAAAAAGGGTGATCAGGAAGGCGATCAGCAGAACCGGGTCGGCGACGAAAATCACTTGCTCCGTGGCCGGGGATCCGGTATGCCGTGCATTGGCCAGCAAACGGAACATGATCATCCCCGGCAGGACGCCGAAGGTTACCATATCTGCCAGTGAGTCCAGATCTTTGCCGATGGACGAATGAGCATTGAGCATCCTGGCGGCAAAACCGTCCAGGAAATCCAGCAAGGCAGCTCCCAGCATCAGGTAGGCGGCCATTTCCAACCGGCCTTCCCAGGTAAAAAGGATGGCTACGCAGCCCAGGAAAAGGTTACCGAGTGTTAGGGCATTGGGAAGATGCCGGAGCGGATTCATCTAGCAAGACTACGTATTTTTTGGAATTATTGCAGCACCCGGATGGTGGAATAATAAACATCTACCATCTAAACATTTTTTGAATATCGAACAAGGAACACGCATTAACGATTTATGAAGTGATAGATTGGTTTTTAACTTCTAAAATCTTCAATCCCTGCCTGCCGGCCAGGCTGGGTTAATCCTTGTTCGATATTCTTTTCCTTTAGCGAATCAGCGTCACGGTCCCCACTTTTTGCTGAAATCCCTGGCCGTCCAGGTATTTCCAGGTCAGTTTCCAGACATACACATCCTGTTTGACGACCGTACTGGTACCCTTGAAAGTACCATCCCACCCGCCGCCGGGGCTCCGCTGCACGTAAATGATCTCTCCCCAGCGGTTGAAGATCTGGAGCAGATAATTTTCCGGATCTATCCCTAATCCTTTGGGCAAGAACCGGTCGTTCACACCGTCACCATTCGGGGTAAAAGCATTCGGATAAAAAAGGTCGCCTTTTACCTCCGCCACAATGGTGCCGATCAATGCCGTATCCCGGCAACCGAAAGCGGTGGTAACCAGCAGGTAAACATCATATCTTCCCCGTTCTTTATAGAGGTGATCGGGGTTCGGATTGGCGGTTGTCGTACCGTCCCCGAAATCCCATAGCCAATCGGTTACGAAATCGGAGGAGTTTTCGAAACAGGCAATTTCCTGGGCCGGGAGAAAAACCAGGTCAGGTTTGCAAACACCGCCGGCAATGGGGTTGGCATACACCCTGAAGGTATCCAGGACAACCGTATCCGGCGGTCCGCCAGGGCCATTGACGACCATAGTAGCCACATAGGTGCCTGGAATATGATAGGTATGCGTTTGTTCGACAAATGAGGCGCTGTCGCTGTAGGGCAATGTACCGTCGCCATAATCTAACCACCAGTGGCTGACATTCCTGCTGCTATCGGTGAATACAACCTCCAGGGGCTCGCAGCCGCTGCCGGTATTTGTTTCCAATATAGCCTGTGGCGGCGGGGGTTTGGCGAATACCCGATGGGTCAGCGTATCCTGGCAATGGCCATCTGTCGGATTCGTTACCCAAAGTACGATATCGTAAAACCCGAAATCCTCATAGGTATGGAAGATGGTCGGATCTGCGGCTGTGGATGATTGCTGATCGCCGAAGTCCCACAAAAATTCGAAACTGGTCGGAAAAGCGGTCGTGTTCAGGATGGTGATCTCTCCGGGCGGCCAGTCAATGGTATCGGGCGCTGAGAATCCGGCCACCGGAGATGGATGAACCACTACATTTCTGGCCACCGGAACCGATTGGCAGCCGAAATTGGAAAAAGCGGTCAGGGTTACGGTATAGGTGCTGTCGGCACTGCCGGTATTGGTATAGATAACCGCAGCCGGTGTATGATCGGCCGATAAGGCCCCATTGCCGAGATCCCAGGAGAAACTGCTGCCGTTGATAGAGGTATTCTGAAAATTAACCGTCAATGGATGGCAGCCGGAATCCGGGAAAATATTGAAGTTTGCCACCGGGTCGGCCAGCACTAATATAGAATCATAGGTGGTGTCGATACAACCGAATGACGTGGTTCCGACCAGGGTAATATAATAGGTGGTATCGTTCCCGGTTTGTTGCGGATAGGTATGGCTCACAGTCAGGCTTGTATCGTTCGAACCGGTGCCGTCGCCAAAATCCCAGCTAAAGGTCATAGCGGCATAATCATCCGCCAGGGTCAGGTTGAACAGGTCGATGGATAACGGGCTGCAACCGAATAAGGTGCTTTTGGACAGATTGACATCGGGATAGGGCTTTACAGTTACCGGCAAGGTTAAGGTATCTTTACAACCTTTGTCGGTGCTTATGGCCATTTGTATCGAATAAATGGAATCCTGTGTATGGGAAGTATTGGTAAAGGTTTGCAGCCCCGGATTTTGACCCGAAAAATCACTGCTGCCATCCCCGTCGAAATCCCAATCCCATTGATTGACGATGGTGTTATCCTGGCTGACAGATATCTCATTTAGCGTTACCTCCAGCGGGTGGCAGTCCGCAACCGGTTGGATGGTGAATCCCGCAATGGGCGGAGCATAAACCACCACCGTATCCGAATAGTCATCCACACAATTCTCGGCTGTGGCGACAGTGAGGGTAACATTAAAGGTATCCGCTGTTGCATAGATGTGGACCGGGAGCGAATCAGTGGAAGTGTTGCCGTCGCCGAAATCCCAGTTCCAACTGGAAATCGCTGAGATCGGATGATAAACCGTGGATGAGTCCAGGAAGGAGAGGGTACTGTCATGACAAACGTTTTGCGCGGAAAACAGCGCCGTTGGGCTAGGTCTTACTTGGATGGTGTCGAACAGGGTGTCGGTACAGCCGTCCGGGCTGATAGTAGCCAGTGAAACGTGAAAGTCACCGATGGTCCGGAAGGCCTCCGGGGCAGGGATCGTATCGGTGCCGGTGTTTCCATTGTCGAAATCCCAGGCCCAGGAGGCAGCGTTATGGGTACCGGATCCGTCAAACTGGACTTGCCCGGAATCGCAAAAAAGATCCTGGCTGACCGTGAAGCTGGCCGTGGTTATTTCGAAGATCTCGATGGTATCCCGGAAGGTGCGGCTACAGCTATCACTGTTGGTAACGGTTAACCGGACTACATATATACCGGTGTTGTCATAGAATTGCGGGGGTGGATATAGGGAGTCGAAGGTGTTCCCGTTGCCGAAATCCCAGTCCCAGCCTTGGGCGCCGGTGGACTGATCGGTGAAAGAAATCGTTGCGCTGTCGCATGCCGCATAAAGACTGGCCGTGAATGCGGGTACAGGGACAGGATATATGTAAATGGTATCAAAAGCCTGGTCCACGCAACCTTCCGTACTGGTGGTGGTCAGGCTGACCGGGTATGTTCCCGGAGCAGTATAAAGGTAAGAAGGATGTTTGAGGGAGGAAGTATCGTTGTTGCCCGCGTCCCCGAAATCCCAAAAGCGGGTCAGGGTATTGCTGGTCATACTGGTGAAATTCACCAGGGCGCTGTCGCAGCCGGTGTTGGGAGAAGGGATAAAGGCTGCTACGGAATTTTTGTAAATGATCACGGTATCTGTAGTCATGTCAGAACATCCGCCGGCGCTGCTAACGGTCAGGGTAACGATATAGGTCCCATTTTTCGGGTAAAAATAGCTGGGATGTTGCTGGGTGGAGGTATCTGTACTCCCATTATCCCCGAAATCCCATTGCCAGGTAGTGGCGAAGGTAGAATTGTCGATAAAAAACGCGCGGCCGGTATCACAGATGGAATTCTGGGTAAAAGAAAACGAAGCCACCGGGCTTGGAGAGATCACCACCGGTACGTAGGCGGTATCCAAACAATTATCCGGACTGACGGCGATCAGCTCGACGGTATGGGTGCCATTTATATTATAATCCTGGGGTGGCGGATTGGTAAGCGTGCTGGTATTGCCATTATCGAAATCCCAGGTATAGGAAACCGCATTGGTGGAATTATTTTGAAAAACTACTGTCGCACTATCACAGGCTGCCGGCGGGGTTGCTAAAAAGGATGCCTGCGCCCCCGGTACGATGACCAGGGTATCGTAATGGGTGGAATCACATCCTGCTGCAGTGGTTACGGTCAGTCGCACAATATAGGTGCCCGGAGAATCAAAAAGCTGGGCCGGCGGAAATTGGACATTCGCGGTTTGGCCGTTCCCGAAGTCCCAATCCCAATCTACTGCCGACATGGAATTATTGGTAAAAGTGATGTTGGCGCTGTCGCAAGCCTGATCCAGGCTCGGCTGAAATTCGGCAATGGGTTTGGGGCTGATGTTGATCACTTGCTGGGTGTTGCTGGTACAGCCGTTCTGGCTCTCGGTATACAAGGTTACGGTATAGCTCCCGGTGGTATTATAGTTTTGATCCGGGGGAGTGGCGGTATTGTCGGTATTCCCATTGTCGAAATCCCATTGCCAGATCACCGCATTGGTGGAATTATCGGTAAAGGATACGATCGCGCTGTCGCAGGCATCGGTGAGGCTCGGGGTAAAATTGGCCACCGTGCCCGGCAACACCACCACTTCAATTTGGGCGGTATCCGAACAGCCGAGCCCCGGGAAACTGGCGATCATCTGCACGGTATAGGTTTTGTCGACATAATAAGTATGCTGGAGCGGCGCCATGCTGCTCACGGTTTGCCACCCGGTGTTGTCTCCGAAATTCCAGGCAAAAGTTGTTGCGCCTCCGGAGCTGCTATTGGTAAAGGTGATGGGGTTGCCTACACATACGGTATCCGGAACCGCGGCAATGGATGCCGTCGGTGGATTGGCGATCACCACTACAGACCATGCGGTATCGGTGCCGCAGGGATTGCTGTCGACCATCATCACATGGTAGGTGCCCGGAGCGTTGTAGGTATAATCGATCGGTGCGGGGTCGGGTCCCCAACCGATGGTATTGCCGTCGCCGAAATCCCAGAAATACTCCCGTAGTCCCACAATGCAGTTAAGAGCCGTTCCATTGGTAAAGGTAACCTCGTTATTGGGCCAGCACATAAACACGCTGTCCGGAGCAATGGCAGTGATATCACGGTCATAAATATCCACGGGCGACCAGGTGGTTACGGAATTGGCACACTCGTTGGTAGCCGTCAGGGTTACGGTCATATTGCAGGTGCTGGTAAAGGGCTGATACACATGATACAGGGTATCATTGAACATGGTGTAATCCCAGGTATAAGTGGTTCCGTCGGCCATATCCCATTCAAAGATGGTGGTCGGATCGATGGTATTCGGGTCGGCATTGTTAATAAAACGGATCAGGTGGGGGGCGCAGCCCTGGTTCTGCCCGGCCGGCGGGCCGATTATCCCGGCGGTAGGGTTCCTTAGATTGATCACCTGCCCGGTGATGATGCTGGTACAGCCGTTTGCTCCGGTTACGGTGAGGGTAATGGAATAGCTGCCCAGGTTTTGATAGACATGGGTGATGATATCTCCGAAACTCCAGGTCGATCCGGAAGTATCCGTACCGTCGCCGAAGTCGAGGGTGAAGCTATCGATGTTGGAAGCAGCGGTAAAGTCAACCACCAGTGAATCCGGGTCGGCCGGTGTCTTGCAATGCCGCCAAACCGGGTTGGTACCGGGAACGCCATTGCCGTCGAATAAGATCGGGGTGGGTGGAGCCGGGTCGATGGTTATGGCAATGGTGGTGTCGTCGAAGCAACTGGTTACCGTATCGACGATGGTTAGCCGAAGGTTAAAGGTGCCGCTGCTGGTATAGGCATAACCCGGATGTTGTGCATTGGAGGTGCCGCCATCCCCGAAATCATAAAAAAAGGTCAGGTTACCCGGAGGGGTTGATAGATCGGTGATAAACAATGAGTCGCCCTGGCAATATGGCCCGGAGGGCAGGGAAAAGGAAGCCGTACATTGAGCCAGGTTGGTCGCGGGGAAAAGTAAAAAAATTAAGATGGCCGATACAAAAGAAGAAAAAGGGGTAATTATGATCGAAAACCATCTATGGAAGAGCATGTACCTGAACCTACGAAAAAACGAAATTCAGGTTGCAAATTTTAGATCAAACCACGTCAATACTGGCTTTGCTGCTCATAAGGGCTTCGATCTCGTCGACCTCGACGGGGATACTTTCCATCAGGTCCAGCGGTCCGTCTTCCGTAACCAGGATATCGTTCTCGATCCTTATGCCGATACCTTCCTCGGCAATGTATATGCCGGGTTCGCAGGTAAACACATTTCCGGCTTGCATCGGCTGGTGGCGGTCGGCCAGGTCATGGACATCAAGGCCCAGGTGATGGGACGTGCCGTGCATGAAGTATTTTTTATACAGCGGTTTTTCAGGATCCTGTATCCTGACGTCTTTGGCGCCGAGTAATCCGAGCTGTACCAATTCCGCTTCCATCACTTTTCCCACCTCTTTATGATATTCATCTACCAGGGTTCCCGGAACCAGCATTTGTTTGGCTTCCTGCATCACTTTTAAGACGGCATTATAGACGGCTTTTTGCCGGTCGGTAAACTTCCCGTTTACCGGGATGGTCCTGGTCAGGTCGGCGGCATAGTGGGCGTACTCCGCTCCAAAATCCATCAACAGGAGGTCGCCGCTTTTGCATTCCTGGTTATTATCCACATAGTGGAGCACACAGGCATTTTTCCCGGATGCAACGATGGGATGGTAGGCATGGCCGGTCGCTTTGTTTCTAAGGAATTCATGGATGATCTCTGCTTCGATCTCATATTCCCAAACGCCGGGTTTTATAAATTGCAACACTCGTTTGAAAGCGCTTTCCGTGATGTTAACAGCTTCACGGATCAAGTCGACTTCTATCGAGGATTTGACACTTCTCAGCTTTTTGAAGAGAG
Source organism: Chitinophagales bacterium (assembly GCA_028278085.1). Classification (GTDB taxonomy): domain Bacteria; phylum Bacteroidota; class Bacteroidia; order Chitinophagales; family JANQFB01; genus JANQFB01. Next base: position 10,295 of record JANQFB010000470.1, read on the forward strand.
GAGCCGCCCGGTGGAAGGTATAAGCCGGATATTTGGCATTCAGCTCATTGGCTTTCCGCAGGTTGCGGTATTCCACCTCCGTAGAGAAGCGGTCGTTCTCGTTCAGGTTGATATAGCAGCTATTGGCCCAGTTCATCAGGGAATTCATGATATTATCATACTCATCCAGCCAGAATACGGTCCGCACACCCGAAGTTTCCATAGCTTCCGATTTGGTGTATTTATGTCCTTCCCACACCGCGATCAACTCACTGGTTTGACGCAGGAATAATACCTCCTTGTATTTGGGGTCCGGGCAATCCGGGAATAAGATCAGCACGCTTTGTTCCTGGTCGATGCCGCTCAGCCAGAAAAGATCGGATTGCTGGCTGAAGGAATAATGCTGGTCGCCGTTCGACGGCATTTCATCATTGGAATGAAAGATAGCCATGGAACCTTTTACCATGGATCCGGCAAATAATTTCCGGTTATTGATAAATAGTTGTGGGTTGATCGGAGCGTATTTCATCAGTATATCATTTATGGCTTGGATAGATCTCGGCCCGGGTACCGTCTTGAATTTATGACAGGATACTTCTCAAGGCCTTGCTACTATCTGCAAATATAGGAATTACCTAAGGAAATTGGGAATGTTGGGTCGGGAGGAGAATTAACTTAAATATCAAAGGAGTATTTAATTCGAAAACAGCGTTTAGGATAGTTCTGATGCCCTGACTGCAGATCCCTTTAATGGAAAGATAAACTCAGTTTCCATAGATCAGTTGATAAAGGCCTATCACCATTATTAAGCTGGCGGATAAAACTGTGCCAAATATCGCTAGGTTTTTCCAAAAGTTAAATTGGAATTTCTTTAACAAAACCCCTAACAATCCTAGGCCAACCAAGCCAAAGATCAATGGTAACACATAAAAATCCATGCCTGCCAATTTGCTCAGTTCGAAAACCATGATATTCGAAAGAAAAAAGTTGAAATATGTGAGATCATAATAATGTTCAAGCATAAAGGCAATAACCCCTGCAAGATCGAATATGAAAATACTAACCAGGATTTGTATCGATAATAAAATGAGGTGACCATTAAGAATATTCCTGATGATTAGCAAAAACGGGATAACAACAACTAATAATCTGGCTAACGCATAAATGATTAGAATACTAAATTTTCCGGAATCGATTGGCCATTCAACCACCTCATGTAAAGAGCATTTATATCCAAACCATAAAAATGAGGGTTCGTAACCTGTTAAAATGAGAATAAGGTTATACAACAAATTGTTTAACAATATAAATGCCGGAAAAGAAAACAGACCAATGTAGGGGTAGAAATCGTTTGACTTAAAGATGTTTAAGTCTGTTTTCATATAGGAATGATATTGATAGCTAAATTAGGGTTCTTCTACTGGTTTTATTATTGACCGTTCAAAAAGTTAAGTACTTCTGCTCTGGTTTTGCCGTTGAGATAAATGATATCTTCTTGAACAGATTGCAAGATCGATTGGAATTCAGGGTTTTTTGTAGATCCGGCATAATAGGAAATCAATTCTAATGTTTTTAATGTCAATTTCTCGGAAATAATTATCTGACTGTTGTTGCCATTTTGTAGATTTTCGGCTATTTCATATAAATCGGCAACAAGAGAAATATGATCATTTATATTATCCCTATTGATAAGTTGGTGGGCTTCTATCAAATAAGATAGATTATAGTAACGATCAATGTACGATCGACCCTTGATCGTTAAGTTCAGGAAATTTTCCTTAAAATCCCGGGCGGTTGGAATACTAAACGAACCTATGATATCAGCGAGTTCCTTTAAACCGAGACGCTTTGCTTCTTCTGCCAGGTATACGCCAGCACAGGTGTTGCATATTTCGCCTCCAAATTCATCTATTTCACAGGTACCATCGCTATTGTCTTTGCAAGGAGAAGAACAACCTTTTTTTGCGCTAATCTTGTTGAAAGGCAAATGGTCGAGTATTACCTTCGATAGAGAGGTATTAATGTTTTGTTGGTGGAGAACCTCTCTAAAAGCCTCCGTTTCCAAGAATAAATAGGATGGGTTTGCAATAGGGTTATAATTTAAACTGTAATAAAGTAAATTATCAAGATCACCGGTACTCAATGTCCGTGTAGTTGTCCTTAATTCCGAAAGTTTTCTGGCATAAATCAAATCGGTTATTTTAAAATATCGATGCTCCAGGTTTTCATTATTGATGTTGAACAGGCTCAATCCCGTTAAATCACTTTCATTGATTTCACTTGAGAATTCATTTAGGTATAGTACAAAAGCAATCGGGATAACATTATCAGGAATGTCACCTGTTAGTATGGACTGAATGCTCCCGAATACATTATTCAAAACTATTTCATCTACTGCAGCATAGATCGTATATATATTGGATTCCGGATTTGAAAAAGTACTTCTGGTACTAACACTTACTGGTATCTCAAATTCTTGAGTTGATAGTGTGTGGGCTTCATCCTTACTGTGGATGGTAATGAAATTTGATTTACTAAATCTGGGATTATGCTCTTGTTTGCATGCCCATAAGGAGATCAATATCAAAATCATCGAAAGGTTACTGAGCAATTTCATTGATCTGGCTTTGTAGCAAAAATAAATATTTAATTTTAATATCATAATTATTTTTAAACAACTATTTTTCGACCCCAAATCTCCTTTTTAACAGATCGAATAATACAATTACCAGGCATGGTCAGAATTTTAGCCAAAAAAGTCGATTATGCTCCCCCTTCTTTTCCCCCGCCAATCCACAGAAACACTTGTCCCTGTTAACGTTTACCGGGTAATTTAATGTTGCTGCATTTAGGCTTTTGGGATAAAACGCTCCTAACCCCGTCGATACGGGCCATTCAAGCGATTTCTTTTATGAAAATATTTTTTCGGTTTGCTTGCTTATTCCAACTAATACTCCTATCTTTGCCCTTCCAAAAAAATCGGTGAAAGTATGCCTACGATTCAACAATTGGTAAGAAAAGGAAGAAAACGGCTGATTACAAAAAGTAAATCCCGTGCCCTGGATGCCTGCCCGCAAAAAAGAGGGGTATGTACCCGTGTATATACCACCACGCCTAAGAAACCGAATTCCGCTTTAAGAAAAGTGGCCAAGGTAAGGTTGACCAACGGTACGGAAGTGATCGCTTATATCCCGGGGGAAGGACACAATTTGCAGGAACACTCGATCGTGCTGATCAGGGGTGGAAGGGTAAAAGATCTTCCGGGCGTACGTTACCATATTGTGAGAGGTGCGCTTGACACCACCGGCGTTGAAGACAGAAAACAGCGCAGATCCAAATACGGTAGTAAGCGACCGAAATAATCAACCAAGAATTAAGTTCGCCCAATGAGAAAACATAGCGCAAAAAAAAGATACTTAGCTCCGGACCCCAGGTTCAATGATCCTTTGGTAACCCGGTTTGTGAATAATTTGATGCATGACGGTAAAAAGAGTGTGGCTTTCAAAGTCTTTTACGATGCCATCGATATGGTAAGTGAAAAGATGAAAGAGGATGGTTATGAAGTTTGGAAAAAAGCCATGGAAAATATCATGCCGGCCGTCGAGGTCAAAAGCAGAAGGATCGGTGGAGCCACTTTTCAAATCCCCATCGAGCTCCGTCCGGAAAGGAAAATTGCCGTTAGTATCCGGTGGATGATCGGTTTCTCCCGGCAAAGAAGTGGTAAATCCATGGATGAAAAGCTGGCTGCCGAGATCATGGCAGCCTAT
>JANQFB010000472.1 GCA_028278085.1 Chitinophagales bacterium
TTTGTAAGCCTCATTAACAAAGTGTTTGAATTGAACACACCGATTCTCATGCAAATCCGGGAAGACGGGTCGGAAAATTTTTTTTAGCCTTTTTTTTGCAAAAATCGGCCATTTTGAAAAACTGTTAATGCATTGAAAAAATCAAGACGATTTTAGTTTTTTTTTTAAAATATTTTTTAGGATTTTCGTCATTGCTTTTTGAGTCGCTTCTATCATCATCAAAAAAGCTTCTGCCATTAAAATGAACCAAAGTTTTGAAACGGTATGGGACAATTGCTTAAAGATCATAAAGGATAATGTCAGCCTGCAAAGTTTCAAAACCTGGTTTGAGCCCATCAAACCTGTTAAATTAAACAGTAATGTATTAACGATCGAGGTACCCAGTCAATTCTTTTACGAATGGCTGGAGGAGCATTATGTCACCCTGCTCCGGAAAACGATCAAAAGAGAGTTGGGTAATGATGCCCGGCTGGAATATAGCATTGTCATCGAGAACAGTTCCGGTGGTTCGAATCCTTATACCATTAACATACCCACCTTCAATACCGGTACGGCCAAGAATCCGGAGGTCAGCTTACCGATCAATGTAGGTTCTTCGATCAAGAACCCGTTTATCATTCCCGGGCTGAAAAAGGTCAACATCGATTCACAATTGAATCCCAACTACAATTTCGATTCTTTTGTGGAGGGTGATTGTAACCGTTTGGCACGATCGGCAGGATTTGCCGTTGCCAGCAAGCCCGGTGGAACGGCATTCAACCCCCTGGTCATTTACGGTGGTGTAGGATTGGGTAAAACACACCTGGCACAGGCCATCGGCAACCAGATCAAGTTGAACTTCAACAATAAAACGGTTTTATACGTTTCTTCCGAGAAGTTTGCCAATCAATTTATCGATGCTTTAAAGAGCAATGCCATCAATGATTTTATCCATTTCTATCAGTTGATCGATATTCTGATCATCGATGACATTCAGTTTTTTGCCAATAAGATCAAAACACAGGATATTTTCTTCCATATTTTCAATCACCTGCACCAATCCGGCAAGCAATTGGTCTTAACCTCCGACCGGGCGCCTAAAGATCTGGAGGGTATGGAAGAACGATTGATCTCCCGTTTTAAATGGGGCTTATCTGCAGATCTCCAGCTCCCTGATTTTGAAACGCGGGTAGCCATCCTCGAAAAAAAGATGTATGCCGACGGCATCGAATTACCTCGTGAGATCATTGAATTTGTGGCCTACAATATCAACACCAATGTCCGTGAATTGGAAGGCGCCCTGATCTCCTTACTGGCGCAATCCTCGCTGAACAAAAAAGAGGTGGACCTCGACCTGGCGAAGAAGATCATCAAGAATTTCGTCAAAGGTATTTCCAGGGAGGTATCGATCGATTTCATCCAGAAAACGGTATGCGAGCATTTCAATGTACAAGCAGATAAACTCAAGGAAAAGACCCGCAAACGTGCCATCGTCCAGGCCAGGCAATTATCCATGTACCTGGCCAAGAATATGACCAAGAATTCCCTGAAGCTGATCGGCAAACACTTCGGCGGCCGGGATCATAGCACGGTTATCCATTCCTGTCAGGCCATCCAGAACCTCATCGATACAGATGAAGAATTCAAGGATAGCGTCCATGAGATCCAGAAAAAGATCCAGCTAAGCCTGTCTTAACCGTAACTTATTCCCATTATTTAACGTTTCATTTTTTCGGGGTCGATCTTTTTCCCGCTCTAATATTTTTCCTAATTTTGCTCTCCCGCTTGGTGAGGTGCCTGAGAGGCCGAAAGGAGCAGTTTGCTAAACTGTCGCACTGGTAACGGTGCCGCGGGTTCGAATCCCGCCCTCACCGCAAACCCAAAAAATCCCCCCCGATGAAATCGGGGGGTTTTTTGTTTTCATCAGGCACTGCAAACTTGTTTGCAAGTGGCTGAGGAAAACAAAAAATGGACGAAGTCCAGGATTTTTTGGGTTTGCTACGCCCCATCTACGGGATCACGACAGTAATCCCAGCATAGCATAAACAAGTTTAAAAACCCTCACATCACCTCCGGGTCTCCGCCAAATGGCGGATGACCTGGAGGTGATGCAAAAGTCAAAAAAAGGACGAATTCCTGCCTTTTGGCCACCCAAATCCTCCCCCACTTCCCCAAATAAGAACCCCCATCATCGCAACACAATCAATTTACCAACCCATCGGGTATATACACCAACAACCCGTACCAAATACATCCCATTCCTAACGCCCCTACCCCGATCGTCTGTCAAATCCCAGGATAAACCAACCTGATCTGTCTGACTCACCTTCCGGCTACAAACCCTTATTCCATCCACCGTAAAAACATCCAGCCATACAAACCCAACCAAAGGCCTCCCCAAATCCATATAAACACGCTCACCAGCCGGATTGGGCCATAAAAACAGATCCCCCTTTTCATATGGCCGATGCTTAACCCTGGAAATAGTATCCTTCGAAAACTGCATACCACCCGGCATCGATGACCTTCCCTGATGATGCGGAGCGGAAACGGCATGCCCTTCATACCACACGTTAATGGTTACCTGCCGGCTTTGGCCGGTTGTCGAATGACCGCCATGGGTAGTGCTACCCCTGTGATTCGTTTGATAGTGGGTGCTGGCGGATTGCCCCCGGCAGCAGATCGGAATGATCAAACCAACCAACAATAATACACGTAACATCACTTCATCGCTTTTCGGGGTGTATATAATAGTTTTCCCTGCATTTCCGGCTCCTTATCGACCTCGGTCAGGATGCGGTTTTCATGAGCAAAGGTATCCTGCCGTACTCCTGTAACCATCCAACTCACCTTGATATGCGGGAGATCCGTACGGATCTCGAAGACATTTCCGTCGACCTCTTTGGACACGATCGCACGCGCAAAGGTGCCGATAACAGTTAGCTGATACCGGAAATCCATATTCAGGGCTTCAAAATAATCCGGTAATTCCACAACAGCCCGGCCAACACTATCGGTGGTTACATTGCCGTTATAGATATTCATCATATCCGGCGATTCGACAAAAGAATGGTATAAATATTTACCATAGGGATCGAGCGGATGATCGATCTTAAAGGAGCCGCTGCCCTTGGCAAAATTCCCAGTTACCGTAACATCACCGTTGATCTTGATGTCAGCGCCGGGATTGACCGGGTCGATGTTATTGGTGACCAGCCCACTCCCGGCAGTTATGGTGCTTCCATTGATCTGATTTGCATTAATATCGCCTGCATTGGTGATATTGGCCACGCCGGATATATCCAGGGTACCATTAATATTGACACCCGCATGGAAGGTAGCATCCCCCGTAACATCAAAATTGGTTCCGATGCCGACCACGTTGCCGTTGAACGGTTCGATGGTGTTGGTCTTTAAGCCGGCCTGGGTTTGGAAAAGACCGGCAGCGCTTATGGCCGTATCCGAACCCATCACAACCGGCCCGGTGAAAATTCCTCCTTGATCAAAGGTGACCGGTTCCCGGAACCAGGATCTTGCTTTTACATCCAAACTGTCGTTGGAAGCATCTCCTATTTTAGTGTTGGCCTTATGCTCGACATGCCAACTAAAAAGAGTCCCACCCTGGACATTTAGCTGGGCCTGAGAACCGGAACCTAAGTAAAGCTGGTCACCGGATAACCGTGTTTCGCCCGATACGGTAATGTCATAGGCAAATACGGCATCTCCTTCTATGACCAGGGAATCTTCGGACGGAACACCCTTGATGGGGACGCCTTTTAGCCTGAGATCAGCATCGATGCTGACTTCTTCTTTATCCGCATCCAGCCGCAGACCGGCTTTTTTGCCGCTTTGTTTATTCCGGACCGATATTTTCCCCACATCATCGCTGTCGAGGCTGTGATCAAAAACATAGCCCGAGCCTTCACAGATCAAAGCCTTGGGGATCGTGAGGGTTTTGGCGCCGGTGGCTTTATCCCGGACTTCAATTTTACCATTGGTCTCGATCTTTCCGGAGTCGGTATTCAGTTGGATATCTACCGAATCTCCGGTTTGCTTGTTAAAGGCTTTCAGGTTACCTTGCCCCGGTTTATTGGACCCGACCTGGAAGCCCTGCTGATCGTTCGGGGCGGTGAATTTGAATTTCGTAGCGTCATAAATGGAGCTGGCATCCTTGACATTATCTTCCTGAATAACAATGGCAACATCGTTGATGGATTTGTAGATCAGGTTACCGGAAGTATCGTAAGATTCCACAATAACCGTAAAATCTTTCTTGACGGTTCGCCTGCCGACCACCTGTCCGGCGGCGTTGAAATATCGCGTTCTGGAAAGCAGGCTATCCGGTGTAGCCACATGAAAAACTACTTTTTCGCCGACCAATATCCCGGCTTCATAGGTTCGAAGGGTATCGTGGTCAAAGGTTTTGATCTCACAACTGTTGAGCACGCCGCCGGCATCATATTTCAAGAGCTTCAGTCGGGTAGATGATTCCTGCCGGTCGAGGATCAATGTTCCATTGTTTTGCCACCGTTTCACCTGTTTGGTACCATCCGAGCAGATCCTGGAAAAGTATATCTTGGTACCGTTATCGGCAAAGCGTTCCAAACTCGAACAGGTAAGCGGCCCGTCTTTGTAGGTTAAAAATCTCTTGACGACCTGGCCGTTGTTGTTTTGATCATAGATCGTTTCCGCATAACCACCCTGGGGAGCCGAGAGCTTTTTTCTTTCCAGCACCAGGCCATTGCCCAGTAGCTCAACGGTTTCCGGCGGTGAGGCTACCCGTACGGAATGCCAGACCGTATCATGATCCATCATTTTGAACATACCGGTGTTTGGATTCAGCACCATCCGGACCGCGCCTGTACTGTCACGAAGGACCAGGGAATCCCCCAGGGAGAAGCCGGCATTTCCGCTGGAATCGGCATATACGGCCCGTCGGGCATAGGGTACGGCTAATATCCGGATACCCGGGCTTAGGGTTTCCAATCCGTGGATACCATCGTCAAAGGACACATGCAGCAAAACATGGTCATGATCGATCCAGATCGATGAAGGAAGCGCCGGTTGTCCGCTGTCTCCCAGCTCGACCGAATAAGCGCCGATATCTACCGCAAGCGGAATTTTGCCACTCGACCAAACCAGGTTTTCATGGTCATCTTTCAGGTCGAACTTGAAATCGAAGGTTCCGGAATAGGGTTCTCCCGAGCTATTGGCGATGGTTCCCTGGTAAGGGATTTTATCGGGGACTTGTGCATATCCCGAAAGGGCGATCCGGCTAATGATCAACAGCCAAAGCCAAAACCGTTTGCCCGTCGGGATCAGATCAGGTAAAGTAAACACGCTCATCATAATTGGATTTTGAAAGGTTGTAAAAGTCAGTCCCGTATTAGTACCATGGCCCGCCGGAAATGTAACCACCTGCCGGGTAAAATCTATCAACCCCGGTTCGATGACGACTTGGGTCCTATTTCTGCAACTTGTTTATTGAAAAACATTTATGGGAAGGAAGCCGTATAATTCTCGCGGATTCAGTGGAATTCCCAAAACTTTTTAATACTTTTGCAATCCCTTTGTGGGATTGGTGTTGAGGGAATGTCAAGGGATATCGGGGTGTAGCGCAGTCCGGTTAGCGCACCTGCTTTGGGAGCAGGGGGTCGTAGGTTCGAATCCTACTACCCCGACAAAATGAATAAAGATCGACCTTGTGTCGGTCTTTTTATTTTATGGATAATAAGATGAGAACCGTGGATCGAAATCGACGACGATCAGGAGGAGATTCACGAGGGGTTTGTGTGTTTGGTTTGCGGGTACGAGTAATCCTACTACCCCGACAAAA
>JANQFB010000474.1 GCA_028278085.1 Chitinophagales bacterium
TCCAGCGCACACCGGTCGGCTTTGCAGCAGATGCGGGGTGGTTTTAAGGAAGAGATCGTTCAGTTGCGGCAGGAGTTGATCAAATTTGCCTCCCTCGTAGAGCTCGAACTCGATTTTAGCGAGGAAGATGTGGAATTTGCCAATAAGCAGGAGCTGAAAGACCTGGTAACCCGGATCCAGCAGGTTATCCGGAAACTGATCGGTTCCTTTGCTTTGGGCAATGTGATCAAGCAAGGCGTGGTTACGGTTATTACCGGCCGACCCAATGCCGGGAAATCCACCTTGCTTAACTCCCTGGTGAACGAAGAAAGGGCCATTGTCTCAGAGATCCCGGGTACGACGCGCGACCTGATCGAAGAATCCATCAACCTGGAAGGGATCTCTTTCCGTTTTGTCGATACGGCCGGTATCCGGACCACGGAAGATTCCATCGAAGCCGCCGGGGTGGAACGCACCCTGGCCAAGATCAAGCAATCTGCAGTGGTGATTTACGTGTTTGACGTGAATACCTTGCCGGCTGACGAAGTGGGGAAAGACCTGGAGGAACTGGCAGGCGTCAATGTACCCGTGATCGCTGTCGGTAATAAAACAGACCTGGGCGTTATGGAATTGCTGGAAAAGAAATACGAATCCATACCGGATCTCCTGCTGATCTCTTCGAAGCAGGGCCACGGGATCGATGCTTTGGAAGAACGGCTTGTTCAAACCGTTTTGGATGTGAAAGTTTCTCCGGAAAGCGTCATCGTTACCAATGCCCGGCACCTCGAAGCCCTCGAAAAATCAGAACTTGCGCTCAAAGATGTGATGCGCGGGCTGGTGAACGGTGTTACCGGAGATTTCCTCGCCCTCGACATCCGCCGTTCCCTGAGCTATTTGGGGGAGATCACCGGGGAAGTTACCACGGATGATCTGCTGGATAATATCTTTTCGAAGTTTTGTATCGGGAAGTAGTTAATAGATTCTTCGGAATAAAGACATATTGCATATAATCAGCCTTATTCCTTAGGTTCGCAAATTGTGTTCTTAGAAAGCAGAAAATGGAATTACAATTAATTCAAAGCAAGATTTACACTTTACGAAGTCAACAGATAATGTTTGATTTCGACCTTGCCGAATTGTATGAAGTTGAAACACGGGTTTTAAACCAAGCTGTAAGGCGAAACCTTGACATTTTCCCTGACGACTTTATGTTTCAGCTTTCAAAAAAAGAATGGGAAAGTATGTCATCACATTTTGTGATGACATACCCTGCTAAACGACCAAAAGCAGCAATACCACTGGCATTTACTGAACATGGGGTTACTATGCTTGCCAATGTTTTAAAAAGTAAAAAGGCAAGACTAACTAGCGTAGCAATTGTTAGGGCTTTTATTGCCTTGAAACAATTTGCTTTGAATTACCAGGAACTTGCTGAACAGCTGAAAGAACTGGAAAACCTCTACAATAAACAGTTTAAGGACGTGTACGAAGCCATTAACTACCTGTTACAAAAAGACAAGCAACAAATTGAGCAGGGAGAACGCAAAAAGATCGGTTTTAAAACGAAGAAGAACACCGATTAAATAGTTGTTTTCAGCCGTTTACTTGTTTCATGCAAACATAAAGGACAAATGAATGACACTTCGCAGGAAATGCATCAAAAACAATTAGAGATCATGCTGGCCGTGAAAATCGTTGACCAGGATCTGAATCTTATCCGGAATAAAGGACGGCAACCATTTCTTGAAAATCATCCTGAAAACTTCAGCCGTATTCTGCACGACTACTCAAATGAACGCAAAGGTTTTGTGGTCTGGAAAGATATGCTGTAAGAAAGGCTGGTTTGAAGAATTTATTAGAAAAAACGAATTACTTTTTTCCCTTTAGCTTTAGCAGTTGCTTCGCATGATCCACCGCCATGCAACAAACATTGCCATAAGCATCTTCACCCTTTTGAATCAAGTAATACGCATTGATAAAATTATAATAAGCGACAATTGCTTTTGAATTTTTCTTTGCCTCTATAAGTGTATTGAATGATGAGTTGCGATATTCCTCAGCAAATACTTCGTCAACAAAAGTCCTTAACTCTTCATCTTTAACCTCTATTGGTCTGGCCAGCATTTCTTTTTCCTTCTTTCTCGTTGCCTTGGTACTTCCTGCCATAATATCCTTAACGACTCCCTTCCGCAAAGCTGTATAATCTTTTTGTGAGCGAGTTGGCCACGCCATCAAAGAATTACCTTTTTTATCCGATGGATAAAGCCATATTGTCTTTTTTAGTTTCTTCTTTAATTTTCTTGGTACTCTGAATTTTTCCATTTCCTTCCATCTATGTTTTCCCAATCTAAGTTCACATTTTTCTTTTTGTAATTCACGCATGTCTTAATAAACACAATTCTGTATAATAAACGCGCATGTTTATTGTGCAAATATGCGTTTATTATCCGTTTTAAAAGGTAACTGATTCATCATTTTTAAAATCCCCGTGCTCATTGTGGCTCACATAGCCTAACTGATTGGTTAATAACTCAGTATTTCCAATGGTGAAACCGGTAATATTCCTGTGGTGATGACCGTATATCCAGTAATCAGCACTGGATGTTTCGATAAAATCCGAAAGCTCTACGGCAAACCCTTGATTTAACGGACTGCTCTTGTATTCCTCCGGGTAGTTCATGAAGGTTGGAACATGATGGGTAACCACAACCGTTTTACCCTTCCAGGTTTTATCTACTTCTTTCCGGATAAATTCAATGTTTTCCTGATACAGTGCATTGAAAATCTGAGAGGAAAAGCGAGCACCTTTGTATTTGATCAAACGGAAGTCGTTCAGTCCGTTTTCTATACGCCCCTGGTTCATCGGGCTTATCTCCGACCAGAGTGTGGAAAGTATAATGCGAACATCATCGTGTTCAACCGATACATTGTTAACCAGGAAAACATTGCTCCGGATTTTCTCATTGAGTTTCCCGCATTTGTCGGCCAGATCAAAATGATAGTATTCGTGGTTGCCGGGTATCCAGTAGGTATATTGAAAATGATCGGCGACGTAGTCAAAGAAGTCGCTGTATTCATTCATAATGATAAACGGCACTATATCGCCCGCCAGCAATAAAATCTCACCTTCAGGTTGCAACGGGTTCTTTTTGATGAATGCCCTGTTTTCAGGGAATTCAAGGTGAAGGTCAGAGCAATATTGAATTTTCACATGTAACGAGTTTTAAAGATTGAGTATTTGCGATTGTACAAAGTAATGATCTTCAACTGAAAAATATGTTTAGCGCATTTTTCCGTTCAAAAGTAGCATAGTTAGGCTGCAAAAATCATTACCTATCTGTTACTCAAATGGCCTAACGCATGGCTAATTTATGCCAGATCCGGATCAAGAAGCCCCCGCACTCCTAATTCAGTTCATAATTGCCCACCAGGTAAGCAATGTATTCCGGGATCTTAGCCCCCAAATAATAAGGCATATTCATTAACAGATAGGATTTACCGCCCGGTGTGATCGTTTCTTCTACGCTGAATGCACCGCCATATAACCGGATGGCATAAGGATGATCCGCCCTTTCCATAAATTGATGCAAGGATCTCAGCTTTCCCGCTTTCCCGGATTTTATTTCTATCGGGATGACGTATGTCGAATAGGGATAAACCAGATCCACTTCTGAAGAAGCTTGAGATTTTTCCCTGACCCAAAAGTTTGGTTTGCGGTCTGTTGTGGTCGACAGGGAAAGCAATTCCTGGGTAACCAAATGCGGTATCAACGCCCCTTTATAGGATGAACTCAGGTCTTCAACGCCCAACAGTTCCGTTTGGAGCTGAAGCGCGTGATTCACAATTCCGGTATCCAAAAATTGTAATCGAGGCGATTTCTTAAAGTCCGGCCGGATCGGTATTTCCATATCCGTAGTCGGATAAATTAAGCGGATGACTTTAGCCCTATCCAGGTCTCTCATGGCCTCGGAAACCTCCCTGGACTTGTAATTGGAGTTCCCGAAATTTTGAAACTTTACCCGTTTGTCCAATACGGACGGCCCGGTTTCCATGATATGGCGGATTACTTTTTTTTGAGTCGCGTTTTTGCCATAATTTTCCACATCATCCTTATAGGTACTCCAAATACCTTCATATATCCCGATCAGGTCAGACAGCTTGCTTTGTTGCTTATACCGGGCCATCACTTCAGGCATCCCTCCGATAATGGCATAGCGGTTAAATTGCTCTAATAAGGCTTGATGCGCTGTTTTTTTGACCGGAACCTGATGCAACGCTTTTAACAACAAAGGGCTTTCCATCGCACCTAAATATTCTTCAAAGTTCAGCGGATACATGTATAGATACTGAACCCTGCCTACCGGAAAATGCTTCACCTCCGCAAGCGCAAATTCCAATAAGGAGCCTGCCGCAATAACATGCAATGCAGGCAGATCTTCATAAAAATACCGCAGTAATTGGATCGCCTTTGGTGATTCCTGTATTTCATCGATAAACAATAGCGTTGATCCCAGGTCCTTAGACGGGATTTGGTGAGAAAGCAGGATATCTTCCACGATCAATTGTATATCCTCATATTTTTCGAAATAGCTTCGATCTCCCGACCGCTCCAGGTTAAGCATCACATAATGCTCATAGGACCGGGCAAACGTACGGACAACCGTGGTTTTTCCCACTTGCCTGGCGCCTCTTATAATTAAGGGTTTTCGGCCGTCCGATACTCGCCAGCTTTCAAGGCTGACGGTTACTTTTCGAGTAAAGTTATCCATCACTTATGGCTGTTCTTAATCACAAATGTAATAAAACAAGGGTTATTTATGCAAATATTTGTAACAAAACAAGGGTAAATTCATATAAAGTTTGTAACAAAACAAAGGTAATTTCTTCGAAAACTTGTAACAAAACAAGGGTAATCTACCGGAATTTCGACGGGAAAGGGTACTTGATTGATGGCCACCCCGTAAAGAAATAAGGGATGTTTGGGGGCTGTAAGGAAGCTGAGGTTCCCGCTAATAAGCCATCAAATTATAACAATTCCGTTTATTCCAGTATGTTTGATTGAATGAAAAGATCATCGTTGGCATTTTTCATCCTGTTGGCCTTACTCCGCCCGGGGCTGCATCACGGCGATGCCGGCATCTGTTATGGCCAAACCATTGAGATCCCCGAATTGGAAACACTTCCGTCCATAGATGGCGACCTTTCCGAATGGAAGGACTATGCATTTTCAGACGGCTTATGGGATATCCACCGGGTGATGAACGCCCCCTGGTATGAACCCAAAAGGAACCGGATAACCGATCATGGAAATGAGCCTTCCCCGGAACAGGATCTGGCGGCCAGGTATTACATGGCATGGGCAAACAAATATTTATTGCTGGGAGCTGAGGTAAGGGATAATGTCAATGATGTCGAGGAGTCCAGGCATGCACCCAAGAGATGGTACTACAAAGATGCCATCGCCTGGTTCTTTGAGATCCCCCGGGATACCATTCCGGAAAAGTTCACCGAGGGCAACCATGCATTCGCCTTTGTGATCGATACGACAAAACCCGATTACGGGGCCTGGTGGCGGCACGGCACACAACAAGAGGCCTACCTGGAAGAGCCTTTGCCTATGGAAGGGACAACCTATGCCATCATCTTAAAGGAATCCGGCTATATCCTGGAAGTAAAGCTCGACCTGGAGACATTAGGAATTCAACTTCCGAAGCAAGGCGATGAATACGGGGTAATGATCGTTCATACCGATCCGGATGGCGGCGAGTACGGGGGGCATTTGCTGATCTACGGAAAAGGAGACCTGGATTCCACCTGGAGTCCTGCCACATTGGTCGCTTCCAAACTACCGGTAGAAAGAAAAGAAAGATAGATGAAGATCCAATTGTTAATGATCATGCTATTGGCTGGTTTTACCATTCGGGCCAGCACGATCAACATCGCCGACCTGGGCGCAAAGGGCGACCGGTCGCAGTTGATCTCCACGATCCTCCAACAGGCCATCGATTCCGTGAATGCCCTGGGAGGTGGCAAAGTATATGTACCCCCAGGTGAATACACCACCGGGACCATTATCATGAAAGATCATGTAACGCTCCATATTGAAGCCGGAGCAACGATCTACGCCAGCCAGAGGGAGGAGGATTTTATCAAACCCTTAAAAGATAACGCGGCCTGCACGAACTGTTTCGGGCCCAATGTGCTGATCTATGCACACAGTGCGAACAATATCTCCCTGGAAGGGAAGGGAAGGATCCATGGGGATGCCAGGCGGATCTATAAGGACCTTGAAAAAGTAGACCGGTTTATTGCCGATATAACGGAAAATGCCAAAAACGCCGGTGTAGAAATGAAGCAGTACTATAAAGTGCCTCCGATAACTACGCTAGTCTTGTTTGCTTTCTGCGAAGATGTGCGCATCAGGGATATATCGTTGATAGAATCTTGCTTTTGGGCCCTGCACCTGAGCCACTCGGAAAGAATTACCGTTGACGGCGTTCATATCTATTCAAGCCTGGAAAGCGGAGTAAACTCGGATGGTTTGGACATCAACGGATGCAAAGATGTAACCGTTTCCAATTGCAACATAATGACCGGCGACGACGCGATCGTTTTAAAATCGTGGAGCAGTGTACATAAAAAGACCTGTGAGAATGTAACGGTCACCAACTGTATTTTGTCATCCTCCTCAACAGCCTTGAAAATCGGTACGGAGACCCAAGGCGACTTCCGGAATATCATTTTTTCAAATTGCGTGATCAAAAACAGCAACCGCGGATTGAGTATCGTTGTCAGGGATGGGGCCGCCGTAGAAAATGTTCTCTTTTCAAATATCATGATCGAGAACAACAGACGCCATTTTAATTGGTGGGGAAACGGTGATCCCATTTGGGTGGTTTTATTGAAAAGAAGGGAGAGCTCCAGGGCCGGGTCGATCCGGAATGTCGTTTTTGAAAATATTACCGCATATGCCAGAGGAACCAGTAAGGTGGAATCATTAATTGGTCCGGGAATAAGCGATATTACGTTCAGAAATGTGAAAATAAAAATGCTGGAAGAAGATTACCCGGATAAGCGGGCCGACCATGCCTTTGTGGTCAAGGATGTGAACAACATCAGGATAACGGATCTTGACATTGAATGGGATGAAGAGGCAGTCGAGAAGAAGTGGGGAAGCGCTTTGGTTATCCAATCGTGTGAAAATGTTGTAGTAAATGGTTTTGAAGGAAGGCAGGGATTGATCGATTCCGAACTCCCGGTTATCAGTATGGAAAACGTTAAGACTGGCGAAATGAAAAACATCCGGGCAGATGAAGGATCTTCTACCCTGGTAAAGATCAGCGGCGATAAAACCGGAAAGATCCATATGAATGATCTCGATAACCTGAACCGGGCCAGGCAAAAAATTCAAATAGCCGATGATGTGCCCAAAGCAAATATTGTTACTCCGCGGGAGGGAAAATAGCGCAGACCTCTTTGCCAGCCATCCAGCGGGAGTTATAGCCTTTCTGGTTTGTTTTTGTTAATTTTAATATAAGCAACGGCTCTATTGAATGGCGATAAACCTGTTCAAACCATGCTCCGATCTTTCGTCCTGATCTTATTGACTTCCTTGCTGGGGTGTAAGCCTGTTACTCAAAATACGCCCAAAGCCAGCACATCTGCAGACCAACCTCCGGCAGCAATAACCCAAGCCAACGATAGTCCGGAGGGATCGAAAGTTTTATCGGCTGATCAAGAAGTTTCCCCTGATCTTCCGGCTATGGAAGCCGGGGATAAAACCATTAAGGGGGCTTTGCTGGCTACAAGGTTCAAATCTTTTGAAGCTTTAAAAAAGGTAATCCGGATCGAATACCTGACGGTTATCCCCAGTGCAGATGCGGTCATGAACAAAAAGGACCTGGTACGGGTAACACATTCCAGCGGGGGCCGGGAAGTAACCAGTATCTTAACCTCCGGTATCAGTGAAGGAGATTTCAGGCAGGCGCGCGACGGCGGCTTTTGGGACCGGGTTTGGTTAGCTTTAAATTCCCCTTATACCGTTTTGCATAAAGGAGATTTGATGCGTGTCTATTATTTGTCCAGAAGAATGTATAAAGTATTCGGCGAGGGTGATGCGGCCTTTTATGATCTTGCGGAAACCATGATGTATCATATAAGTGATGATGATCTGGCATTTACGCGTTCGGAAGACCTTTCCGAAAAAGGCTTTATCAATACTTTCAACCATGTTACGGCACAAGCGTTCATGACCTCTATCTTTTCGGAATCATTGGCTGATTTTATTGCGGACGCGCACGAACGTGACCGTATGCCCGAACTGATCACCGGAAAATTTACCGGAGCGCAACTGATGGATCTGGAAAACGGTCCGCTCGACAATTATGTTGATATCATTAACAATGAATGGGGACAGGAACTGGGAAAACGGCTCAAAAAGAAGCATAAGATCCACCGAAACACGGTTTGGACCCCGGAGTTATTGGTGAATTACCTGAATGATGTGCAAAGCTATTTTAGCTGGTCGTTTCAAATCGGTTTTAAGCCCTACCGGGTGGCAGATGAAGTAATCATCAGGTTTTCCGACAAATTGAACCGGGTGATGAAAGATCTGTCAGGCGTTCAATGAAGCGCTCCTTTTGTCCGTGGAGCCTTGGCCACATCCCTATTTTTTTTCTACCCGGTATTCATATTGGCCGGATTTATCCTTCGCAATTTTGTATTTTTCCCGGATCTCCCGGGCTCCCGTTACCTGCCATTCCGATAGCTTTTCCAGCCAATTCTTTTCGTACACGGCCGCCCGGGTCAATTCTACCCCGCTCATATTTGCCTTAGTCAAGACTGTTTCACTTAGATCCGCTCCTTTCAAATTCGCATCCTTTAGCATCGCACCATTTAAATTTGCACGCCTCAACCCGGTACCCAACAGGTCTACGCCATTCAAATTCGCTTCATTTAAAAATGCACCACTCAAATCAGCCGTATTCATATTTGCACCGCTTAAATCGGCTTTTCTCAATTTGGCTGCTGTTAGATCTACCCCGTCCAATGCCGCTTCGCTCAAATCCGCTCCGTTCAGATCCGCCCATCCAAAGTTTACCCTTTTCAAATTCGCCTCACTGAGTTGGGCATTTTGTAAATTCGCCCCCCATACATTAGCTCCTCTCAAATCCGCTCCGTTCAAATTTGTCCCCCTTAAATCAGCCTCACTTAAATTGGCCCGCCTTAAATCGGCCCCACTCAAATCGGTTTCCCACAAATCGGCCCCCCTCAGGTCGGCCCCTAAAAAGGATGTCTTGAACTTTATTTTATCAAAAGAATTGGAGTCAATTTTCATGTTAGACAGCGCAAGCAATAATTGCCCTCTTTCCGGGCTAAACTTTTCTTTGGTTAAGGTATCGCCCTCCAGATTCCGGTAAGGTTTGAACGAGTAACTCAAAGCAGCTATCCTGGCGATAGTTTCATCTGTCAGCGTTCTTTGGGGGTTGTTTTTCAATTCATCATCAACTTTATCCAAAATATTGCTCATCAAAAAAACCAGGCTACTGATCCGGATCGACTCGATCAATGCCGACCGTTGTTCGATCATCTTATCCTGAAATTGCTTTTGGGTCAATTCATTTTGCCGGTTCATCAAAAAACTAATGATCAAGCCTACCAGGATGATCATTACAACCGCCAATGCTCCAACAATGGTACGGCTTCGGGGCGTATGCCCGGAACCTTTTGCTGTTGGGTTTTCGCCGGTAGGAGGGTGGAGAACAGCCTTTTTATTCCGAAAGAAAAGTAGTCCAATGAAAACGATAACCATACAGACGATAAAGCCCAGCCAAAAGGAAGCGTTCATGTCATAAAGTTAACTTTTTCCCGAACCGGGTAAAAATCAAGCTAAATAAATAACGGATAAATACTACCGGCCTGGGTTTATCGCTGAAGCCATGGAAGGGTCAAATATCTTGCTAAAACCATTTATTAATAAATATTTTTGCAATCCGAGCAATATTTGGCTGCAAATGAACTTGAATTATTGAATAGCCAAAATTCAAATGAAACATGACCAAAAAAATCCGATTATACGTTTTATTGGGATTTGCCGTAGGCTTACTGACCACAGTAGCCCTGGTTGCGTATGTTGTATATACGAATGATGTACCGATCACCAAAGGTGATATCGAATATAATATCCCCTATAAAAAAGATCTTACCCTGGATATATACCAGCCCACCCGGCAGATCTATCCTAAAATTCCGGTGGTCATTTTCTTCCATGGAGGTGGCTGGATCACCGGCAGAAAAGAAACCATCAATATCAACAGGTTCAGCGGCGCTATTAATGAATTACGGGAAAAAGGCTATGCGATCGTTACGCCGAACTATACCCTGGCAACCCGAAAGAAATCACCCTTTCCGGATTGCATCATCGATGCATTTGAAGCCGTGGATTGGGTGGAAATGAACGGGCACAGCTATCAATTCGATCTGAATAACGTGGGATTGATGGGTGAATCCGCAGGCGCCCATATTGCTATGATGGTAGCCTATTCAAAACCGGAAAAATTCCTGGTGGATCAAGTACCTCCTGCCACAAAGTTTAATTACCTGGTCGACATTTACGGGCCAAATGATCTCGACCAGTTGTATCATATGAAAACCATGGATACCCTGAATGCGATCCTGGAAAAGCTTCCTGATCCCATTCACAAACACCTGGATATTTCCAGGTACCTGTTCGGCTTTGATCCCAACCACGACACCACCCGGGTCAGATCTTTTATCGATCGATACTCTCCCGTAAACTATATTGATTCCGCTTCGCTTTCTACACTATTGATCCATGGAAACAAAGACCAGATCGTTCCTGTCGACCAGTCCATTGCTTTATCCAAAAAACTGGATGCTTTGCAGGTCAATAACGAATTGCATCTGCTCGACAATGTCAATCATGCTTTCATCGGGGCATCTGACGGGCAGAAAGACAGTATACAGCAATGGATTGTTGCCTTCATTGAAAAGCACTATAACGAATAAGCCAGGACCGCATTGGGAGATGCATATGGCAATCCCCTCCTACTCCTGAAATTAGCTTTTAATCGGTATTTCCATTACCAATAGTGATAATAATATAGTTTTATGAAACTATTTTATACCTGAATAGGTATAAAATGTAGTAAAACTGTAAAATTATACCTATTTTAGTATAATTTTGATAAAAATGTTATTTTTATACCTAAGCAGGTATATTTTTGTTGTGTAAATATAACTTAATCATGCTGGAGCTGAGGTTATTTGTTAAAGAAAAGCGAAAAAGTGCAAACCTGACGCAAAAGGAATTAGCAGAGAAAGCAGGCGTCGGGTTACGCCTGGTAAGAGACCTGGAACAAGGCAAAACCAATTTAAATATGACAGGCGTCAACAGGGTTCTGGCCTTATTTGGCCATGAATTAGGCCCTATCAATTCAAGAGAAGCCATACGCTATGAGAAAAGCTGAAGTCTTTTATAAAGATCGGCTGGCCGGAGTGATCACGGAAACAGACGAAGGCCTATATCAATTTCAATATGATGAAGCCTATGTCGACTTTCCGGATGCCAAACCCATTACCCTGACCATGCCGGTATCATCGATTACCTATGCCAGTAACGTCCTTTTTCCATTTTTTGAAGGATTGATACCGGAAGGATGGCTACTCAATGTGGCATCAAAAACATGGAAGATCAATAAATCCGATCGGATGGGATTATTGCTGGCCTGTTGCCGCAATTGCATCGGAGCCGTCAGTATTATTCCTTATCCGGATCAGGAGATTAAAGCGGCAACATGACGAAGAGGTGTTTATATTGTTACCAACCGCTGGAAGACTATAAGCAGGATGTAGCTACGATCTTGGTAGGCAGCGAAAAGGTAATGATACCCTTATCATTTCTGGAAAAACTCAAAGATCTGGAAGTACAGGAACGTGAAAAAATGCTGACAGATGAGATATACGACAAACTCCTCAATCAGGGTGATCCGGAGTATCACGATAGTTGTGTGAAAAAAATGTTCGGAACCAGACAGGCTCCCATCGTTCCTTATACATTGAGTGAAATGGCAAAGCTGGCCAAACAGGTGGTTGAAAGAAGCATTGCCGTACCGGGTGTCCAGCCAAAACTATCGATGTCATTGGAGGACCAGGTGAACAAAGAAGACCGTTTAACCATTGTCGGAGCTTTAGGAGGTGAATATATTTTTAAACCTCCTTCATTGGATTACCCGGAATTGCCCGCTAATGAACATCTAACCATGTTAATGGCCGGTATATTCCATATTCCAACAGCGCAAAGCAGTCTTATCCGGTTACAATCCGGAGAATTATCCTATATCGTCAAAAGGATGGACAGAACACCGGATGGTGAAAAGATCCACATGCTGGACATGTACCAGCTTTCGGAATCCTATGACAAATACAAGGGAACGATGGAAAGGATTGCAAAAGTACTGGATGAGTATTCAACACAACCCAACCTTGATAAGGTTTACCTGGTCGAGTTGGCGATATTCTCCTTCATTACCGGAAACGCCGATATGCATTTAAAAAACTTTTCTATGATATCGACCCAAGATGACTGGAAACTGGCGCCGGCATATGACCTTTTGAACACCAAAATCGTGATGCCGGAAGATCCGGAGGAACTGGCTTTACACCTGGATGGTAAAAAATCCGGGTTCAGGAGAAAGAACTTCATGCGCTTTGGTGAGCATATCGGACTGGAACCCAAACAAATCCAAAATGCCATTGATAAGTTTATATCCCATCGGGACCAGGCGCTGGACCAGATCAATATTTCCTTTTTAAGTGATGCCTTCAAAGAAAAGTATCAAAAGCTATTGAAAGATCGGATCAACCGGTTAGCGCCCTGAACTGTTATCAAATATCCGTCAATTATTTTCCCAAGCCGCTTCCTCATACCACGAGCTATACCCGCACACCGATAATAGTAACGTCGTCAATTTGTTCCCAGTGGCTTTTCCATTCCTGAAAACTTTGTTGCAGGCGTTCTTTCTGCCCGGATAAAGGCTGCTGATAAAGGCTGAGTAACAGCTCCCTGAACCTTCTGACGGAAAACTTGGAACCTTTCGGCCCTCCGAATTGATCGACATAACCATCACTGAAGGTATACAGCATATCTCCGGCTTGTAAACGAATGGTCTGCCGGCGGAAGGCGGTTTCCTTGAGATAAGATCCAATGGGTTGACGATTGGCCTTAAACTCATGTAGGCAAACTCCGTTCTCCTTGGCCTTGTAAACACCAGGTCCGGGTATTGAAGCATCGTTCCACTCCACCGGTTCCCCTTTACGGACAAGATAGAGCGGATTATAGGCTCCGGCATATGTCAGCTCATTAGATCGTTTATCCAGGGAACAAAGGGCTATATCCATACCGTCTTTCCGGCCTTCCGCCCGATCTGTTTCTCCCATAGCCTTTTTGATACCGACCCTCAATTCATTCAAAATATCATCTGTTGCCGTGATCCCCTTTTCAATCACGATCTCATTTAGCAGACTGGTTCCGATCATACTCATAAAAGCTCCTGGTACGCCATGCCCCGTGCAATCGGCAGCCGCCCAAATAACCTGGTCGTCATTCGGTTGATAGAGCCAGCAAAAATCTCCGGATACAATGTCCTTGGGTTGGAATATTCTAAAGTATTTGTCCGGTCCGAATGCCTTCCTGAATTGTTCTTCCGCCGGCAAAATTGCCTCCTGGATCTTTTGGGCATAGTTGATACTATCGGTGATATGTTTATTTTTTTCGTCGACCATTTGCTTCTGCCCGGCAATTACATTTTTTTGCTGTTGGGTGACTTTGAAACGGTTATACAGGAAAATTGAAAAGATAATTACGATAACCATCCCCGAACCCACCGACCAGATAATCAGTTCCTGGCGTTTGACTTTCTCCCGGTGGGCCAGCTCCTGTTTTTCTTTTTCGGCCTGCAGCAAGGCTTCTTTTTTCTCAAATTCATATTCCATTTGCTGTTTGATCGCTGCTTTCTGGTTTGCCTCATTGACGATACTATCCCGCATTTGGATGTACAATTCATACATCTCCATAGATTTCCGGTAATTTTTTTCCTTTTTATAAACCTGGTAGGCCAATAAAGAAGCGTTTTGGATCCATACCGGGAATTTCGTTTTTCGCGCCATTTCAATCGACCGGTTAACCATCCTTTTGGCATAAGCCAGATCCTTCATATGCATGGCCAAACTGCCAATAGTGATCAATGAATTGATGATGCTCTTTTTCTCCCCGATCTTTTCCCTGACCGCCAGGCTCATCTTAAAATACTCCATAGCCTTAGCACTATCCCCCATATCCTGGTAAATCAATCCCATATTGTTTTGGGACACCGCAACACCCCGGTTATCATTTACCTGTTGTTTGATGGTTATGCTTTCTTCATAATAGCGCAGCGCCTGGGAATAGGCTTGCTGACTATGGTAAATACTAGCTATGTTATGAATGGTGGCGGCTAATGTTTCCGGGTCCTTCGTTTTTTTGAGCATCTCATAACACTGAATAAAATATTCCAGGGCCTTATCTAATTCTCCCATTCGATAATAAACAACCGCAGTATTGGTGAGCGAAATAGCGACCCCGCGGTAATCACCGATCTCCTCCTGGAGGCGGATACTCTCGCGGAAGTTTTCGAGGGCCTGTGGGATGTTTCCCAAATTATCATTAATAAAACCGAAGTTGCTAATGGAAGCAGCCAGCGCTTTCTTGAAAAAATACGCTTCCGCCGGAGTAAGGTCCCCGGCTGCCAATCGCTGCTTGACAAACTCATGTAAAAAGTGATTGTACCTGGGCCATATCTCATCATCCCAACAGGATTCGATGATATAGTCCAACAACTTCACTTTTGCCGTATCCCTTTGCTCTCTATGATAAAGTTCAAGCACCGAATCGATCATTGCCCGGTCCTGCTCACTTACTTTTTCCCATTGAAGTGAATCGATCAGGTAAAAGGATCTGTCGGCGAATTCCCCACCATTGGAAAGAAAAGCCCCAAAGCAAAACAGCAAGGTGAATAGCTTTCGCACGTTAATTTAACCCGGTTATATTTTTACCCCTAAAATACATATGTCATCGATCTGGTCGTGTTCCATTTTCCAGGCCTCAAAAGTTTCCTCCAGTAGTAGATGCTGATCTTCCATTTGACGATCGCTTCCGGCCAGCAAGGTTTCCCGGAACCGCTGTGCCCCAAACTTTTTCCCCACCCTGGCCGTTGCGACCGGATTGCCGCTGCCCCTGAACTGATCTACGAAACCGTCGCTAAACGTATAAATGCGGTCTCCTTTTTGGACCGGAATGATCTTTTGGGAAAAAGGCTGTTCCGAAATATAGATGCCGATAGGTTGTCTGTCGGCTTTCATTTCCAACAGCAGTTGATTCTTATCCCGGATCGTTTTACTCCAGGCTCTGTCAGTCGGCTCTGTTTCAAGGTTAGCAGTTTCCCTGATCAAATAAAACGGGTTATAGGCGCCGGAATATTGTAGTTGGTGCCTGGCTCGATCCAGCACACAAATGGCGATGTCCATCCCGTCCTTCACTGAAGTTTCGGACGACAAAGCCTCCTTCACTGAAGTTTTGGACGACAAAGCCTCCTTCACTGAAGTTTCGGACGGCACGCCATCCTTGTGGCTGTCGGAAGCAGTGGAATGGCCAAGCGCTTTTTTGATACCGGTTCTTAGCTCATTGAGTATCCTGTCGGATTGACTGATGTTTTTTTCAATGACAATCTCATTCAACAAACTGGTGCCGATCATGCTCATAAAAGCGCCCGGTACGCCGTGCCCCGTACAATCGGCTGCCGCCCAGATGATCTTTTGGTCCGTAGTTTCATGGATCCAGTAAAAGTCGCCGCTAACCACATCTTTGGGCTTGAAGAGAATGAAATGATTGCCCCGACCGAAAACGCTGTCGAAAGTCTCCTTTGAAGGCAAGATCGCCTCCTGGATCTTTTGGGCGTAATTGATACTATCGGTAATATGTCGGTTCTTTTCATCCACCTCCCGTTTTTGTTCGGTGATCACATTTTTTTGCTGCTGGGTGATCTTGAAACGATTGTAAAGAAAGACGGAAAAAATAATGACCAATAACAAACCGGTCGCTACCGACCAAATGGTGAGCTCCTGCCGCTTGACTTTCTCCCGGTGGACCAGGGCCTGCTTTTCCCGGGCCGCTTTCAGCAGGGCTTCCTTCTTTTCGAATTCATAGGCCATTTGCTGTTTAATGGCGGCTTTGGCATTTTTTTCGTTGATGCTGCTGTCGCGCATGGTAATATATAGTTCATACATCTCCAAAGCTTTTTCCCAATGCCCCATTTTCCGGTATAGCCTGTTCAATTCACCGGCCACCACTTCCAGGATCATTGGAGCGCCCAGTTCTTTGGCCATATCCAACGACCGCTGCAAATCACCCAGGGCAACTTTGACCGGCAAACCCAATTCCAACTTTATATGGCCGATCGAAGCCAGGGATGAAGCAACACCCGACTTATCACCGATCGACTCGCTGATCGACAAAGCCCTTTGGTGGTATTGAAGCGCCGTATCCAATACGGATATATCAGAATAGATCTGACCGATATTGGATAAAGAGATCGCAATACTCCGGTGATCGCTGCGCCTTTCCTTTATTTTAAGGCTTCGTTTGTGGTATAACAGGGCGCTGTCGGTTTCATTTTGCTGGCGGTAGATCTCGGCAAGGTTGTTCATGGTCACCGCCATCCCGGTAGAATCATCCTGGGTTTCATCTAATTCCAGGCTCCGGTAATAAAAGTTCAGAGCTTCCTCAAAATCTCCTTGTTTTTTAAAAACAATACCGATGTTCCCATAAGCATGGGCAATGTGAATGGTGTCTTTTAGTTTTTCAGCAATTCGAAGGGATTGATAATAGTATTCCAAAGCTTCTGGATACCTGGCCTGATCATAGAGAATGGTTCCCAGGCTGCTGGCATAATTGGAAATTTTGAGACTATCACCGATCTCTTGCGCAAGGCTCAAAGCACGCCCATAATAATCGAGCGATCCATAAAAGTCCCCTTTTAGTTTAGACAAAAATCCTATCCAGGCCAAACCGGTCGCCTCGCCCGGTCGATATTTCGATTGCCGGGCCAGGTTCAAAGCTTCCTCTACCAGGAGCAACGCGGTGTCAGGATCCCGGAAACAATATTGCCGGACTAATTGATAACGCAGCTCGATTCTCGCGGAATCGGAATCGGCAGCTACGAGAAGTCCCTTTAGAGAATCTGCCAATGGCGGACCTTTACCGGCAGTGGACAGGCTTATAACTATCAATATGAATAGTAACGACTGTTTCATCAGCTTAGGGAATCAACCGGAAATATGATCCCGGTTCATTCCTCGTATCCGTCATCGGGGCAAACGGCTATACCAATATATTAAATATTTTCAATTACTGAAGCCTTTGCCGTGAATCTTTTGCAGACCGGTACCGGATGTGGGCTTAGCCGCCCAATTGACGGACAAGCCCTCCTTAGTAGAGAGGCTATCCCTTACCGAACGGGTCAATGCTGATGATCACCATGGGAATGATCGTGATCATGTCCATGATCCATTTCCTCCAGGTCCATGCCGCAGGCGGGGCATTTTCCGGCTTTGTCATAAGTTTTATCCCCTTCACATTTCATCGGACATTGATAAACCACCGCATGATGATGGCCCTGTTGTTGCTCCACGGTTTCAGAAGCGTTTGTTTCGGATGTGTCCGGTTGAGACTGATTACCACAGCCGGAGAGGCTTGTGATAACAAGAAATAAAGCTGCACTTAAAATAACTGTCAATTTATGCATGATCCAAAGTATTTAACGATTAAATAATTGCATTTATCAGTGGTGATGACCATGTCCGCCCTCGCCTTTCTTCATTTCTGCCAACAGGTAAAAGGCGCCTTTGGTAACAATTTTAATATGGTCGGGAAGATTATAGGCCGGTACTACTTCCGTATAGCCGATATCTTTAATACCGGTACTGACTTCGATCTTCCGGAATACGTGTTCCTCATGAGGTGAACCCTCGTTATCATGCGCTTCTCCCGGTTGATGGATATGGCTACCGGAGGATGGCTTCAGGACAAAAATATAAGGCAATCCCCCGTCGGTAACAATCGCATCATCCGGTAATGCTTTTACCTTTTGTTCCCGAACGACGATGCGGGCATCCACATACATGCCGGGCAGCAGATTACCTGTTTTATTTTCAATTTCCGCATGTACCCGCATGGCTTTGGGTTCTTGCTCGAACGACTTACCGACAGCAAATATCTCCCCCTGAAAAACTTCCTCCGTGGCGTTGGTCAGGGAAAAGATCACTTTCTGGCCATTTTTAACCTGGTCGATATCATTGGCATAAACCATCAGATCAAGATGGATATGTTCGTTATCGAGAATTTCGAACATTTCCTGTTCGGGCCGGACAAACATCCCGATATTGATCTTAATAGAACGGACATAACCGTTGATCAGCGACCGAACCGGCATATCGGAAACAAAGCGGCCTTGTTCCAGGGTATTCATATCGATATCCAGCATTTGCAGCTTTGCCTTCAATCCGTTTACCTTCGCCAGGGCCGACCGGTACGCGCTCTCGGCTTGCTCATATGCCTTCGCCGAACTGATACTGTCACCGAATAATTGCTGCTTGCGAAGGTATTCTTTTTCCAAAAATCTCAATTGGCTGCCGGAAGCCAGGTATTGCTCCTGCATCTCGATAAAATCCGGGTGCTCCAACAACGCCAGGGTTTGTCCTTTTTTAACATAATCCCCTTCCAGTACATTGATCTGCTTCACCCGTCCACGCATCACTGCACTTAAACTGGCTTTGTTCTGCGGCGGTAATTCCAGATGACCGCTTGCCTTGACCGTTGCCGATAGATCCAGGTATTGGAACTGCCCCAGTTCAATACCCATAACTTCCATTTGCTGCTGCAGTAGATGAACTTCTTCCTCATGGCCTCCATGTGCTGAATGCGAATGGCCTTCGTTTTCAACAGTTTTTTCAGGCTTACATCCTAAGGAGAGGATTAGCCATAAAGCTGTTGTCGCAAGTAGGATGGTATGCCTGATCGTTAGCTTTTTCATATGAATAGGTTTATCTTTTCCTGGTCAAAATAATATTGGTTCTAGGGGCCTGATTCGCCGGTTAAAAAGTTGAGTTCGGTCACCGCCTGCTTATACTGGTTCAATGCTTCGAGATAGGCCTTTTTAATACGCATCGCCTGATCGGCATGATCGATATAGCCCCTGTAACCGAGGTCGCCGGCCATGTAAGCCTTGGTGGCGAAACGCATCAATTCATCCGCAGTTCTCAATCCGCTGGTTTCATACCATTCCATAGTTAGGCGGTGTTTATTTACCTGGGCCTGCCGGGTTTGATATAAGGTGGAAACCGATAACAATTGCGCCTCATATTCGGCATTAGCGATCTCATAGCCCAGTTTGGCTGCCTGAACCTTCCCCTGTTGCGGCCAAAAGAACAAGGGAATTCCTATGCCGAATTGCAGGCCGCTCAAACCGGTAATACCATTGATCTGCTGGTTGAAGTAGCCAACACTTAAATCCGGGAGAAAACCGGACCGTTCCAGTCGTAAGGCCCGGTTGGCTACATGAATGTTTTGACGGTAATAATTGACAGACGGATTATCAACAGGTACCGCGGTTTGGGAGGAAGCTGCCTCGCTATTTTTCAAAGCATGCCGGGGTAAGAGGATCATAACCTCCTTGCCCAACCATTGCATCAACTGTTGACGACTGATCTCCAAATCAGCCGCTGCCTGGGTCCTCTCCAGGATAATCTTATGATATTGCCCTTCAGCGCTGGTTTTTTCCAGGAGATTGGTCTCTCCGGCTTGATAGCGTTTCAAAGCCGCGTCGGCAAAATTCTTATAGATCCTTGTAACATCGGTGAACAGTTGCAAACGGGCTTCATGATACGCCAATTGCCACCATGCCTTCCGCACCCGCCGCTCCAACTCCTGGCTGGTAACCGCTAAAGCCTGCCGGCTTAAAGTGATCTTTTCGGCTTGCAATTTTCCCCGGGAAATATATGCCGTGGGAAACCTGAATTTTTGACTTACCTGCCATTGGTAATCGATGATACCCGAATTCAACTGACCATGGGAATAGGTCAAACGAGTTTGATCCGGATCAAAAACTGTTTTTTTCAGTTTGACCTGTCTTTCAATGGCCAGTTGGGCGGCTTTGACAGCGGGATGGTTTTCCTTGGCCAGTTGAACGGCTTTTTCCAGGGTTAAGGTATCTGCGTTTTGCGACCGGGCGAAATTCGGCAGCATAAGGATCACTCCAAGGACGATCATGGAGACCATGCCTTTTTTCCGGATGGTTGGGTAGTTAAACCGGTCAAAAATGCTGTAGAGTACCGGTAATACCAGTAAGGTCAGCAGGGTAGCCGTGATCAATCCGCCGATCACCACGGTAGCCAAAGGTCGCTGAACTTCCGCACCCGCAGATGTGGATAAGGCCATCGGCAGGAAACCGAGCGCTGCCACCGCCGCTGTCATGATCACCGGCCTTAACCTCACCTTTGCACCTTTTAGAATGCGTTCCCTGATATCCATGATCCCTTCTTCTTTGAGTTGATTAAAATAGCCGATCAGCACAATCCCATTCAAAACGGCAACGCCAAAAAGGGCGATAAAACCCACCCCCGCGGAAATACTGAAAGGCATATCCCGGATCCAAAGTGCATAGATCCCACCGATCGCTGAAAGGGGGATTGCGGTAAAGATCAACAAGGCCTGTTTGAAACTGCCGAAGGTGAAGAATAATAAAACAAAGATCAGCAGCAGGGCAACCGGAACAGCTATGGAAAGCCGTTTTTTCGCCGCCACCAGGTTTTCGAACTGTCCTCCGAACCGGATATAATAACCGGGTGGCAAATTAAGGCTGGCATCGAGCTTTTCCCCGATCTCTTCCACCATACTCTCGATATCCCGGTTGCGGGCATTTGCCCCGATAACGATCCTTCGCTTAGCATCATCCCTGGAGATCTGCATCGGCCCGGCTTCAAATACAATGTCTGCAACCTCTTTCAACGGTATCTGGTTGCCATTCGGCAAAGGAACATAGAGTTCCCGGATATGTTCAATGCTTCGCCGGTAGTCTTTTTCCAATCTCACCACCAGGTCGAACCTTCTTTCTTCTTCAAACACAACGCCGGCAGTCTCGCCGGCAAATGCCGTTCTTAATACCGTATTCAGGTCCCTGATATTCAATCCGTACCTGGCAACCTTATTCCGGTCGTAACGGACCATCATCTGGGGCAGACCCTGGGTCTGTTCTACCCTGATATCGGCCACCCCCGGAATATTGGAAATAATACTTTCGGCTTCCCTGGCTTTTTGATACAGGATCTCCGGGTTCTCTCCATATATTTTAATGGCAATATCTTCCCTTACCCCGGCAATCAATTCATTGAAACGCATTTGGATCGGTTGTGTAAATTCATACTGCACACCGGGTATCTTTGTGAGGACCTGCTCCATTTTTTCAAACATTTCTTCTTTGGTAGAGGCGGAAACCCATTTTTCCTTGGGTTTCATCCTGACCATGATATCCCCTACTTCTATAGGCATTGGATCGGTAGGGATTTCCGAAGTACCGATCTTGCTGACCACCGTTTCTACTTCCGGAAACGATTCCAGCAGCAACCGCTGGATCTTCTCCGAGATCTCGATACTTTGCTGGAGTGAACTACCCGGAGGCAGGATCTGATGCAAGGCAAAATCCCCTTCTTCCAGCGTTGGAATGAACTCTCCGCCCAGGCGGTTAAAGGTCGACAAACTCAACCCGAACAACACGATAGCGGCCATCAGAACCAAGGCTTTCCTTTTCAGGGCCATGCCGATCATCGGACGGTACCCTTTCCACAACCATGATATAAACCGGTCGGACAGTGTTCTTTTTTGGCGTATATTCCTGCTGAGGAACAAGGCGCTCATCATGGGCACATAGGTCATGGAAAGGATCAGTGCCCCTGCAATGGCAAAACTCACCGTTTGCGCCATAGGTTTGAACATCTTGCCTTCGATCCCGACCAGCGCCAGTATCGGGAGATAAACGATCAATATGATAATCTCACCAAAAGCGGCAGAACTCCTGATCTTGGATGCTGCGGTATTGACTTCGCTTTCCATTTGTGGCCGGGTCAGATGCTGACCGTTAAAGCGGGAAGTAAGCCGGTGTAAAATGGCTTCGACTATGATCACCGAACCATCCACCACCAACCCGAAATCAATGGCACCCAGGCTCATCAAATTCGCCGACACGCCGAACAGGTTCATCATTCCCATGGCAAACAACATGGCCAGCGGAATGACAGAGGCCACGATCAACCCACCTCTGAGATTTCCCAGCAGCAGGACCAGGATAAGGATAACGATCAATCCGCCTTCCACCAGGTTTTTGGTAACTGTACCGATCGCCCGTCCGATCAATTCGGACCTGTCGATAAAAGGTTCCAGCACTACCCCCTCCGGGAGCGATTTTTTGATCGTTTCCACCCGCTTTTTAACCGCTTTCACCACCTCGAAAGAGTTTTCTCCTTTGAGCATCAGGGTTTGGCCACCGACCACTTCACCTTGGCCATTCCAGGTGATCGCCCCATACCTGGGCGCACTACCATAACCTACTTTGGCGATATCACGGATATATACCGGGATCCCATTGATGGTTTTCACGACAATTTTTTCGATATCATCCAGCGTTTTGACCAGCCCTTCGCCCCTGATAAAATAGGTGTTAAAGCGTTTTTCAATATAGCTGCCACCGGTATTTTCGTTATTGGCTGCCAGGGCTTCGAACACATCGCTAATGGTAAGGTGCATGCTGTTCAGCTTTTCCGGGTTCAAGGCCACCTCATATTGTTTTAGATGGCCGCCCCAGCCACTGACCTCAATAACCCCCGGTGTACCGGCCAATTGACGCTTGACGATCCAATCATTGATCGAACGCAGGTCCATATCCGAATACACCGTATCATATTCCGGCAGGGTATGCAATACATATTGGTACACCTCCCCCAGGCCGGAAGTGATAGGCCCTAATTCCGGGATCCCGAAACCACGGGGGATCTCATCTTCGGCGATCTTTAATTGTTCGGAGATCAGTTGCCGGGCCAGGTATATATCGACATGTTCTTCAAAAACCACCGTTACCACGGAGATCCCGAACCTAGAGATCGACCGGATCTCTTCCACATCCGGCAGATTCGACATGGCGATCTCTACCGGAAAGGTTACAAACTGTTCGACTTCCTGGGCCGCCAGCGTAGGCGACTGGGTGATCACCTGTACCTGGTTGGTGGTAATATCCGGTACGGCATCAATAGGGATCTGGTAGAATGAATATATCCCCCAGCCCGCCAGGCCGATCACAAACAAGCCTATCAGCAGTTTTTGTTGGATGGAAAAGGATATGAGTTTATCTATCATGATCAAATGGTTTTACAGCCGAAAGCACAAAGGCTATCGCCGCTATTCAATTACCGGTCTATAAGATTAAATGCTTTCTGAAAAAAGCCCTCCGGGATCCGGTCTGATCCTCGTTCTATCCTGCCCGCTGCACCAAGCCGGATATTCGCTGATCCAACTAAAGATCAGGTTAAGGTCAGGAATTGCGGAGAACAATCGTTCGCCGGAGAAGGAGGGGGCCCTCTATGTGGACAATTGCTTAATATCAGGTCTGGTCCGGCCGGTTGGAGCACAAGATCGGGATGAGGATCGATCTTGCTTTCCACCGGATCAACTATCGCGCTAAAACATAGGAGGGATACAAAGGTTTTGACCGAACCGGCATTCGCATTTGCCGCCGGCATGGATAAATGAGGCATATCGACGAGCGGATGCTTCCATTCATTCAACAGGCATATCACAAAATCAAACAAACCGTGATCGAGGTGCTGATCATGCACGATATGATCATGGGCGAGCGCATCGTGCGGTAAATGTTCATGGTGATGATGGCCGGCTTCATGGGCGATGTGGTCGACCGGATGGTCTATATGGCAATGCGGAAGCAATTCATGCGCATAACCTATGGAATAGATCATCAGTAATAAACCCGAAAACCATACTTTACGAGCAGACATCATCAACAAATATAGCTTATTCCGGGTAGTTTTTTATGCCGGTGGGCAGCATTAACATGTCATTAACATTTCAGGATGCATTCCTCATCCGGAGCCACAAATAATGGCGCAACCTCCACGGCACCCTAGCTTCTTCACTCACTTTGATAGTGGATGTGATCAGCTTTACCTGCCCTATTTTCAAAATATTTTTTTTATTCCTGATCGGGATAAGTATCTTTATTAGCTAATTACCATTGAGCCATACGCTGTAAATCCCGGATATGAAATCTTTGCAACAGATCTTGTTACTGACCCTTTTGCTCATTGGAGGACAGCTTTCGGCACAAGAAGCCCCATCAAAGGAAAAGGTAAAGGCGGCAAGGAGTACAATGAAATCGGTTGAATCCGCTTTGCTGAAAGAAAAAACAGATCAAAAAGCCGTCGACCTGATCCTGGACGCCAAAGAAAAAACCAACGCCTCCTACGAATATCTCACCTCCTTACCCGGCTATACCGAGGCTGTTATGAAAAATGACAAGGAAGCGCTGGCCGCGTGGAAAGCCAAGGTAAAGGCCGAAGATGAAACCTACATCGACTTGCGGAAAAAAGCCAGCGCAGCGCAAAAAATCAAGCAAGACTACCTGATATCCATCAGCCCCGAATATAAAGAGGCGCTGGAAACTTACCGGGCATATCGTTCACGCAAATAAGCCAGACACAGTATTGCGTTAATTTTACGTCAAATTTAACACAATTCTGACACGATTTTAACAACTGCCAGCTTTCCACCAAGGGCTGGTGAAGGGTAAACCGCCACTACAACGCCGGCAAACCTTTATCAACGATCTTAACCAATTCCATCATGCCCTGGTCTTCATGATCGAGGATATGGCAATGCAAAACAAACTCACCATCGAAATCCTTGTACCGCGACCGTATTCTGACGATCTCATTGACCTTTACCATATAGGTATCTTTCCAGATCGGAGGATCGAACTTCTTGATGATATTGCCTGCCGTATCTTCCACGGAAAACAATTCGAAGTGGTTCACGTGGATATGGTATGGATGGCTGGCCAGTAGCGAAGATATTTCCCATTCACTGGCTGTATTCAAGACTAGCTCCCGGGGCGGATGTTCCATACTGAAGGGCCTGCCGTTTACGGTAAAACAGCCGTTGGAAATATTAAATACCACTTTTTGTTTTTCCCCGTTCAACTCCTCCGGGGTAATGGTTTTGAAAGGTGCATAGGCCGCCAGGCTGCTGCTGGATGGCAAGGGCATATCATCGGATTGGGCGGATATTTTCACAATGGCCAGGATCTTGGGAGATTCGAATACCCGGTTCAGGGCATTCGCTTCACTGGTGGCTTCATCGATCAGGAACAAGACCGTATCCTTATCAAAATTGCGGGCTTTCACCAAAATATCGCTCCGGTATCCGGGCTCCAGTTCAACGGAATCCTGTGTTTCGATACGGCCCAGGGCAATGCCATCCATGGCTATTTCATGCAACTGATGTCCATCGAACTTTAACATAACCGTTTCTCTGACCCCGCCGTGGATAAACCGCCAGCGCTGCACTTCCCCTGATTTCATTTCAATAACCGGGTAGGTCTGCCCATTAATGGTGGTACGCCAGCCCAGGCTAT
>JANQFB010000526.1 GCA_028278085.1 Chitinophagales bacterium
GTTATCATCGATCAAACAAGCGCCCCCCTGACGGCTCGCGAGATCATTGCTGCCCGGATCGCTGCCGGCAGCCGTGATCAGGAAGTTATCGCCGTCGACATCACTATCGTTGATCAAAGCCATGATATTTACAAGGATATCTTCGAGCGTGGCCACGGTATCCGGCATAGCAACCGGCCGGTCATTCACTGAAGTAACCGTGATCAACACCCAGGCTGAATCCAGCCCGCCTTTGTTGTCACTCAGCCGATATTGGAGGGAATCGGATCCGAAAAAGTTAGGATTGGGTATATACTGGATCGAATCGTTGTTAAGAATTGCGGCGCCACCGTTTACCGGTGATTCGATGATCAAAACGGTCGACAGGGTATCGTTTTCCGGGTCCAGGTCATTGCCCTGCACATCGATCAGTAAGGTCTGGTCTTCGGGCGTTTGAACCGTATCGTTATTGGCCAGCGGCGGATCATTGACCGGTGTAACCGTGATCAGCATTCTTGCCGTATCCATTAATCCCTGGGGATCGGTCAGGGCATAATAGAAAGTATCGTTCCCAAAATAATTGAGGCCAGGCGTATAGTCGATAAAATCATCCGTGCTATCAGCCGGGCTTCCGTTATCATTGATCACAAGTGTTCCTCCCCGGGCGCTGAACAAATCGTTGGCGCCCGGCGTGCTGCCGGCATGGGATATCAGAGAATTGTCGTTGTCGACATGGAAATCGTTGATCAAAACGTCGACCGGGAGGCCGATATCTTCTGTCGTTGCCGTGGTATCATCGATGGCTACGGGAGGATCGTCAACGGGATCGACGGTAATGACCACCACCGCGGTATCGAAGCCCGGCACCGTATCATTGATCCTGTAGCGTAAACTATCGACGCCGAAAAAATTCAGGTCCGGGATATATTGGATACTATCACTGTTCAGGATATTCGCACTCCCATGAACAGGGGCCAACACAATGGAGGCCGTTGTCAAGGGATCATTTTCAGGATCGCTGTCATTGGCCCTGACATCGATCACGACGGTGACATCTTCCGGGGAGGTAATCAGATCATCAACAGCCTGAGGCGGGTCGTTCACCGGGTTGACGGTCATGATCACTTCTGCCGTATCCATTAATCCGGCCGGATCGATGATGACATAATAAAAGGTATCCATCCCGGTATAATCCAGGGTCGGTAAATAGGCTACAAAATCATCGGTACTATCGGCCGGTGTTCCGTTATCATGGGGTATCGCCGACCCACCCCGGGTGCTTAAACTATCGTTGCTGCCGGGAAAGCTGCCTGCCCGGGCAATAAAAAGGCTGCTCAGATCGATGTCGATATCATTGTCCAGCACATCTACCGCAGCCAAAATATCCTCCGGTGTGGAATGGACGTCATCGATGGCGTCGGGCTTGTCGGGGGTATTAAGGACTGTAACCACGACTTTGGCCGTATCCAGTCCGCCTTTGATATCGATCGACTGGTAGTCAAATGAATCCAGTCCGAAAAAATCGGGATCGGGTATATAGCGGATACTATCGCTCCCCAGGATCAGGGTGGAACCATCCGAAGGGCCGTTCGAGACAATAATGGTAAAAAAGGGGTCGCCATCGGGGTCGCTATCGTTGGCTTTGACATCGATCACCACCAAAGAATCCTCAAAGGCTACGGCTACATCATCCCCCAGGTCTGGCCTTTGGTTGCCTGGTTTTACCTTAACAGCTACCAGGGCTGTATCCTTATCCCCAGCCGGATCGGTGATCACATAATAAAAGGTATCGGTACCAACAAAACTGCCCGGTGGTGTATAATCGATATAATCGTCTGTACTATCGGCCGGTGTGCCGTTATCCTCGATGGAAAATGTTCCGCCTTGCGTACTTAAATTATCGGATCCACCCGGAAAGCTGCCGGCAATGGTCAGGAAAAAATTATCCCCATCCGGATCGCTGTCATTCGACAATACACTTATTGTTAAGGCAACGCCTTCTACCGTGCTATCCGTATCCGCAGCAGCGATCGGTGCATTATTTTGGGCATTAACGATGTTTAATCCGGAACAAAAAAGAATGGTTAGCAGGCCATAAATCAACTTCATCATAAGCGTTCAAGGGGTTTTCTTCGTTTACAATTGCACTATCCGCTCACAGCTTTACAACTCTCTTATAAGCCAGGCTACAAGATAGGAAATTAACCACGAAACTAGCATTTATTTTGTAGGTAATTCTACGCGGGACGGCAAATGTTATTCAAATCATTTATTACTTATTTAATAATTTTTATGTATAAAACTTCCCGAGATAAACTCCGGGTATCCGGCGGGAAAAAATATTGATATTCCGGGTTCATTTTCCCGATACCTTTGCCCTTCTTTTCTAATAAATTTTATCTTTACCAACGGTAATATATAATCTCTTTGCCCTGTAACCCGTAGTTCATCGATGGCCAAATTTTTTGCCACCTGGTTCAAAAGCCGTCAACCTGCTAGCGAGAAGAGCCTGTATCAGGATTTTTCCGACAAGGAACTGATCGACATGTATCAAAACCGGCCCGATCCCAAGCTGGTAGCGGAATTATTGCACCGTTATTCGGGGCAAATTGCCGGGATCTGCCTGGGACATTTTAAAAATGATGCGGATATCGAAGACCTCGCCCAGGAAGTGTTCCTGAAGATCGTAGAGAAGCTGAAAAGCCAGTCGATACAGAATTTCAAAGCCTGGCTATATTCGCTGGTCAGGAATATGATCATCGATCAGCACCGGAAAAACAAAAAAGTGCCTGATATTTCCGAGATCTTTGAAGAGACCGATGAAAATGTTGAAAAAAAATTGATGGATGAATCGGAAAAATTGCGTCTATCCAATACACTAAAGCTATTAAATGAGCATGAACGGAATTGTATAGATCTGATTTATTTACAAGAAAAATCGTATCATGAGGTTATGCAGACAACAGGTTTGACCTTTAATCAACTGCGAGGATTAAGGGACCGGGCGATACGAAAACTCCGGCAGTCTTATAAAAAAGGGTCGGTATGAAGGCTAAATCATCCAAAAGATCGCCAATCACACTATGGAAGATTTAAACCAGCGCTTACATCAACAGGATGCTGAAAATAGCTGTATCCCCATGGAGAAAATGGTGTCCTATCTTCACAACAAACTGAACGATCCGGAGATCCGGACCATCGAAGATCACCTGCAAACCTGCGCGCTATGTACGGCATCCCTGGAAAACCTCGACCAGGAGTTCAGAAAAGGAGCATTCGATAAGGACCAATTGGATGGGTTTAAAACGGTATTCGACAAAAAAGTTCAGGAGCTGGCGGATGAAGGCCGTGTGGTATCCTTTCCCCGGCAAAGGATCCTGCAATATGCTGCCATTGTTTTGATTATCGTACTGCCCTTTTCCTATTGGATCTGGACCAGCCAGTTTGCCCAAAATCCGGAAAAGCTTTACATCGCACATTTTGAACCTTATCAAAATATCATTGCCCCGGTTACCCGAAATGATAAGCCCTCCGACGCGCTGGGCAAGGCTATGCAATTCTATGACAAGGGTGCTTATGCAGAGGCATTGCCTATCTTCCGGGAGTTGCTAGTGGAAAACCCAGACGATCTTTCTGTTCAATTCTATACCGCTTTGTGTTACCTGTCGGAAGGCGAATCCCCTAACGCCATTCATCACTTATCGAAGGTGGAACAAAAAAATGACCCGGTCTGGGAATCTCCTGCACATTGGTACCTGGCATTAGCTTACCTTCGAACTGGCAATATCGACCAGGCCAAATTCCATATCGACCGATTGATGGCCGGCAATAGTTCTTACCGGCAAAAAGCAGAAGCCTTGTTATCCGGGATAGAAGCCTTATGACCGCTTTTTTTTGGGATAGGGCTCCCCTTGCCGGACAAATATCAGAATAACCGCGATCAAGCCAACGATACCGATAATTGACCATTCGGTCAGGCTAAATATCGACCCCATGCTCAGCGGAACCGTATCACCGATCAATACCAATTCGCTCCAAAAAAAGGGATGGGCCGTATTTTCATCGGCCTTGTCCAGGTAATCCAGTTTTGCCTGATGCAGCGCCAGATCTTTATCGGTTTCCATCTTTACGGCCCGGAGAAAACTGCCGATGATATCAGTGGTTTGCTTGTTGTCGGTAACTTCCCAGAGACTCATCACCATGCTCGGACAGCCCGCATAGGTAAATCCCATGGCCAGGCTCATGATACCTTCACCCTGCACGAGTTTACCATAGCCGGTATTGCAGGAACTTAAGATCGCCAGATGGGCCGGTAGCCGGAGATTAAACAATTCGTAAGCATGGAGGAGGCCGTCTTCGACGCCACCGGTATCGGCCGATAAGATAAACCTGGATTGCAGGGGATTACCGTCATCGACCAGGGCATGGGTAGCCAGGTGAATAATGCCTGCATCAGGCGCTTCCGATTTAAATACCCTTTCCGTGGCCTGATCTTTCAAATAGTGCTTCCCTCCTAACAGGTCGCTCACCCGCGAAACACTCTGCTCTGCCCAAGGCAAAGGATCCAGGTCGCTTCTGTAGACCGGTTTTGCGGTATCTTCAGCCGCCGCAATGGCCTTAAACCCCGGTGCAAATCCCGCATAGGCCAGGGCTGGGGGCTGCTCATATGCCGGCTCCCGGGTAAATAAGGAAACTGCATAATGATAAGCAACCACATATGATCTGATCAGATAATTCAACTGCCGGTAGTCCGGGGCAGATCCCTCCGGAAGCTCGGTTAAAAATGCCTCGAATGGCAAATAGCCCAATAAGCCATCGGGTACGATGATCAAGCGGCGAATTTCGGAACCCGGATCCTCATTTTTTGTAGGCAACCATTCTTCCAGTGGGGCTAGCAGTGTCCGGTATAAACCATGCGCCAGCCGGGTATATTGATCGAAGCTTTTTTCCGGATCGGCAGTATGGTTAGCGGATGAAACGAGGTCACGGAAGGTGGTCAGTTGCCGGTCGAAATCAGCAGGCTTGCTAACGGATCTGATCACAAAATCGTCCTTGGAGATCAAAAACAGGTATAGCTGGCTGTCGCCGACGAAATAATTGATCAGGGCTGATTGTGCATCCGGGAGTTTTTGCCGGATCTCTTCGGAAGTCGGGGTATGCACATCGAATTTCAGTTGGTAATACCCCGGATAATCTTCTTCCAATCTTCGGGTCATTTCTTCATAGGCCTGTTTATCGGCGAACAGCAAATTCTGCCAATAGTCGATGGCTTCCGTATCTGTGGCTGCCCCCTTTTTCTTTTCGAGCAGGATCTGTTGCTCCATTTGGGCAATGTTCACGGCCAGATCTTTTTCCCGGGTTTGAACGCTGTCAGGAATGCCGGAAAACCGGATCGCTGTTGAAGCATGGATGTTCTCCAATAAAATGATGGATTTACTGGTTTCGGCATAGGCCAGCGCAGCCTCGCGGTATCGAGGGTCGCCACTACTTTCGTGGAGCCAGATCGCCGCATGGATCAGGTTTTCGTAGATCCGTTTGACATGACCGGCCAATAATTGCTTGGATCCTTTTTGGGTATAACTTTTCCGGATATCATCGACCACTGCGGCAGCCAACTCCAAAGTTTCGAAGGCGGCCAGCAGATCTTTTTGTACTGCCGGATCGGTCGATCCCGAACTTTTTATCCGGTAACCCGCCCTTTCGAGCAAACATTTTCCTTTTAGGCCTAACGTTCCGGAAGTATTGATCTTATAAATGATGTCCGCTAACCCCGGGTTGCCTGCTTGGGTAAGCTTACTGCCCGGAACGATCATGGCCAGCAATGCCTGCTGGATATGCTGCAGGGCTTGGGGAAAGTTGCGCCGGGCCAGGTGAACTTCCGCGATATTGTTTTGTAACAGCGCTATGTCGGGATGAATATCGCCCAGCAGGTCTTTCCAGATCGGCAATGACCGTTCATAATTCCGGAGGGCGGTGTCATAACGTTTCAACTTAAAGGAGGTCGCCCCCATATTGTTATAGACCAGCGCAACGGGCCGGAAATGTTCACCGCCATAAGCTTGCCGGAACAGGGTCAGACAGGTATCATAATGGTTCAGCGCCTGCTCATAGTCTTCCATATCATAATACACATTGCCTAAACTATTATAGGTGTTGGCGACATATTTGTTCTCCCTGGGAAAGATCTCAAGGTAATGATCCAGGGAAAGCCTGTAGTCGCGGAGAGAAGTTTCGAACTGCCCCATGGTTTTACGGATATAACCGATCTGATTCAACGTTGCGGCCAGGTCCTTGTGGGGGACAGGATCTAGCTTTTTCCGGATGCCCAGGGCTTTACGGTAATAGTCGAATGCTTTGTGGTAATCCCCGAATTCTTTGATGATGATACCGATGCGGTAATAGCAGGTGGCCACATCCGGATGTTCTTCTCCGTAGATCTTTTGATTAATGGCCAGACTTTTTCGATACCTTACCAGGGCGTCATCATAATTCCCGCGGGTATGCCAAACCACGCCTAAATAGATGTTGGCCTGTGCCAATAGCGAATCTTCGACTCCGGGATTTTCTTCGGCGGTGGCCAGGGCTTCCTGTAAACTGCTGATGGCGGGTTCATATTGCCGTTTTTTATACAAGGCAATGCCTTTCATGGTATGGGCCAGGCAATAATCCGGCCATTCCCCTTGCAGATGAAAGGCCGGTATGGCTTTTTCGACATAATACAGTACGGAATCATGTTGGCCGGCCTGCTGAAATGCAGCCGCCTTTTTCATCCAGTATCCGGCATCGGGTGAGGCGTCGGAAGAAGTAGCTGCATGTACATGTACAAGTAAGCAGGCATAACATAAGCCTGCAACAGCAATTGTTCTGTGCAAGGTACCCATTTACTAATCCGAATTGATCGCAATATCCATAACAACCGGCGAACGAGGCCGGGGAATGACGATTGCAACCGCCAAATTAAAAGAATACGGAGCAGATTTCAAAATAACACCGGCATTAATCGGTCAGTGAAACAAGCATATCACACTTTCCAACCATCCGGCCAGGGGATGAGCGTGAGTCTGTACATTCGTACGAAAGGGGCTGTTCGAAAGGTTGGGAAATTGACAAAAATTTGACGGATATGTCTATTGACCCATCGCTCCGTTGCTAAAGCTATGGAGCGTAAGCAACCCTACACCCTTCCAGAGGAAGGGAAAGATGGTGTCAAATTTTTGTCAAATAAATCTTCTACTTCCTTGCTAACAGCCCCATTATTCCTGTGCGTGGGGTTTAAGATAGGCGTTGAAGTCCGGTGTTAACGGCTCAACAGGATCTTCACATGACTGGTCGATCCATTGTCTTCCCTTAGTTTGGCCAGATATACACCTGCATTCAAATGGCCGGCATCATACCGGATCCGGTTCACGACTCCGCGTTCGACGGTACCCTGGAACAGGATATCGAGTTTTTGGCCCATGGTATTCCAAAGTTCCAGGGTAACGGGACCTGCCTGGGCTGTGGAGAACTCAACATTCAAACTGCTGCTTGCCGGATTGGGGAAAACGCTGAAGCTCCGCAAGGATGAAACCTCCTGGCTTTCGGGCAAACCGGTTTTCTGGCCTCCCGGAAAGATTGCAGTGGGCGGACAGATCTCCGATCCCAAACCACCACCCGAGAGAACGCTGTTCTGAATATGAGCGATCGGATTATTCCCTACCAGGAACAATGGCCCGTTTATGTCGGCGCCATCCAGGTTGATCACCTCTCCCATAATGGCTACACTTTCGGCTCCTCCCTGTTCGACCTCCAATTCGCAAACGGCGATCAAGGGGGGACAATCCCCGGTTCCTGTTGCCGCAGCAATAATTTT
Organism: Chitinophagales bacterium; assembly: GCA_028278085.1. Lineage (GTDB taxonomy): Bacteria > Bacteroidota > Bacteroidia > Chitinophagales > JANQFB01 > JANQFB01. The sequence continues at coordinate 7,832 of JANQFB010000526.1, forward strand.
ACTCAGGTCTTTAATGATCAGCTTACAAAATATATATAAGGGCTGGTCCACTTCGACTTTAATGCCGTTGACCAACTTCACTTCATCATGCAGTACGGTGTTCATGGTTGTAGGGCTGGGTAAGACATTACCATCGAAAAAAGCATCCGAGCCACCGCAAATTTCACAGACTTTTCTGCTGACAAATTCCAACAGGAAGGCCGAAGGAGGTTGTACACCACTCGGTTGGACCGGAGCCATTTTATCGATCGCATTGCCACAACCCGTAGTTCCGACATTGCCGCTAACCACTTTATCCAGGACGTTCTTGTTGCCCAGGATCACATTCGCAGCGACGAGCCAGTCGGTCACTTTGTTGCCACTTTCCAGGTGAACCCATCCCGTTGATCGGGATTTGCCTTTATGGCCACCGTCCAAAAATCCGATACTCTCTACCAAGTTGTTGTGGCCAATGGTTAGCTGCGCGTTTTCCCCCGCGTAGATCGCGTAATCCTCTTTCACATAGTCAGCAGGCGTAACTTTTATAATAGCGTTGATCTTGGGCGGGCAACTTTGATAGGACTGTGCCGGGAGGTTGCTGTAAAACAATAGCGCAATCAGGCTTATCCCGAGGGATCTGTAGTTTGGTTTTCTCATGTTTACAATGATTTAGATGCATTAAAAAATATCTTTTAACCTGGTAAAGTTATAAAATAACCCTTACATGTTCATTATTTTCCATAGATCCATAATTGAAACCATGGATTGTTGTATCACAGTAAGGTTATTCCGGGGATCTCACCCTACGGTTTCGATTTCGTGAGGGGTTTTCCGGCCAGGGTTCTATCCATCGAGGTTGTCTTCAACGACGACGAAAACGGTAGCTGTAGTTTCCATTTGGAGCTGAATTATCAGGTTTTATCAATAAATAGGTTTCGATGATCACACCCGGGCGCTATTAAAGATCTTCAATATATAGACGGAGGAAGACGGACTATTCCATTAATTTTTTCTGAAAATTTTTAGGAGGAAGGTGGAGAGGAGTGTGGAATTTGAGAGTGAGAGCAAGAGGGGGAGAGTTGGCAGTAAGAGGAGTAGGCAGTTGGCAGTCGGCAAGGATTGATGTATCATCTACTTGCCGCCTGCCGACTGCCTACTAAACAACTGCCTACTTAATACAACCTGACGTCAATTCATCTCCTCCATCCACAACTGAAAGACCAACAGGCACCACATATGCTTCTCGAGGTAAGTAGTGTCTCCTTGCCGGAATACCGACCAGACTTTTTGAACATAGTCCTGATTCAGGATCCCCTGGTTTTTGATCTTGGAAGGGTTTAGCAAGTCATGGGTCCAATCTTTCAGGGGGCCTCTCAGCCATCGGCTCAACGGCATGCCGAAACCCATTTTTTCACGTTCGTAAAGCTGCCGGGGCAGGTGCTTGTTAAGCAGTTGCCGCAGGATATATTTGCTTTTACCGTTTTTATATTTGTACTTCAACGGCAGGTTAATGGCAAACTCGATCATATGATAATCCAACAAAGGTACTCTCGCTTCCAATCCGTGCGCCATACTGGCGCGGTCTACTTTTACCAGGATATCATCGGGCAGGTATAAAGCCATATCCGTAAGCATCATATCTTCCAGGATATTCTCGCTCATCGGTGATTCCATTTGGGTATTTTTAAGTCCCGATTCTTCCATAAAGGGATTAAACAATTGGTCGGGCTTGACGAAGGCGCTTACCGAGTTGATATAATAGTCATGGAACGATGATGAAGATATCATTTCCCCGTAGCGGTTGGGTTTGATCATGGTGGGATCGCTGAACCAATTTTTATACAAGGAAGCTCCACGGGGTGATTGCAGAAAATAGCCCAGCTTTTTTCTCAAGCCTGTAGGAATCCACTTCAGCCGTGACCAGATCTTTTGGTTATTCAGGTACCGGTCATAGCCCAGGAAAAGTTCGTCACCACCATCCCCGGAAAGGGAAACCGTTACATTTTCCCGGGTCATTTGGGAAAGCAGGAAGGTCGGGACCTGGGAGGGATCGGCAAAGGGTTCGTCGTAATAGTATTTTAACTTGGGGATAATGTTCAGGGCATCCTGGTCCGAAACATATAGTTCCTGGTGTTCCGTGCCCAGATAATTGGCTACGCTTGCCGCATGATGCGCCTCATTATAGCCTTTTTCCCGGAAACCGATGGAAAATGTTTTAACCTTCCTGCGATCGAGCTTTTGCATCAACGCTACGACCAGGGAAGAATCGATCCCCCCGGATAAAAATGCACCCAGCGGCACATCGGCGATCATCCGGCACTCAATGGCATCCGACAATATTCCCTCCAACTGTTCCAGGGTTTCTTCTTCGGATAAACGGTAAGCGGAATGATCGGCCCTACGGAATATATCTTCCAGCGACCAATAGGTCATCTGGTAAGTATTCCCCGTTTCCATATTGAAAGTATAGATCGTACCCGGTGGTATTTTAAATACATTTTTGTATACCGTCATGGGTACCGGCAAATAGCCCAGGCGGAAAAACTGGGTCAGGTTATTCCGGCTGACCTCCAGCTTGATCCGGCTGTTTCGCTTGAACGGCTTTAATTCCGAGCCAAACATGAAAATACCATTGGTATAGCAATAGTACAAGGGTTTGATACCCATCCGGTCACGGATCAAATGGATCACTTCCAATTCCCGGTCGTACACGCCCATGGCAAACATTCCGTTGAACTTTTCCACGGCATCCAGCAAATTCCATTCTTCCAGGGCTCCCAGGATCACTTCCGTATCGGAAGTACTTTTAAACCGGTGTCCCAATGCGATCAGTTCTTCTTTTATTTCCCGGTAATTATAGATCTCACCGTTAAAGGTGATGGTATACCGTCCGCTATTCGAATCCATCGGTTGATGCCCGTTTTGGGACAGATCGACGATCGAAAGCCGCCGATGTCCGAAGCCGATACCTTTGGCTCCGTCATACCAGATCCCCTGGGCGTCCGGTCCACGGTGGGTGAGGGTGTTGACATATAATTGCAAATCATTTTGCCATTGGTTGTCCGTAAGTTGCTTGTTAATAAGTCCGACTATTCCGCACATTTTTTTGTTTTTTTAGGATTCATAATCAGGCGCTGATCCTCTACAGGGATCAACCTTTTGAACATCTTTGATCATGGTAGCTAACTGGTTCGAACTAAAAAAGGTGGGGCGGGTCAATCTTTACCGGGAGGGTATAAAGGAATTCCTTCATCGGAGCGCCCGGCGATACTCCATTACATACCTGCATTTTTTATATGTATATTCCGGTTATCGTATAACACTCCCATTAGCCCGCTCGGGAGATGTCCCGATTTGCCGACTTAATTGGGGGTAATCCAATAAACTTAAGCCAGGTAAAAGATTGAATAAAAATAAAATCGATCGACATACATAAGATGAGAAAAGGATAAAAATAGTTGCAAAGGGTCACGATTTTTTTACCGGATCCGGAATTATCTTCCTCTGCGACGGGGAGGCTATTCCGTGGTCCTCATCTCTCCTATTAATACTTCCCATACCCGTCGGTTGTCGTCACCAAATGCTTTGGGGATCTTTTTCACCCAAAAAGTTACTTCCCTTTCCGATCGGCTGGATACCACAGAATCTGCGAGGGTAATTTTTGTTATTAACATAAATGTCAGCTTGCCCCGGTATCCCCCTTCATCCGAGTATTGCAGTTTATTTGTGATCCGGACCTCCTCGGCTTGGGTTTCGACCTTGGGGCCTTCGGATTGGTAAAGCTTCCGGTAGTACTTACGAGCAATGGTGCCTCGTGGCTCGGTCAGGGATGACATTGGGGCATTGTTGGATATAAAACACTGAAGGCTCATGTCCATGGCCTGTTTTCGCATAGCCTTGTCGAGGTCGGGATCCGAAATGATCGCCGTATAATTCAGCAGGTCTTTGATCTTTTGGCGGGCCCTGATCTCAAAGACATCGAGCTGACCGGGATCCAGGTCGTTGGCCGTAAATTCCTGCGCCAGTAAAGCATCGGTTTCCATCGCCGGCGCCTCAGCCATATCCTCGGTGGAAACTTTGTTGGCACAAGAAAACCAAAAGAAGGAAGCCAGGTAAAACAAGATGATGCGTGAATAATTCATTTTTTCAGGCAATTAGTCGGTGGTTAATTGTTTAAACCGCAAAACGGCAATTTTATCACCGATATAGGTGGTTTTAAGGATCTCGATGTTTTTCAGGCTCTCGATAGGCATCGTTAATTTCCGGATGAATTCCTTCTTATTGTATAATTCCATGCCTTTCTGCGTGCCGGCATATACCTGGTAGATCCGGGCATTGTCGTGGAACATCTTATCCAACTGAGCCTTCCTGGCCTTCCAGTCTTTTACTTTATCCTTGGAAAAATAATGGATCATCAGGGCATAGTCATCCGTTTGAAGCTTAATGAATTCCTGCCGGTCATTCTTGTTTAAAGTCCTTTTGATCGTATCTGTTTTATAATAAGGCGATCGTACAACAAATTCGATATGGTCAGCCTCGGATTCCCATTCGAAGCAACCGTCCGGCCCTACTTTTTTCAGGATAGGCGATTCGCTATCGATCCGAATAAGCACATCTATGGCAGTATTTTGCATCAGCTCATTTCTATCTGCGTCGACAAAGCAAAATCGGTAAATACTGTTATTTAGGCCAAAAATGAACAGGTAGCCGACTATACCAACGACCAGCAATAAAACAGGCAGCCAATATTTGGCTTCCAGCCATTTTCCCCCATCTCCCTGGTTTTTGCTAACCAGTTCCTTAACCGTAGCAGCATGCCGGTTCTTAAAATCCGCCCAGTTGTGGTGGCCGACATAGGCGCTCAACAGGTCCAGCATATCGATCCTGGGCAGCTTATGTCCCCGGGATTTGATATGGGTATAAAACCATTTTTCGCTGATCCTGCCCTGTACCTTTACCATCAAATCATCCTGGAAGGCTTCGATCTCGCTTCCTTTCCATTCTTCAATAGCGGCCAAACACTCCGGATGGCTATGCCGAAATACGGCCCCAACTTCTTTTTTGAGTAACTGAAAAAAAACCTGTTCTGCCCCCGGCATGTTGCCTTCCGATAAGTTAAGTGAAAAGGTTATCAATGATCTGTTGAAAGGATGTTTAACAATTGTAAAATAATTTACAAATGCTTTACAATCCGTTTTATTGCCTTCCGCAAATTTTGATCCTAGGTTTGAAATATTATTCAATCCATAAACACTAAGATATGAAAAAGACAATTGATCTGTTTCCATTCCTTGCCTTCCTCATTTTGATGAACTTTTGTTTCGGGCCTGCCTGCACCAATCATAAATCGATGCTGGAAAACTACCAGGCTTATCCGCCCCCTGCCGCGGAGATGCACCCGGAATTCAATACGGAAGAATATGACAGGATCTATGAAAATGAATTCCTGGAAGTGCGTCAAAATCCTTTATCCACCTTTTCGATCGATGTTGACAACGCTTCCTATAGTAATGTACGGCGGTTTATCCGGAATCACCAATTACCCCCCAAAGATGCCGTCAGGATCGAAGAGATGATCAACTATTTTGCCTATGATTATCCGCAGCCTTCGGATGAACATCCCTTCCATATTACCACGGAAGTCGGACCTTGCCCATGGAAAACCGATCATCAATTACTGCATATCGGACTACAGGGGAAAGTTACAGAAGATAGGGATCGTCCACCCTGCAACCTGGTTTTCCTGA
>JANQFB010000186.1 GCA_028278085.1 Chitinophagales bacterium
TTTGCCTTTGCCAGCCAGGAAGGGGTCGTTAGCCAAAATATTCAACTGGCCTGCCACCGTGCCAACCGGATAGCCCGGGAATTGCTGGACGCCGGCGTACCCGGAGAACAGATCAGCATATTCGGGATGGGCCCTACCGATCGTTTTGCCAAAGGGTTCCGGGAAGAAGCCTTGGCGGAAAACCGGGTGGTGGTCATCACCTCTGCACTGTTTAGATCACCACAAGCCAAAGATCTGCCCGCTCCTAAAAAGCAAGCCACCAAACCAAATCCTGGGAATAAGGCTGATATGTTAGCCTTTGCCGAACAAATACGAGGGGAGATCCTGCAACGCAATTATCGCCTGGCAGCCGATGCCTATATGGCCCGATGGACTTGTGGCAAAATGAGAACCTTAGCAGAAGCCGTTAAATTGGTACACCTGGTCATCAAAGATAAGCCTGCGCATGAAAAGTTTGAGGCTAGACGAAACACCGGTAGTGTCGGCAATGGGATCAACATTATTGAATTGTCCGAAGACCTGTTCGTGTTGTCGGATAATCCAAAAGACTGCGTTAAATCCCGGATCATTGACCTGACCTTCCACCATATGGTCAGCGATAAGTTTGCCACCAATGCCCAACGGCATGCCGGCGGTATTTTCCTCTGTCAGTTAGCAGGTGTAGACCAATGCCAGGAAACCGGGCACGAGGCAAAATGGTTACGCGTATTAGCCCCCCTTGACGCTGATCCATACCAAAGCATCGAACCGGATTGCCCTCATCCTCAACCCCAACACCAACCGCTGGTAAGCAGCCATGGCAAAAAACGAACCATCCCTAATTTCATGCATGCCGCCAGCTTCAATATCAGTTCCGGCCTTACCGAATGGTTCTCTGAAAAATCACTCAATAAAGGCTTTATCAGCACCGGTGGACATCCCTATCAGAGTCATGCCGACGTGACCCTCCAGGGAGATCCAAGCGAATTTAAAAATTATGAGATCGGCTTTATGCAAACCATTTTGGAAGATAAAACAACGATCGATTATGTTTCCGGGCACCAGATCATCCGGGAATTGCCAACGCCGGTCCGGGATAATGATTTTGTTTCCGATGTGCCGCCCTGGTTTGATCATAAACAAGCCAAAACACCGGATAACACCGGTAAGGCTAAAGTGCATATGCAAAAAGAAATGATAGCCGATGTACCCCTGGAGTTTAGCCTGCACAATAAAGACAAAGAAGACCATACCGGCAATGTGATTGACACCGCCAAACGGGAGGCAAAATTCATGACCTTCCTAGTGGCTCGCAGGAAAGGGGAACCATTGGATCGATTCTCTACGATTTTCTTGTCCGGAGCCGTCATGAATTTTGAACAAGATGTAGATGTGTTAGAGGGTGTACTACCCAAAGGCAACAAAGCCGTTCATAGATCAAAAGGCTTTGGAAGGTTTAGCATGGAAACCTCAGACCGGAGCCCGGATGAAAATAAAATGCGATTCAGCGGCCCCACCCCTAATGATCTCCGGCCTAACGAAAAACTGAGATTCAAACCGCCTCCAACAGACGATTCCGTTCCACGGATCAGCAGGCGGGCATTTGCCCAGCAAGTAAGGGCCATTGCCAATGAGTTAGTACCACGCCGAAAAGGCCTGATCCATACACCCCTGGATATTACCATCTTTTTTAATGATAAAACGGGCCGGATTGCGCTACCCAAAGCCATCAAAAAGTTTCCTATGGTCGTGAACAGTCCGCAAGTAGGGCCCAGAGCTATCCTGGAGTTTAAACATGAGTTATTCATGAAAGTAAGAAAGAAAGACTTCTTACTGGAGGGTAAGGAAATGCGTATTCGCCCTGGCTTAAATCAACTAAAAATGGTCATTGAACCGGATGATCCCAAACGCCTGGCGGATAAACCGGGGGTGAGGGCCAAGATGCGGGAAGCATGGATCAAAACCGAAAACGAAATGAAAAAAGTCAACGGAGATCCAAATAGGTTCCGGGAGTTCTGGTTTGTTGTATTTGCCGATAAAAACGGCCGGATAAGGCCCATCCCGATCAGTAAAGGTCCGCTTCCCAAGGTCACCCCAACGGATTTTGGTTTACAACGAATATTTATATCAGACATGAACTTTGCCAAACCGGATCCCCGGTATGATACTGTATTGGGAAGCGTTCATACCCACCCCACTACCACCCCGCCCAGTCAACAAGATCAAAATGAGGCCAAAAAGCAAGCGACACGTGGTAGAGACCACTATGTTATTGGCATCAAAAAAGTATTTGACTTTAAAGGATGTCATTTCACGGAACCGGAAAAATGCGGGAACATCCCTCCGATGGTTATCCACGACCGGAAGGCATTTCTTAAATAGCAGGGTTAAATTAAGGGGCAAATCTTGCTACTGGCAAAACCATAGAAATACATGGCACGATGTTGCCCGCTCTCAGTTGTTTGAAAACCTCAAAAGTCCTGGTAGTCACTTTTTGTGATTGCGTAAGGACGATCGGTAAACTGTCTGAATTTGAAAAGTATTACGATTGCCAAGCAACTTTCCAGCCCATCTTAAAACTGAATTTTCTATATTCGATAGCAATTCTTATGGGAAGTAAAGCCCTCCGGCATGAATGCTATTAGGAATGGATGATAAAATGTGCAATTGAGGTGAAGGACCATGAATAATACGAGCATTTATTTGGTAACGATACTTGGTATGCTTACCTGCAGTCTCTTTGTATTAGCCGGGGATAGTTATACCAACTATACCATTAAGGATGGTCTTACCAGTTCCAAAGTGTATTATGTACTGGAAGACAGCAAGGGTTACTTGTGGTTTGCTACGGAAAACGGCTTGGTCCAATTCGATGGTAAAAATTTTACCTCCTATACAACTGCCCATGGCCTGGCCAGTAACGACCTTGTGCGGCTGAAAACCGATGGGCAAAACAGGTTGTGGATACTGGCTGTCAGAGGCAAGTTGGGTTATCTGGACAACGATCGGAAATTCAAAGTCCACGAGATCGAAGGCATAGAAAACGAGGTGATACAGGATATCGAATTTGATGGCCCATTTATCTATATTCTGGTTACCAGCGGCATCTATATTCAACAGGGGGAGCAGGTAAAAAAGATCGAGACCGGGAGTGCAAATGGCGGACACCGTCTGACCCGGTTCGGGGGGAAGGTTTATGCCCTCTGCGCCGCATCCCTATATCGCCTTTCCGGGTTTGAAGCTGACCTCATTTTTCCTAACATCCCGGCGCAGAGAGGGAGGTGGCTCAGGTCGAAGGGGACCCAAAAATTACAATACAGCACGATCAACAACCTGATGACCTTTGACACGGTTTCCGGGCGAACAAGCAGGATCAGCTATAAAGACCGGCTTTCTCCTAACAGCTTCATTAATTCCTATTACGAGGACGAACAACGGCGATTGTGGATTGGTACTTCCAGTGGTTTGTATGGTCAGCAGGCAGGCAAGGCAGACATCAAAAGTATCCTGGAACAGGTTTTTGTAACCTGCATCATACAAGACCGGGAAGGCAATATTTGGGTGACGACAGAAGGAAATGGTGTTTATTATTTCCCTTCGCTGGCCTTTGAGATCAAACATATGCCGGTAAAGGATCAAAGCCAGGATATTGCAGTGGTGGAATTAGAGACCGACGGGGCAGGGAATACCTGGTTTGGCGCCAAGGAAAACCGATATGGCCGTATCGATACGGCAGGCCAGATCCGGCTGTTCGATTTTTATGATGGCCTACTGTCGGAGCGGAGTGAAATTAAAGTGATCGAGGCAAGCAGCAAGGGTGTTTTTTTTGGTTCGAACAAAAGCCGGGCAGGTATCTACTGTACGGGTGCTGACAAAAGGTTGAAATGCAAGGGTAGTTTAAGGGAGTTGTATTTTGATGAAGGATCGCAAAGTTTGTTTATGGTGACCAGCACGGGAGCCGCACGTATACCGGTAAGGGATACGACCGTCTGGGGTTCTTCAGCGCCCTTTTTAATGGATGATGAACAGTGGGATCGGTACCTCTTGCTGGATGAACCTGCTTACTGTGTCAACGGGAAGGGCAATGATATCTGGATCGGCAATAACAATGGCCTTTACCGGGTGGAAAGAAGCCAGGTCAAGAAGGTGCCTCATCCCGCGGTGCATAAAAGCATCAGGAGCATCACCCCGGGGCCTGAAGGCTGGATATGGCTCACCACCCACGGGGATGGTGTGATTGGCTTTCACCCTAAAAAAGACAAAACCATCACCATCACAAAATCGGATGGATTGGCAGATAACACCTGCTGGAACCTGCAGATCGACGGCCGGGATATTTGGGTGGCATCACACAAAGGCTTAAGCAAGATCATGTTTCCCGACGCCACTTATGCTTCCTTCCGCGTGATGACGTGGCAACAGGAAGATGGGCTGGTTTCCGACGAGATCAACCATGTATTGAGTAAGGAGGATCAAATCATACTAGCCACCCCGAAAGGCATCACCCGCATACCTAAGCAGGCCCTTCAGGTCAATCCGCAGCCGCCGTCATTGAACATTACCGGTATTGCCGTATGGGGTAAAGCAATCGCGGTACAAGACACTATTCAACTGAAGCACCATGAAAACAACATCAGGTTCGAGTTTATCGGTATAAAGTATTCCAGCGCCCGCGATATGAAATACAAATACCGGCTCAATCCTACAGAACCCTGGGATACGATTGCTGAAAATCACATCAACCTGGTTAAAATACCACCTGGCGGCTATCAATTCGAGGTGTATGCTATCGATAAAAATGGGATTGTAAGCACCAACCCTAGCGGTGTGTTTATCCGGATCAATTCGCCATTTTGGGGCACAACCTGGTTCCGGATCATGGTTATCCTGTTTGTATGTTGGGTCATCTACTTTGCCATCCGCATCAGAACCCAAAACATCAACAAGCAACGCAAAATGCTGCGACAAAAAGTCAAAGAGCAGACGCTGGAACTCAGGAAAGAAAAAGACCTGATCGAAGGGATCAACAAAGAGTTGGAAAAACTGTCGATCGTTGCCAGCCAAACCGACAACGGGGTAAGAATAGTGGACCGGGAAGGAAAAGTGCTCTGGATCAATCCGGGTTATGAACGGATGACCCACCTGAGCCTTGCCGACCTGAACGAACCGACCCGGATCAACTCACCGGGCTACCAGATGATATTGGAGCAAAGCATGAAAGACAAAAAATCGATCATGCATAAATCCAAAACCACCGTGAAGGGAGGAGAGGAATTGTGGGTATCTTCTACCTACACCCCGATATTTAACAAGGAAGGTGAAGTCGATAAGGTGATCATCATCGACACGGACATTACCCAACTCAAACAGACTGAGAAAAGTCTGATACAGGCCAATAAGGATATCCAGGCCTTCGTCCACAAAGCCTCGCACGACCTGAAAAGCCCGCTGGCTTCTATGCTGGGTCTGATCGATTCCGCCCGGGAAACAGAGGATGTCGACCGGTGGAAACGATACTGGGACCTGCTGAAAAGTACCGGCAAGACGATGGAAACCATGCTCCATGAATTACTCGAGTTGTCAAAGATCCAGAAAACCACGCCGAACTTGGAAGCTATCGACCTGGCCCGACTGATCGACAAATTATTGCAAAGCATTACTTTCTTGCCGGGTCGGGAAGCGGTTGATGTGCAGGTAGATCTTACCCTTATAAAGGAGATGGTAACCGACCGGAATTTACTGTTCTCGATCTTGCAAAATCTGATCAGTAATAGTATTAAATACCGCAAACTCGACACTACAGAAAGCTTTGCGAACGTTAAACTGGAAACGAATGGCCACCAGGTACAGATTCGGGTCACGGATAACGGGATCGGGATGAAAGCGGAAGAGGCAGAAAAGGCTTTTGAAATGTTTTACAGGAGCGGCACCCAAAGCACCGGCACAGGCTTGGGACTTTACATCGTGAAAACAGCCGTGGAAAAGCTGAACGGGAGCATCAGCATGAAAAGCATACCGGGAGAAGGCACCACCTTTTTTATCCAACTGCCGAATGATTAAATTTATAGTCAGTATAAGATCATGAGCTACACGACTATTATTATAGAAGATGATGAGAGCTGTCAGCTTCGGCTTATCGAATTGATAGAGGCGCATTTTGACAACCTGGTGCTGCTCAACACCGCTGACAACATTGAAAAAGGCCGGGAGTTGATCGACAAGTTGGATCCGGACATCATCTTTCTCGACATTGAAATGCCGGGTGGCACGGGAATCGAGCTGTTGAACCGGCTGGAAAACCGGTCAGTGAACGTCATATTTACGACCTCACACGATAGTTATGCGCTTGAAGCCCTGCGCCTCTCTGCCATCGATTACCTGATGAAGCCTATTCAATTGAAGGAATTGGTAGTGGCGGTCGACAAAGCCATTAAAAAACTGAAGAACGATCAGATACTGGATCATGTAGGCGCCTTATTAAGCCACACTTCGTCTGATGAACATAAAAATAAGACCATTGCACTGCCTTCCGGCAATGGCTACGTGTTTCTGAAGATCGATCATATCATTCGCTGCGAGGCAGATGGCAACTATACCGTTGTGCACCTTGCCGATGGATCGAACCTCGTGATTACACAACTGATCAAGAATATCGAACAACTCCTGCAAAACCATCCCTTTTTCCGCACCCACCAATCACATCTTATCAACATGGACCACATCCGCGAATACCAAAGGGGTACCGGTGGCACACTGGTGATGAGCGATGCCAGCCTGGTGCCCATCAGCCGCAGTAAACGCCAGGCATTTCTCGACAAGGTCGGCGGATAATCCGGCCTGTTGTATTAATGCTCCATTGCAAGTTATCCGTCAACCCTGCCGAATATCCATTTATTCCTGCAACGCATACAATGCATTTGATACGGCCTGGTAAGCGTCTTAATTTCCCATCATACTTTAACGCATTCAAAATATCAGACCATGAAACGAATAATTTTGCTTTTGATCGCGCTAACGCAGTTCTTTTTCGGGCATGCCCAGTTGAATTGGGTCACTGACGATCCATTGAACGATTTCGAACCCTGCGGGTCTGCCCAGGTTTATACTTTTACCCTCGACAACAACACGGGGGGCGCACTAACTACGTTTACGATTACGATCGACCTGCCGGTGGGCTATTATTACGATGATGCCACCGGAGTGTCATCGTCTTCCAATGGCGGGAGCTTCCCCTGGCAGAACCCGGGGGAAAACAATGATCCCGAGTTCGATTGGAGTGGGGGCACACCCTGGGCCGATGGCGGGCAGATGCAGATCTCCATCCCGGTGTTTGCTTCCCAGGAAGCGGGCGTCGGGGGAACGGCATTGATCGAGATCAGTAGCCATACTTTTTCCGGTACCCAAACCTTCGATCGTACCACGAACAGCCCCAACCTGGTGATCTCCCCACCCAATTCAACGACCCATCTCCTGGACCTGGAAGAAGTCTTTACTTCAACCTTTGAAATATCCAATAGCGGAACAGCAGATTTCGTAGACGGACAGTTCGATATTGTCGTGTCCGGAAGAAACGACCTGATCTACTTTGCCGCAGCAGACCTGATGCTGATCCCTCAAGGGGGCACTTGTCTGGCCCCGGGCAGCACGCTTGTGTTGCCGCCGGCCCCGCCGGTCATCACTAGCGGCCAGGCCGTCTTTACGATCCAATTGCAACCGGGTGTTATCCTGCAAAACAACGATTGCCTCATCTTCGATCTGCAGGCCCGCCTGCAAACCTGTCCGGTTGGTCATCCTAACAGTTTCGAGGCCCTGGCGCTAACACTTGTTCAGGACCATGCCTGTGCCGTGGAATTGATCGACCAGGTCGATTATCCGGACCGCAATTTTGAGATCAACATTGGCATGGAACAAACCGATCCCCTGGTGGTATCTATGGAGATCGACGGTCTGGCGTGGAACGATGATTATGGCATCGGCAACCCGACCCCGAGCGGGAATGTGAATGTATGTGTCGCCACAATCTCCAATCCGGCAGGGAATACTCAAACCCTAACCGATATCCGTTTCAGGTTAAGCAGCGTGGAAGGCACGGCCAATTCGCAGCTTACTTTGGTAGACCATACCAGTTTCGAGCATATGCCGGTAGGTGCTTCGGTATGGAACGCATTGCCCCCCCTTACGGCCGACCCGGCCAATACAGGCGATGCCCCGGTAAACTATACTGAAAACCGGTATTACCAAAACCTGCCGGGTATGAATCCTTGTGCCGAATTGCACCAGGGGCCAGGCGTGGCCATGAACAATTTTGTGTTTGATATCGGCGACCTGGCACCCGGCGAAACGGTGCGCTACCGATGGGCCTTTGAAACCTGTACTGAACTGGAAGTAGGCGAAGACCAGTGCGACCGTAGGAGACCTTATTTCAACTGGAGCGGACAATATGGATACAGCGACCAATGCAGAACACCTGTAGTGAACCTGCAGGAAGACTTGCCGAACAATCCCTTATCGCCCACAGTCAATGTAGTGGCCCATGATAATGCTTCGAACCCGCTTTCCCTCATTGATCGGGTCCCTAATCTTGTGACACCTGTATTCACCGCCAACAACCCGATCAACCTGGATGGTGACTTGAAAGAGGAAGGCACCATCAATATTGCTTTTAAAGGCATGATCCGTCCACGGGATTTATGGCCGGTATATGAAAAAGACCAGGACCTGATCGTTGTCGATTGCATTTTTACCCGTTGCTTTACGCCCATAGCTATTGATACGGACAGCGATGGGACTAATGATAGTTATCAGGGATTATCGGCAATCGGCCCGGGAGGGGTATCCATCAATATCTATGATGCTGAGCATATC
>JANQFB010000217.1 GCA_028278085.1 Chitinophagales bacterium
TTTAGGATCATCATTTGGTCTATGGGTATCATGGTTGAGGCAACCGGAATGCTCAATAATTTTTCCATCGGGCTTAATTTATTAACAATTTCCCGCACATTCCGGTTGGCGGATTCAATGCTTTCCCGGGAGAAATAAAAAGCCAGGATCGTTCCGATCCATGTTCCCATAACGGGTAGTATAAGGTTAAAGATATCCTTAGCTTCCGTCGGTGTATTCCAGATGGTGATAAAGGATAAAACAATTAGCCCGCCCAGGGATATCCAAATGGTATACCGTGCGATAATGTCTCTTCCATTTTTCTGAGGATTGCTATTGTCAGTTAAATTCATGGTTTTGGGTGCTTTTGTGATGACATTAGGCGTTAATTTCTACACGTCCCGCAATTTGATCCAGGATGATAGGCAATTCAGAGAATTCTTCAAACCAAATAACATTTAATCCAAGCTCGTAAAATGATCTTTCCAGAAGATTGTGATGGATTGTGCTGATACTTTTGGAAATCTCCTGTTTTACCGGCTGTCCATTGTTCAACTGTTCCTCGAATTCCATCCTTTCGATGGTGGTTTGATTAAAAACCTGACTGATAATTCCTTTCGATGCTTCATCGGGCACCTGGCTGATCAAGTCCTCTTTTAAATTGCGGATCTTATCATTAAAGAAATCCATGAAGCGAAGCTTTTCATCCCTGATAATGTTAGTGATCTTGTTAAGTGCTTCCTCGCCTTCAAAATAACCGTTATGAACCGATTCCTGGATAACATCCTCCTTGAAGTAGATATCTGCGCTATTGAAGAAGTGGTCTAAACTTGTCCGTTTCAGCAGGATATAATGGTTAGCTGTATCCGTGTTACGCTGGGCAATTTCCAGCACCCTTCTTAAATTGGGGTCGGTTCCGGACAATCCGATCAATAGGCAGGTGCTATCATTAAAAGCATTAAGCTGGACTAGGTTTGACCAATAGTATGGATCCTCCATTAATTTATGGTAATTCTGTTCGGAAAAGACCAACAGACTCTGGGCCAATCCATCGTAATCGGCAATGGTTTCCATCCGCGGTAGAAAACCATGCACATGATATACACCGATTTGGTCTTTACCGGGAGGATCATTGTCACGATAGATGGCTTTGTTGGGCAAATGTTCTTTGGTTAATTGTTCTTCTATCAGTCCCCCAAAATTGTAGTTGATAATGGCTTTTACTCCTGAACCATTACGACCCGGGATACACATTTTTACGATCGATTGGATCAATTCGGATCTTCCACCCACTTGTCCGCCTTCGAGGTGATCATATAATATTTTGGATATTTTTTCTGCGAAACCATCTCCGAATCCGGCATTAATATATCGTGCCTCCATCAACGGGAATTTTTCATTTAATTTTTGAATGGATTTAGCCGCTATTTCAGTGTCTTCGTTGGTGAGTTCATATTCTTGCCCAAGCTTATTTTGTATTAAGGCTACGATTAATTTTGATAACAGGGTGCTCCAATCCGGCAGGCCTGCACTGCGGGCTACCCCTGCTCCTATAAACAAGGTTAATTGTTGGGGAGGGAGATGATGAATATGGTGCAAGTGCTTAATGTGCTTGATATTATTCTTTTTCCATTCATCGAATTGGGTTTTTAGCGCTTTAATTGGGATGGCGCTTTTGGATTTATCCAGGACCTTTTGAATTTTCGGTAATAATTCCTGTTTAAAATCCCGAAAGATCTCATTGAGGTCGTTGCTATCCCAGATAGAAAGTTCAAAGGATTCATCGAATTCCTGAGCCAGGTCTACCAGGCTTACTTTTTCATCCGGCGATAGTTGCCCTCCCACGAGGAGCAGGAGCGAATGGTATTGACCATCCTTGATGTATTTTTTAATGGAATTAACATAGGCGATCGTTTCCCGGCAATTGTGATCGCGATCATTTCCACTATAAACCGTTTGAATGAGCGTTGGTATGTTGTGATTATCGAACCCGTCTGGTGCAACGGCGTCGAAAGTAAATTTAAAACCTCTCTCAGGCTTTATGGGAGGGGGTAACAGTCGTTTTCTGTCCTGCCTGAACTTTTGCTTCAGGATGATAGTTGAGATTTGATGGAAAACCTCAACAGGACTTTCTTGTGTATAGCCTAAATCCCGGATGGTTGCTTTAAAGTCCATGGATGTAAATTTTCAGCACATTGAAGGCTATTTGAGTGATTTGTCTGTGTCGATAAAACCCAGAAATCCTTCGATCTTTTTTAATAATATATTCACCATATAGCCGAATAGCCCGATCGATAATACACAGGTATAAAACATTGGTGTATCAAAGTTTATTTCCGAATCCCGGGCCAGTGAGCCGATGGCCCAGCCTTCCCTGGGTGTGAATACCATTTCTGTTACCACTGCTATGATCAGGGCAAACGAAAAGGTAATACGCGCCCCTAAGAAAATGCTGGGCAGGATCTCTATTCCACTGGCTATCCCTATTAGCAGCTTATTAACCCGGTTTATCTTCATGATTTCAATGGCTTGCAGGGAGATTTGTTGCGCTCCCCTGGAAACAGTGAGGATCATAACCGGTAAACAACCGAAAACAATGGTCCAGATATAGGCTTCTATACCATAATTGAAAGCCACGAGAAAAAGGGGGAACGCTAAAATCGGCGGAATAGCTCTGAAGAATTCAATAATCGGTTCTGAAGTTCGGAAAGCAACATATACGGATCCCAATAATAAACCCACCACAATGCCGATCAATACGGCAATACTCCACCCTTTTATGGTTAACAGGATAGTATTCAGGGCGTGTACATGAAATTGTTCGCTTTTTTTGGCTTCCGGTGCAAAAGCCTGCCCAATGGTGGATAGTACTTCCTGGGGAGAAGCCAATAAAGTTTTGCCAAGCCAACCCCAATTGCTGGCCATGTACCATAAGAGCAATACCGCAAAAATACCTCCCAATCCGGAAATCAGCCGGCCGGGTTTATTGAAGAATGTATGGACTTTCGAGGGCATGGGGTATGGTTGATCCGTATCAATGGTGGGGGCCGAATATACTTTCGGAAATTTTTAATAAAGAATTCCCTTTATTCTCATCACTCATTTTGTTTTTGAGGGAATTGCTAAAAAATCTGACCTGGTGATGATCAGAGATTTGGTCGGTTGAATACGGTTTATTGGGAATGACCAGGATTTTGTCACAAACCGAAGAAAGGTCATCCATGTTGTGCAATACCAGGATGCCGATGATATTTCGCGCCTTGATTTTTTCCCGGAAAACCTTTCTGATTTTTCCGGCAATCTCCACATCCAGGGCGGAAAACGGTTCATCTGCAACCAACAACTTTGCACTGGCAACAAATCCCCGGACAATGGCTGCTTGCTGGAGCATGCCTCCGCTACAGGCGTTAGGTTTTAAGGCCAGGTCAACAGCTATCCCCAACTCGTCTTTCGTACGATTGATCAGACGGGTATTCAATTTCCAGCTTTTATAGCTATGGGGCATCGTCATCAGGATATTGTTTTTTAAACTGGCCCATTTAAAAAAGGAGCTTTGAAAGTTTTGGGGGATATAAGCGACTTGATTATCCATCACAGGATCGGCCGGTAAGGTGATCTTTCCCCGGTCTAATTTTTTCAAGCCTAACAAAGCTTTTAAAATGGTTGATTTCCCCGAGCCATTCGGTCCTAAAACCCCAATAATTTCTCCTGGTTTTGCCGTAAAAGAGACATCCTGGCAAATTTGGGTAATTTGCTCCCCTTCCTGATACTTGAGTGAAATCTCCTCAATGATAAGATCAGTATCCGGCATAGCTTATTGGCTTTTGACGATTTATCCTGACAGATCCAGTGGACTTGGAATAATGCCAATGACATAATATTGTTTTGAAATCTCATTAAAAACGGATTCGGTAGATTCCCTGGAGGT
>JANQFB010000242.1 GCA_028278085.1 Chitinophagales bacterium
TGATACTGTTCCTGCAGCCGGGCTTCGGGTAGATCATACCAATTCTCCTGCCACAAGCAATAGATATTATAGGTCTGCTCCAGCAACTCAGGCGTAAAAGCAGTGGTTTGTCCGATCGCTTCTACCTGCCCGATATCGCCGGACTGATCGATATCCAGCACCAGGTCGTAAGCACCGGATTGAAGCTGAGCAGTAAACGCTGCGGTTTCGATCGTAGAATCGCAGAAATGGCCGTAATAATACCCATACAAAACGCTATCGGAAAAGAGCTGTTGTACCGCCCGGAAAGCAGGATAGAACACTTGTAGCTGCTGGTTTTGAAAAGCCTGCAACAAACTACCTGCGGCTTCAAGGGAAGCCAATTGCCCGGAGGTGTGCATCCGGTAAAGATCGCACGCACGGGTCAGGGAGGTTTTGCGGACTTCGATCTGTTGGGGAGTGGGCGCTGGCGGTTGGGCATGCCCTAAGCCGAAACAAAGGATGGCACCGGCCATACACGTTTTCCGCATGTTTTGCAGCAATCGGCTAATTAATTGATTGCAATTCAAATGATATATCCTGCTGGACAATAATGAAAGGGGCACATTATGACAAGTAAATGTAAGTAATTTTATGAATAACTCACAATATGAATTTGTAAATGAGTGTAAAATTACTTTACAAGTTTAATAATAACTCAATTTGCGGTAACGCTACCCGGCTAAGCCAGCAAATAAAAAAGAAAAAAATCAGGCCTTTGCCAGTTCACACAAAAATGCAAGGGTATCCGTGCTGTCGGCATAATCCCATAACGACGGCTGTTGCGTCGTTCCGAAAGGTACAACCTGCATGCCGGGTCCCAGCTTTTCCCGGAGGCCGGCAACCATACCCGCCTGGGTAGCGGTACACTGGATCGAATCTTTATCTTCCAGCAGCTTTTCCGGTAGCTGGCCGGGATCTTCATAGTATTCGTAATGGAGACTGGCGATAGGAGAGGAGATCGAACGATTTTCCGTAAGCATGATAACATCATTGGTACGGAAAGCAACCTTATTCATTGTCCATACCGCGAAATTGTAATCATAGTTATGGCGGTATTTATGATGGTCCATGATCGTTTGATGATCGGAAAGGCTGTCTAACAACACCTCCAGTCGATAGCCTTTGGGCAGGAGCAGCTTGGAAATGCTCCGGCAGCCCAGGCCGAAATACTGAAAGATGTCTTGTCCTAAGGCTTTTAAGGCTTCCGGCGATTCGTCGCCGGTGAGTACGGCAATGCTGTTCCGGTTCTTACGGATGATGTGGGGATACTTCCCGAAGTAATAATGAAAATAACGGTAAGCGTTATTCCCTCCCGTAGCGATAATCGCATCTATATCCGCCAGTGTATCCACAATCGTCACCTGTGCCGCAAGATCGGGTGAGATCCCCTCCAGCAAAGAGAGTAGATGGGGCAACAGTTGCTGATCTTTCGATGATAGTTTTATAGCTGCCCGGTGGCCGCTGATCAACACGGAAAGGAGGTCGTGGAAGCCGACCAGGGGAATATTACCGGCCAATACGATACCGATGGTTTTGGGGGGATATTGTTCCTGCAGCCTGGGATATCGGTCGGACCAGCTTTGCAGCGCCGCCTCGTTCAGATAGTTATCCACAATATGATCGAGGGCCAGGAATGAATTCTCGCGGGTAAACCAATTATTATGCTGGTAACTTTGGTCGATCCTTTCCTGCAAGGAATGGTCATCCCGGTTCCGTATATTTTCTCCCCAATGGCTCAAGGCCTCGATCCGTTTTGTTATCAACATTTTAACCTGTTGGTGATGGCCGGCAAGCGGCTCCAAAAAGTTTAATTTTATTATCTTTGGGCTCCAAAATTCAATTGCAAAATTAAACAAAAACAGGGATTGAAATGGCTATAATGATAACAGATGATTGCATTAATTGCGGCGCATGTGATCCGGAATGTCCCAACAATGCAATTTATGAAGGAGGGGTGGAATGGGCCATAGCCGATGGGACGAATGTTCAGGGAACTTATACCCTGAAAAATGGCGAAGAAGTGGATGTCGATGCCAGCCATAGCCCGCTCTCCGATGAGTTTTATTATATCGTTCCCGATAAATGCACCGAATGTACGGGATTTCATGACGAACCCCAGTGTGCCGCAGTTTGCCCGGTGGATTGTTGCTTGCCGGACCCCGATCACGAGGAGTCGGAAGAAGTGCTGCTCGATCGAAAAAACAGGCTGCATATTTAACCCTAGCCCGGCTGCAGCCTCAGGCTCTTAATAATATGATGCGTATTGGTATCCTTTTTGGCGGATTTTCAAGAGAAAGGGAAATCGCATTTGCTGGTGGGCGAACGGTTTATGATAATCTTAACAAAGCCTTATTTGATCCCATACCGGTTTTCATCGATAGTTTCGGGAACCTGATCCTGCTGGATTGGGAATATGTCTACAAAGGAAGTATCCGCGATTTTTATCCCGATACGGCCCGGTTGCCCCATTCTGCCCATGGATTTTCGGCTTACGCGGAGAGCCTGGGTCCCTTGTCGACACAAGACCAGGTCGACCTGGCATCGGGTATCGGTAAGCCCATCAGACCGGAGGAACTGGCCGATCATATCGACTTTGCCTTCCTGGCTTTGCATGGCAACTACGGAGAAGACGGTATCATTCAGGGGATGCTGGAATCTCTGGGTATTCCTTACTCGGGGTCAGGTATCCTGCCTTCTGCCGTAGGGATCGATAAAGCTTTTCAAAAGAAAATGATGGCTGCCGGAGGCTTTGAATGCCCGTCCTATGCCATCGTGCCAAGGGAACAATGGATCGGTGAACCGGATCGGCACACCATTGCAACCGAACTGATGGACCAAGTAGAGCTTCCGCTGGTAGTGAAACCGGCCCATCAGGGATCATCGGTGGGCGTCACAACCCTGTCGGAACGGGATACCGATCAATTTATACGGGCCGTAAGCAGCGCATTTTTTATCGAAACCCTTACTGCAACACAATGGTCGGGATATGAGCCGCCCGGAAAGGTGAATTACCTGAAAAATTTAACCGACATCAGGACCGGGATCGGACTTCCGGTAATGGTCCGTGGGAAGAAGATCTACCACCCGGAGGATCTCTTGACCTTCATCGACCGGCACTTCAGCCAATCCGGGGAGGAATTGATCCTGGAAGCCACCGATACGGAAGCTGCCGTGATCCTGGAAGCCTTTGTGGAAGGAACCGAGTTTTCCTGTATTGTGATCCAGGATGAAAACCGGCAGCCGGTAGCCTTGCCCCCGACAGAGA
>JANQFB010000274.1 GCA_028278085.1 Chitinophagales bacterium
TCCAATATCGGCGGAACTGGATTTAACTGGACGCCTACCAACGGTCTGACCTGCGCCTCATGCCCGGTTACCTTTGCTACCGCCGGCAATACGGAAACCTATACCGTAACCGGATCTACCGGAACCTGTAATGCCCAGGATACCGTTAGGGTAACCGTCAATCCTTTACCGGCAGTCGATGCGGGAGCAGATACCACCATTTGTTTGGGCGAAAATACACCCCTGAATGCCTCCGGCGACGGTGTTTCTTATATGTGGACGCCATCCCAGGGATTAAGCGATACAACCATCCCCAACCCAACGGCCTCCCCCATCTTCACCACGACCTATTATGTGACCGCTTTTTCGGATTCGGGCTGCACAAATCTCGATAGTGTGAAAGTCAACGTAGTGGATTTCAGGGTGGTGATCACCGCCGACAAAGACACCACTTGCTCCGGCAACCCGGTTCAGCTAACGGCGAATACCTGTTTCCTGGCCGACGACTTCGATCCGGGTATAGATGCCATGATGTGGTTGAATATTTCCAACGGAACAGCTTCCGCCGACTGTGGATCCATGAGCGGGAATGCCCTGCATTTCGACGATACCGGAATACGGGAAGCGGTTACCAATACCATGGATGTCAGCGGTGGCGGCACCGTTGAATTTGCCATGGTTTATGGCACCGGCATTGCGCCCTGCGAAACGCTCGACCCCGGTGAAGAGGTTGTCCTGGAATATTCCCTTGACGGCGGCCAAAACTGGATCACGATCAACACCTATGCCGTGGCCGGTTTCGCCCAATTCACGATCGTTAATGAAACCATCCCGGCAGGCGCACAAAGTTCCTCCACACAATTCCGGTGGGCGCAACCTTCGCACTCCGGCGGTAATTCAGACAACTGGGCCATCGATAATGTGGAGATCATTTGCAGCAGCAGCGGCGGCAATCTTACCTACAACTGGTCGCCGGGTACATTGTTGAACGATTCGACCATCGAGGATCCGGTGGCTTTGGTTAGCGAAGCGACCACTTTCACCGTTGTTGTTTCGGATGGCAATTGCACCAACTCCGATCAGCATACCATCGAGGTTGAGAATTTTTCCATCAATGTCAATCCGGCAGAGACTTCCGTTTGCCTGGGTGAAAGCGTGACTTTGACGGTCATAGCCACACCATTCGATACAGCTACTACCTATCTTTGGTTGCCGGCTACCAGTCTCGACGACCCATTCAGCGTAGATCCGGAAGCCAGCCCGACCAAAACCACAACCTACGAGGTAACGGCTACAAGCCGGAGCGGTTGTGTGAAAAAAGATACCGTATTGGTGACCGTCGACTCCATCCCTGTGGCGGATTTTATCTATAATACCAATGGCTCATCGACCATATTCTTCCAGGATAGCAGCGCGCACGCTACTTCCTGGCATTGGGATTTTGGAGATGGCAGCGACGACCAAACCGAAGATCCTCAACATACCTACACCGCTAATGGCACCTACACGGTTGTGCTGACCGTATCCAACGATTGCGGTACCGACGACACGGAGCAATCGATCAACGTGACCGGTACAGGCCTTGATGATCCGGGGTTGGCGGCAGGATTTTCTATCTATCCCAACCCGGCCGACAATCAGCTCATGGTATCGCTTGGGGAAAGTGCCGTGCTTAGGGTGTTCAATATTAACGGAGCCGAGCAAAGGCTTTATGCGTTAAACAAAGGCCAAACGGCCATCGACCTGGAAACCCTGCCAACGGGGGTATATTACGTGAAAGTCGATTGGGGAAACGAAACGATCGTACGGAAACTGGTTATTATGCACCGGTAGCGTGTGTTCAAATGACACCACCCATCCCCAAAGGCTAATCTTCGGCATCTGCGGGAGTGGGCTGATCGTCCGGATCTTTGGTTTTTTTCTTGTACCGGACGCCGATCTTAACTTTCATGAACTCCATGGCCGAACGTTCAGGTTCGAAGGGATTGGCTTTAAACCGCTTTTTATATTGATTCACCCAGACCACGATCACCGGGGTAAAAACAACGGTAGGCCATAGCCATCGGATGATCAGGGGTAAAAAATCGATATTGACCACGGAAAATGCGGTCAGCGTGGCGATATAAGCAGCTATCATGTTTTGCATATGGGTATAAAGCCATTGATTTTTACCCTTGGGATAGCGGACAAAGCTGACCAGGTCAGACAGCGCCACGAAGCAACCGATCAGGCCGAAAATGATCAGTACGGGGCTCAGATCTTGTGATATGTTGATCACACCCACAGCGATCATGATCACACAAATGATACACGTTAATCCTAATACCAGCCAATCCAGCCAGTTGGCGGTTTGCCCCTTTTGCGGGCGCTTACGATACAATACCCGGTAGCCGGAAAAGGCCAGGTAAAAGCTGAAAATAGAGATCATGAAAAGGAAATAATTAGTTCCTGCGAGGGCCATCACTAATGCCGATCCTGTGGTCAGCACCATCGACCAGAAGAATAATTTACCAAATCTGCGGTGAGCGTTTCTGCCTTTGCGGGTAGCCATAGCCGCTGGTGCGGCCAGAAATGCTATTCCTCCGGATATAATATGTACCCATCGGAACGCGGTCAAAAGAAATTCCATTGTAATTAAGCTAGCGGTTTAAATTACCGGCGACCTGGTGGAACATAGCCCCAAGGAATGATCGATGCCCGAAAACCTGTAAGACGCCCGGCATAAAAAAACACAATCTAATACTTTTTTCCTAAGAATGTTTAACGTTCTCCCACCGGTGATCATTATGCGCTTATCCGTTTTATTCACGGGGAAATATCCACCGATAGCTGAGCACCGCCAAATAGCCTCCGGCAACAGGTCCGATGATATAATACCAGCAATGCAGCAAGGAAACATGCTCCAGTTCCAATAGCAAAGGGCCCAGGCCTACAGCCGGATTAAAGGCCCCGCCGGAAACAGATCCTCCCAAAAAGATCCCCAGGCCAATACTGGATCCAATAGCCAAACCGTAGTATCGATTACCACGGGTTTTAGGAGAGGTGGCCACCAACTGGATCACCCATACCAATAAGCCGGTGAAGGCCATTTCTACCCCCAGGACCCCAAATACATTAGAGGCCGGATCAGGCTGCAGATGAAAGGAATCGCCGGTGAGCTTTAACAAGGCATTTCCTGCAACAGCTCCGGCCAATTGACACATCATATAAACAACCGCGGTTTCCCGGTCGATCTTCCGACGCCATAACATCGCCAGGGTAACGGCAGGATTATAATGAGCGCCTGATAAGCCGTAACCTGCGTATACCAAAACCGACAAGCCCAGCCCAATGGAAAGAAAGGCGAGATCAGGCCGCACTGCAAGGCTGTAGCCGATCAATATCACCAGGAAAAGTGTCCCTGAAAATTCCGTGATGTACTTTTTCATGTTTCCCCAGATCCTGGCAGCAATTTCTTTAAAAACCTTTAACTTTGCCTTTCTTTCTGGTAAAATAAAACTTAAATCGTATAAAAATGTCAGTACTAGTAGGCAAAAAAGCACCGTCGTTCCAGGCTAAGGCTGTGGTTAACGGCAACACCATTGTAAGTGATTTTAACTTGGATCAGTTTTTAGGCAATAAATATGTGATCCTCTTCTTTTATCCCAAGGATTTCACTTTTGTATGTCCGACAGAATTGCATGCTTTCCAGGATAAGCTGGAGGAGTTTGAGAAGCGTAATGTAGCCGTGGTTGCCTGTTCCACCGATACGGAACAATCCCATTGGGGATGGTTGGAAATGTCGAAGGAAAAAGGCGGTATTAAAGGCATCACCTATCCGATCGTTGCCGATACCAACAAAACCATTTCCGCAAATTATGATGTGCTGGCGGGTGAATATGATTATAATGATGAGGGAGAGCTCATTGCCACCGGAGAACTGATCGCTTACCGGGGATTATTCCTGATCGATAAGAATGGCATTGTTCAGCATCAATTAGTCAATAACCTGCCTTTGGGAAGAAATATCGATGAGGCTTTGAGAATGGTCGATGCGCTTCAGTTCAATGAAGAAAACGGCGAAGTTTGTCCGGCGAACTGGAATGCCGGTAAAGATGCCCTCAAGGCTTCTCATGAAGGTGTTGCGGAATACCTGGCTGTTCACTGATAGGCCTTAGCCACGCCATAATTGTTTTATATATTGGGTTTGGGAGGAATTGTGCCCGAACTCCTGGTATTTCTGTGAACTCATCTCCCGGGAAAACCCATGGGATTAATGCATGGCTGATCAGTTTAACATCAGGGTGTATGGTCTGTTGATCAACGAAAAAACAGAAATACTGGTTACCGATGAGATCAGGGGCCAGACCCGGATGACAAAATTCCCCGGAGGTGGTTTGGAATTCGGTGAAAGCCTGGTGGCCTGTCTCAAAAGAGAATGGCAAGAGGAATGCGGATTCGACATCCGGATAAGATCCCATTTTTATACCACCGATTTCCTGCAGCTATCTGCTTTCAACGCCCGTCAACAGGTCATCAGCATTTATTACCTGGTAGAGCCGGAATCCGCTTATCAGCTAACCGTTAAAAACCAACCCTTCGACTTCGACCAGGCGGTCGAGGGTGCACAGATCTTCCGCTGGGAAAAAATAATTGACCTGGAAGCAGCAAACTTTACTTTCCCTATTGACCAAAAGGTTGTAAATTTATTAAGAACTTTCCCCGGTCTAACATGCTAGCATGCGGAAGTTATGCTACTTCCGCTACCTGGCTATTAACGAGTATCGCTAAAGCTATTACCTATGGACAAGGACTTTGAATCCGAAGATGATGCGGGATTTGACCTCGAACTGAGGAAGCTGAAATTACAGGCCGAATACGGTATCAATATTATGGCAGCAGACGATCTGCCGGCCCACCTCGAGCATCAATGTCTCGACCGGCTGGAATCCATCCGGAAAAAACAATTGAGCAGCCGGAAAGTGACCATTCGCGAATACCTGGGTTTTCCGGAGATCACCCCATTGGTATTGTTGGACGAGGGAACGGTGGCCGATACGCTGAAACAACTGCTGACACAATTAAACGAGAACGGCATATATGTAAATGCCATGTTCGAGCAGGATGCCGAGTCGTTTTACCGTTTTGTGAGTGAAGAACTGATGGAAAAAGAAGTCTTCGACATTAAGTTGCCGGGCATGAAATACTGTTTCACTTATGAAACCTACCATCCCACCGATAAATCCTCGATCATTTCCGTTGTCGATGACTTCTTCCACGGACTTTTCGATCATCGCGGGCTGAAAGGAACCTCAAAATTGATGGCCGCAGAATGGCTTTCCGAAAACGGTGAATATCTCACCAGGCGTGAGGTCTTTCATCGCTTAAAAAAACAATGTTCCCGCTATAAAGACCTGAAGATCGACAAATGGGAATTGAGTGAATTCGAGTTAAATGAACCGATGCAGACCGCGGAAGTCCGGATCAAAACCCGGTACGAGCTAACCACCCGGGCAGATAACGAAACCTTGTCCTTCTCCGGTGTCCTTCGTTTCGACCTCGAAAAATCGGAGGATAAATGGTTAATCACCAGTGCCTCGATCCCGGGGATGATGGTTTGATCCCTTTATCCATCCGGCAAATGCTTCCGGATATCCTCAATATAAGCCTCCTTCACCGGTAATCCCATGTTTTTGGCCATCATGGCATCTTTGTAGGCCGCCTCATAATCACCCAGTTCTTTATACGCGATCGAGCGGTTATTAAATGCTTCCGGCGTACCGAACCGCAACTCGATGGTTTTGGTATAGTATTCGATGGCTTTTTTATACTGCGCCTGGTTCGACATCACCACTCCCATATTATAATAGGCCCGGGCATCCTTGGGATTGATCTCCAGCACCGATTGATAATCGGCAAGCGCTTTTTCATATGCTCCCATGGCCAGGTATACATTGCCCCGGTTCTGTAAGGTATTGAGATCCTGCCCCTTTAAAGCCAGGTTCAGGTTAAAATCCTCGATCGCCTGCTCATTGAGACCTTGCTTACCCAGGGCAATGCCCCGGTTGTAATAGGCAATGGCGCATCTGTCGCAGATCTTAACGGCCTTATTCAGATCTTCGACGGCCGAATCCAGGACGTTCAGGTTGATAAAAGCATTCCCTCGATTATTCAACACTTCAAAGGAATTCGGGTCCAGGCGCAGCGCCTCCGTATAATCATAGATCGCCATCCGGCTCCTGCCCTGCTCCTTATGGATATTTCCCCGGTTGTTCCAGGTATCAAAATTCTGTTGATTAATGGATAAGGCCTTATCGAAATCCTTCAGCGCAAGATCGTAAAAGCCCTGGGATCTGTAGGTTTGACCACGATTGTTAAAAACATCGAAGTCGTTGGAATCGATGGCCAGCGCGCGGTTAAAATCAGCGGTAGCCTTCTCTTTCTCTCCCATTTGGTAGTACAGCAAACCTCTTTCGGCGAGCGCTTTTACCTGGTCGGTCCGGATGGAAAGCACCTTTGCCAGATCTTCGAGCGCATCTTCATGCTGCCCCGCCTTACGGTACAAGCCGGAACGTTTGAGCAAGGGCCCGGGATCCGCCGGATCGGCGGCAATAGCCTTTTTATAATGGGTAAGCGCTTTTACGAAATCATTCTGCCGTTGATAAATATCGCCGAGCAGGGTAAAGGCCTCAGCTTTGCCGGTATCAATGGCTACCGACCGCTCCAGGCTTTCGATCGCTTCATCCGTCAATCCCTGCCGGTTGTAGATCGTACCTAAATGCAAATGGGCCAGCGCAGAATTCGGATTGGATATCAACACATCCGACCATAAAGTCTCCCCATCCTTCCAGGCTTTGCCGCGTTGGTTCGATAGCAGGGTAAGCGCAATAATAAACATGCTGATGAATGCCAGTACCAGGGCGTGGAATTTTTCAAATCGCTTGGAAAAAAGTTGTACCACAACTACGGCCAAAAAGAACATGATACCCCAATAGGCCAAATAAACCGTATGATCAGCTATAAAAACGCCGAATTTAGGACTCAGGTAAGGAAAAGGTACCAAAAAGAACAGGTTGACCAAAAAGAAGATCAAGCCGAAAAAAATAAGTTTATGTTTCTTTAGGGTGTATAAGGTGATAGCAATGTAGATCAAAGCAAAAACCGGGCTGAGGTAAATGATCGTGGAAAATCCGTCGGGACGGTTAACGGGCAAAGGGTAATCGGCCGAAAAGTTTACCGGTGCGATCAAATGAAAAAAGTACAGGAAAAACCCATGCGTACGGGTAAAGACGCCTTCCGAAAAATTAAGCTTTACTGCATCCGACCATTGGTCGATATGGAGATGCAGGGCCAGCACCCCAAAAACCAGGGCAAGCCCCAGGTAGGGTATTTTTTCCAGCCATACGGCTGTGGAAAATCTCCGCTGCCGGATCACATCCAGGAGCAGGAGCATGATAGGCAGGGTGATGGCGATCCATGACGACAATAAAGCGGCCCCAAACAGCCCTACCGCTTTTCCATGAGCCCAGGGTGACTTTCCTTCCAGGCTAAGATAGGCCGATAAGCAGCCGAAATAGCATAGGGCGCTCCATTGATAAGATTGCATGATCGGCCAGGCAACCGTTTCGATCTGCATTGGGTGAATGGCATACAGCATGGCTGTCAACCCGGCCATGAGATCATGTTCGCTCAATTTCCGTGTGAATTGAAATACCGATACCACGACGGCCAGGTGCAGGAGCAGGCTGATCACGTGGTAGCCCATGGCTTGCTGGCCGAAAAAGTTCTGTTGGATCTTGAAAAAGAAGTTGGTCAGGGGCATATACTCCCCGAACTGGATCAGGCTCAGGAAACCCACCAAGTCGAACCAGCGGAGCGATTCGAGGGACGGATTGGCTAAGAAATACCGTTCTTCGTAATATTCGGCGAAACCGTTGAAAAGAATGGGGTAACAGGCGATAATGGCCAATACCAGGGCAGGCAAACAGGCCCAGATTCCGGTGATCCCAATCCTGGAACTTTCCGGATGTTGCATTTTGTCGGTCATAGTTCAATAGTTATGATCCAGATACAGGATCCGACATCCTCACATGCTTCAATATCAATAGGTTCATTGGATTATTTTCCAATCCGGATATGTTATGATGGATAAACCTTGTGGCCTCATCATAGTA
Organism: Chitinophagales bacterium; assembly: GCA_028278085.1. Lineage (GTDB taxonomy): Bacteria > Bacteroidota > Bacteroidia > Chitinophagales > JANQFB01 > JANQFB01. The sequence goes on from JANQFB010000274.1 coordinate 8,133, forward strand.
CAAAGGCACTACCGGCGCCTCTTCCATGACGATACTATCCATCCGTTGGTATAGCCGGTACCTTAAATTAACATTTTCTTCCGATATAGACTGCTCATACAGGGCATCAAATAATTCATTCCTGAACAAGGTGTAATTGGGCGGGATTGGATTTTTACCGTAAAAAGTGGCCAGAAAACTTTCCGCATCCGGGTAATCGGCGATCCACGAACCCCGGAAAAACCCGAGCTCCCCTTTGGCTTTCATATCACGCAGGAAGGATGGCTTGACCACTTCCAGCCTCACCGGGATCGCCAGCTCTCCCAGTTGATTTTGAATAAACGTGCACAGATCGTGGTAGGTCGGTATCGTAAACAGGGTTATGGCAGGCAATCCTTTGCCATTAGGGAAGCCGGCAGCTTTGAGGAGGTGTGATACCATATCCGGCTGATAGCTGTAACCCCTTACCTTATCGGAAGCAAAAGAAGGCAAACCGATCGGCACAAAACCCGCGTTCGCCGGTTTGCCAATATTATTTCTCAGGTATTGAAGCATTTTTTTGCGGTCGATGCCATAATTGATCGCCTGGCGGATCAGCTTATGCTTCATCGGGCTGTTTTTCACTTTGGGATGCTCGGGATCTACCAGGATACCCAGGAATTCCGTGTTCAGGAAGGCGGATTTTTGCATCCGGAACTTTTGAGCGTAGTTTTTCTTCAGCGAACCGCTTTTATCCAAAACATCATTGATAAAGCTTTCATCCACACTGGACACAAAGTCGAGGTCGCCCTGTTTGAATTTCAGGAATTCGGTGCCTTTACTTTCCAGGAAGGAGATCCTGACGCCATCGATATAGGGTAAAGAGTTCCCCAAAGAATCCTTTTCAAAATAGCGTTCGTTCCTGGTCAGCAGCAATACCTGCCCTTCTTCCCAGGTTTTAAACACAAAAGGACCGGTCCCGATAGGGTGATTCCGGAATTCCTTACCATGGTGACTGACGACCTCCCGCGGCACGACCGAGCAGTACTGCATGGTCAATATACCCAGGAAGGGAATGAAGGGTTTTTTCAGCCGGATGACGAAAGTGGTTTCGTCCGGCGCTGAAAAGGGTTCTTCATCCGCTACGATGCCATTAAAGATCCAGGCGCCTGTGGAAGCGGTTGCCGGATCCAGGATCCTGTTAAAGCTGTAAACAAAATCGCTGGCCACGACTCTCCTACCCTTTCCGTCCTTAAATAGTTCACTATCATGAAAATAAACATCATCTCTTAAATAAAAGGTGAAAGACATTTTATCCGCCGCGATCTCCCAGCTTTTGGCAATGCCGGGTTTTACGTTCAGGGAATTATCGAATTGCAGCAGGCCATTGAACAATTGGTTCACCGCCCAGTTATTCGGCTGGTTTTTGGAAAAAGCCGGATCCAGGGAGCTGATCCCGTTATGCTGGTTATACCGGAAGATCTTTATCTCCTGTTGGTCGCTTTTGGATCCGCAACCCAACAGTACGATCATACAACCTAAAGCAAGGAAGAAGGGATAGGATCTTAGCAAAGGCATGGGTAAAGGCTCTGGCAGTGGATTTTGGTGATTCCGTTTGTTGCCGGCCGGTCCGTATATATCACGCTGAAATATAGTCTCTTTTTGATGCTTACTTTCAGCCCTATGATGATGGTCGGCTTCCTGGCCGCAGGTAAATTTGAATGTTGCGTACGCGGGAACAAATATAGGTAAAATTGATGTATAGTTTTCAACACAAATTTGTTTATAACCTGTTTATAACTTGGGCCTGGGCGGTTCCCATTTAGGGCCTTTTGTTGTATCTTTACGGATAATCATATATCCCGGTTAACCAAAGAAAATTCCCATGCAAATTACCTATTACGGACATGCCTGCTTTGGTGTTAAAGTCAATGGAAAAGACCTTCTTTTCGACCCTTTTATTTCTCCGAACGAGAAAGCTTCGGCTATCGATGTCAATACCATACCCGCCGATTTTATCCTGGTTTCTCACGGTCATGAAGATCATGTTGCCGATGTTGCGGCCATTGCCAAAAGGACCGGAGCCACGGTGGTTTCCAACTTCGAGGTGATTACCTGGTTCGGCCAGCAAGGCATTGAGAACGGCCACCCGATGAATCATGGCGGTCAATGGAAATTCGATTTCGGTACGGTAAAATATGTCAATGCCATACATTCCAGTAATATGCCCGACGGTTCTTATGGCGGCAATCCCGGCGGTTTTGTCATTCAGTCGGATGAAGGTAACTTTTATTTTGCCGGCGATACGGCGCTGACCCTGGACATGAAGCTGATCCCCGAAACCGGTATCAAGCTCGACTTTGCCATGCTGCCGATCGGCGACAATTTTACTATGGGTATTTCCGATGCCGTGGTAGCAGCCGGATTTATCGATTGCAACAATATCATTGGCATGCATTATGACACCTTCGGCTATATCGTAATCGACCATGATGATGCCGTCAGGCAGTTTCAGGCAGCCGGGAGATCCTTAACCTTATTAAACATCGGTGAATCCAAAGAATTATAAATATACATGGGTAAAATAATCACGATAGCTAACCAGAAAGGCGGTGTCGGTAAAACCACCAGTGCGATCAACCTGGCGGCAAGTTTGGCAGTATTGGAACACAAAACATTGCTGATCGATGCGGATCCACAGGCTAATGCCACTTCAGGCATCGGTTTTGACCCGAATAATATCAAGACCAGTATTTATGAATGCCTGATCAGCGATATCCATCCCAAAGATATTATCCTGGATACGGATACGCCCTATCTGAGCCTGCTGCCCTCCCATCTCGACCTCGTCGGCGCGGAGATCGAACTGATCAACCACCCGAACCGGGAAAAGATCATGAAAACCGTTCTGGACGAGATCCGGGATGAATACAGCTATATTATTATCGATTGTTCGCCTTCCCTCGGGTTGATCACTGTTAACGCCCTTACTGCCGCGGATTCCGTTATCATTCCGGTACAAAGCGAATACTTTGCCCTGGAAGGATTGGGAAAATTGCTCAATACCATCAAGATCGTACAATCCAGGCTTAATCCCGAGCTCCGGATAGACGGCATTTTGCTGACCATGTACGATACCCGGCTGAGGCTCTCCAACCAGGTGGTAGAAGAGGTCAAAAGGCATTTCCAGGAGCTGGTATTCGACACCATTATCCACCGCAATACCCGGCTGGGAGAAGCGCCGAGTTTCGGTAAGTCAGTGATCATGTACGATGCGGAAAGCTCCGGAGCGATCAACTACCTCAACCTGGCGCGGGAATTGCTCCAGGATCATGACCTTACCCAGATCAAGGAAGCCGATAAAATCCTTAACTTCGAAGATGAGTAATAAGAAAGAGGCCCTGGGGAAAGGTATCCGGGCCCTGCTGCAGAATATAGATGCGGAAACCGAAGGCCGCGATCCGGAGGCTATCGATGATAAGATACTGGGGATCACCGTAGCCCGGCTCCCCCTGGATCAGATCGAGGTCAACCCCTTCCAGCCCCGGGCTGACTTCGAAGAAGCTTCCCTGAAAGAATTGGCCGACTCTATTAAGGTGCACGGCGTTATTCAACCGATCACCGTTCGTGCCTTGTCCAATAAAAAATACCAGTTGATCGCCGGAGAACGAAGGCTGCGTGCTACCCAGGCGGCCGGTTTGACAGAGATCCCTGCTTATATCCGAAAGGCCAACGACCAGGAAATGCTGGAGATCGGCCTGGTCGAAAACATTCAGCGCGAAGACCTCAATGCCATGGAAATCGCCATCAACTACAAGCGGCTGATGGATGAATGCTCTTTAAAGCAAGAAGAACTCGCCGAAAGGGTTGGCAAGGAAAGAACCACGGTAACCAATTACCTGCGCCTGTTAAAATTACCTCCGGAGATCCAAAAGGGGATTAAAATGAAGGAATTGTCGATGGGTCATGCCCGTGCACTCATCGGAATGGATAATGTGGCCAGCCAGCTTGCCCTGTATAAGGAGATCAAAGAAAAAGGCCTTTCGGTCAGAAATGTGGAAGCCCTGGTCAGGGATTTCCAAAAACCGGGCCCGTCCAGGTCTTCCGCCTCAAAATCATCCCTTTCCCCTGAGCTTAGAAAAATTGAAGAAGCGCTGAAAATGCAATTAGGCACGAAAGTTGCCATCAAAACCAGGAAAGCAGGCGCCGGTGAGATCGTTATCTCCTATTTTTCCAATGATGATCTCAGCCGTATCCTGGATCTGATTGAAAAAGACTAATCATACCGCGTTACATGTTCCGTGCAATTTTAGTTGGGCTTATATGGCTTACTTCGGGGAGTTTGTGGGCACAAACCGACTCTCTTGCCCCATCCACTGCTAAGCCGGTAAAAGTGAAAAAACACACCGGCCGGAAGGCAGCCATCCGCTCCGCCATCCTGCCCGGATGGGGACAGTTGTATAACAAGAAATACTGGAAGCTGCCGATCGTTTACGGCGGGCTTGGGGTTACCGGTTATATCATAGGTTTCAACCTCAGCCGGGTTAATGCTTATTCCAGCGCCTATGTGCTTATGAACGACGATTGCGCCAGCAATGACCACGAGATCGGTGATGTACTGGCTTTCGATGAAAACGCCTTTTTGTATGACGACAGCGACCTCCTGGAGATCAAGGAACTGTACCGGCGATACCTGGATATTTCGGTGATCGTGGGAACCTTGATCTATGTGCTCAATATCATCGACGCCAGTGTTGACGGACACCTCTACGAATTCGATGTGAGCGATGACCTGAGCATTTGGGTTCAGCCCAACCTGTCAGTGCATCGCCAAAAGCCATTTGCGGGTTTAACCTTATCTTTACGGCTATGAAGATCGCCTTATTGGGATATGGTAAAATGGGTAAAACCATCGAATCGCTGGGAACGCCCAAGCACGAATTTGTGCTAAAAGTCGATGCTGAAACAGCCAAAACTTTTACCTTGTCTGAATTGGCTGCCGCCGATGTTGCCATTGAGTTCAGTACCCCATCCACCGCTTACCTGAACCTGTTGAAGTGTTTCGAAGCCGGAGTTCCGGTGGTTGTAGGCACAACGGCCTGGCTTGACCACTACGCCGCTGCCACGGAAAGATGTCGGGCCAAAAACGGTGCCATGTTGTATGCCCCTAATTTTAGTATCGGCGTGAATATATTTTTCGAGGTCAACCGTACCTTAGCCCGGATGATGAATGCTCACTCCCAATATGACATCCGGATGGAGGAGATCCATCATACCGAAAAAAAGGATGCCCCCAGCGGTACGGCCGTAAGCCTGGCGGAAACGATCCTAGACAACCTCGACCGTAAGGTATCCTGGACCAGCGGAACCGCAGCGGCAGAAGAGTCGATCCCTATCGTATCGGAACGGACAGCAGGGGTTCCGGGCACACATACTATAGCTTACCAATCCGACGTTGATAGTATCGAAATTAAACATACGGCACATTCCAGAGAGGGTTTTGCCATGGGCGCTTTACTGGCTGCAGAATGGATCAGGGGCAAACAAGGTGTTTTCAACTTTAGTGATGTGCTGAATTTTCAAAAAAACTGACATTTCCATGAACAAACTCATCGAACCATTTAAAAAGATCTATGGCCGCCTCAACAAAAGGCAACGCATGTGGTTGAATGGCTTAACGGTTTTTAACCTCCTGATCTTTGTCATCCTGGCTTTCTTCACGCCTTCGGGCTTATTTTCACCGTTTTTACTCAGTATGATCATTCAGTTCCTGATCATCTGGTACTATTCCACGATCCGCAACGACCGGAAAAAAACCAAGATCCGCGAATGGGTCGACGCCCTGGTATTTGCCGTGGTTGCCGCTACCCTGATCCGGGGATTTGTGGTGGAAGCCTATACGATACCCACCTCTTCCATGGAAAAATCGCTGCTGGTGGGTGATTTCCTTTTTGTCAGCAAGGTCCACTACGGCCCCCGGGTACCGATGACACCCCTGTCTTTTCCTTTCGCCCATCATACTATGCCGCTGATCAATACCCAATCCTACCTGGAATGGGTGAAATTGCCTTTTATGCGGCTGCCGGGATTTACGGATATCGAAAGGAACGATGTGGTGGTCTTTAACTATCCCATGGAAGACTACCGGCCAACGGATAAGCGGGAAAACTATATCAAACGTTGTCTGGCTATCCCCGGCGACGACCTGGAGATCATCGACCGGCAGGTACATGTGAATGGCAAAGCTTCCGAAAACCCGCCGGAACACCAGTTTAATTACCGGATCCAGACCAATGGCGGAGCGATCAATCCCAAGGTGCTGGAAAAGATGCACGTGACCGAGGGCGGGCCCATTGCGGCTAAAGGCATATTTCAATATACCCTGACCCATGAAAACAAGGAAAAGATCGATAAAATGAAGAACGTTACGGATATCAGACCGGTCAACCTGCCCAAGGGATATGCCCAGGAAATGCTTTTCCCGCATGATAAACAATTCGCCTGGAACCTGGATAATTACGGTCCCATCCACGTGCCCAAAGCGGGTGAGACCCTTACCCTGGACGAAAAAAATATACATGTTTACCGGCGGATCATCGAGTTTTATGAACATAACACCCTTTCGATAGCCGGCGGTAAATTTATCATCAACGGGGAAGAGACCGATACCTATACCTTTAAGCTCAATTATTATTTCATGATGGGTGATAACCGGCATAACTCGGCCGATTCGAGGTATTGGGGCTTTGTACCGGAAGATCACATCGTTGGAAAAGCCTGGCTGATCTGGATGTCATGGGATGCCAATGGATCCTTTTTCAGCAAGATCCGCTGGAACCGGTTGTTTAATTTGATCAGCTAGGACTGCCGCAGACAGCTTCAAATCCCCTTTATTGCCAGGGTGCAAAAAATCCTGTCATTTGTGGTATTGTTGCTACTGTAACATTACTTTTGAAAGGGAGGTTTTGTTGCGCGACAGATCATCAACTTTCAGGATATACAGGCCTTTATCCAGTTGTTCAACGTTTACCTGTAATTGTTGATCTTTCGTTGTTGCCTGGTAAACCCTTCGACCTAAAATATCGGTGAGTTGTATTTGATAGATGCCGGATCCGTCGAAATTGACAAAAATCCGCTGGTTGGCGGGATTTGGCCTGATCCGAAACCAGGGATCATCTTTGGTGATCGGAGGATTATTTTCTGATAAAGGCATCGTTTTCCCTGCTGGTTCTTTACCCGATGCTGTAAGATGGGCTGCACTAACCCTCGACAATGCCCGCGCTACCCTTACCTGCTGCTCATCTATGCCTCGGTAAGATTCTTCTTCGATATCGGTCAGGCCGATCAGCTCAAATTGTGATTGGGCGGCCGTATAATTTTCTTCGGTGAAATCGGCATAGGCCCGGTTGAAATCCTGGGTAATGGTTTGTTTGCTGCCGGGAGCCTGTATGATGCTCCGGCTGCGCAAATAAGGAATTTTATCGGTGGCATCGGCTTGGGGACCGGAAACCAACGTACAGAAGGCAGGCATATGCTCCATGTGTTTGTCGATAACCGGAATATTGGCTTTGCTGCAGAATTTACCGGTTCCGGTATGATACAAAAATTTGCTCAGCGGCAAGCCCGGATCGAGCGGGTTGGTGCTCTGATTGCCCCAGTAATTCCCTTTGACCTGGATATCGGCCGGTACAAAACGGCTGTAACATAAGCTGAACATCATATCATTATCGTCGAACCGGTTTGGTATGACCTTCGGACAGTTGCCCCGGTTGCAGGCGTGGACCTCGGCGTCGATGCTGAGCACCAGGTCATAGCCTTCGATCCCGACCTTATTGTTCCTGATCCAGCCGCAGCCTACATCGCCGATGGTGAGTTTGGAAGGATCCGGGCCGGTGGTGTTCATCCATACACCCGTATAGAAATTTTGAATGATCGTCCGGTTACGGATAAAAACATTGGCATTACCGCCGTCGATCCCATGGCTGCCCTGGTCCATATAATCAGCGTCGCTATAAAAGGCATAGATATCATTGACCTGAACAGCATGGTCGTTGTTATGGTATTTGTTTTGATAACTGCGGACGATGTTGCAGGAGGCGGCATGCAGGCCATTCCCACATTGCTCGAATGTCGACGACTCGATGCTTACGTCTTTGCTATTGTTTTCGATATAGACGCCTTTTTGACACGCCATATAAGTATTTCCGGTGGGTACGATCTTAGTCTTGGAATGATCCGGACTAATGGCTGGCACATCGACCAGGGCCAGGCCTTTGGCTAAGCCATTAAAGGTACAATCGCGGATATCCGCATCGCTGTTTTCCACATGCAGGCCGGTGGCCAGGGGCACGGTACCTGATTGTTCAAGGGTGATACCACTGGCATTCAGCAAACCATCCCTTACCCCAAAGCGCCCACCAGCCGTATACGTGATCTTACAGTTTTCCAGGATGGCCCATCCTTCTTCCACCAACGCCGATGTGCCCCGTACTTCGACCAGTTTTTGGTTGGCGCTGGTACCTGATACTCTAAACCGGCTGTTTTGACCTAGTTGTATGTTCGCCCCAGGCTGAAACACCAGTAAACCCTCGCCTCCATCGCCCTGGAAGTGAAAGTCGACATGGTCAGCGGTAGCCAGTGTCCCGGCAATACGCAATTGTGGTTGTGGTAATCCCGCCTGGCTGTGTCGGTAGGTGATGGAATGATCGGGCGAAGGATCAGTAATAAGCAAGGTACCGCCCGGCTCGACCTGGATACTGCCATTACTTTCCACGACCAGGTCAGCGCCTGCTTCAACGATCAGTGTCCCGCCGGATCTCACGACCAGCCTGCCGCCAGGGTTGATGTTGAGGTTGGCATTGGGTTTCACCCGAATGGTTCCCCCGTTTTGCACTTCCAGTGCCGCATCGAAAAAGACATCCATCCGGCTATAGGGTTCCATAAGAAAGGCGCTTTGGTTGTCTACTTTCAGGGTACTGTGGGGGTTCATGGTGAGGTAGGAGCCGGAAAGGCAGGTAAATTGGGTGGAATTGGAAAAATATGTAGTCCCCGGAAAAGGCGTACGCCGGGTTGGGGTTCCGCTACGGTCCAGGTGGATATTAGTAGATTGGGATATGGTTAGTTCTTCTTGTTGTGGTAAAAAAATATCGCCGCACCATCTTTGATCCTTATCGATTTGCCAATCATCAAAATCAACAGCGATGGTATAAGTCTTATTGATCGAATCATAATGGGTTACTCGGACGGACAAACCATTCAGATAGAAAGGTCCAAGCTGTTCATTGGCAAGATCAAAGAAAGGAAAGTTTAAAGCTGGTATATTTCCATTTAAGCCGATAGCATCACCTACCCGAAAAGCATCCTGGACACTACCGGTTTGCGCATAATTGGCTGTTGGTACACCTGCTGTTTTTACAGCCCAGACGCCTTTTTGTTCATTTGGAGGGCAATTATCGCACTGACCATTTCTGTCGGTATCTACATGAATATTGTTATCATTTCCATCAAAATCCATTCTCAACAAAGTCAAATCATTTTGGCCAGTAATCGGATTAGGAATTACCTTTTCAAAAACCGGTTGGGCCACTCCTTTGAATGCTCCCGGAATGACCATCATGGAGGCGCCATCCCAGCTATAATCATAGTTACCCAGTGCCGTCAGGACCTTAAATCTGTTCGTGTTGGAACTGTTGTTGTCAACATCATGCGGGTTATTGTGATCCTCTCCGATCGTAGTGATATAACAGTATAGGCCTTCCTGAATGGGAGATTCCGTAGCATAGCCATTTTTCCGGTCGAGTGCATGGATCAACTGATGGTTTTCGATCCAGAGATAATGAGCCGGCGCATGGGGTATCGGGATTCGAATGGCATCGTTGGTGGTCATATAATCGTTTATTGTGTAGCTACCATCGGATGTAACGAATTGTGGGTTGATCCAATCCAGCCACCAGCGTTCCCAAGCATTGGCAACCGGGAACATCCAGCCGCCCATCATACCCCAGCCGTATTGGCAGTAATAGCTTTGCCCAACAGCATCATTAGCCCCGAAGTAATGGGGGCTGTCATAGAGTTCATGAGCTAATTCGTGAATGAACAGACCGTTGAAGGGTTGACCATTACCAATTGCACTCAAGGTAAACCCATCTCTATCGATGGTAAATGCGACCGAATCGCCGCTAAAGGTTGTGTTGACGGTATGTGTTCCATCCACATGAGAATAGCCTCCAGCTAAATCACTGAGTTCCCGGTAAACCATCACCACATAATCGATAATACTATCGCCTCTGGCCGGATTGCCGGAGGTATCGGCAAACTGACTATTGTCGAACTCGTAATCGGGACGGTTTATACGATTGTCGAAGCGGGACCAATTGAAGTTGGGGTAGTTGGTGTTGATGTAATTAAAAACAGCTTGGTTCATAGCCAAGTAGTTCCCTGGCAATGGATTAATATTTATTTGTTCAGGAAAAACTTCTCCTGTCAGAAAAAATTGATTGTCAGACATTACACTGTACCAATAGCTGAGATTTTCATGGGAGCCAATATTTGCTACTGACTTATTTAAAAGCTCATTATCATCTCCTTTTGCCCAATCCGGCAAGCTGTCATACGGCCAATCGGTAAGGTTGTCCGTACTATCTGCATCATTGAATCCTATGAAAATAACTAAGCAATGAAGATTGCTTGAAGGTGTAAATATATTGCCATGAAAAGATCTAGCATGGTGAGATCGTAAACTTGAACCACTTCTAGCAGAATTATCATAATTACAATTAAATGTTGAATAATTTTGAGATTTAATACTGTAAATACTGAATATGTATAAATACAGGAATAACAGCAAGAACTTGTGATTCAAGGCTTTCATTTTGAAGGATTTAAATTTTTGAAATGACTTTGGTGGCTATTTTCCGATGCTTACTATTAAATATCTGTAGATAATACGTGCCCTTATTTTTTAGAAGGATTGTTTCTTTCAGCGCATAATCCAAATTCTTTTGAGCGACTATTTGACCCAAGGTATTGTATAGGTGAATTGTTCCAGAAAATCTTTTGCTAAACTTTACATATATACCTTGGTTTGTTGGATTGGGATAAACTGATAATCTATTTGGAAAAGAGTTGTCTATTACTGAAGTAGAAAGCCAATCATTTATCCCAATTACAAGATTTAGTTTAATAATTCTTTCATTGGAATTGCATTCAAAAGATGGGTTTTCTGAAATTAATATTGCAGTATCTGCCGGATTTATCCAGTCTGGATAATTAATTGTGTCCCTATTGTCATATAAAAAGGTATGGTAATTATCTATTCCATTTATAAATCCGTTTATGGATTGCAATTGTATATATGTAATTGCATAATCTTTATTTGAATATATCAGATTATCTTTATCCCAAGTAATTTTAACTATTCCTTCATCAGAGGTGGAAGTGTCACTGAGTACATAAAAATGGAACTTTATTGTTCCATTTTTGAAACCTTTTATGTCCTTGCGTAAATTGATACAATTCGCAATATTAAATTCTTCTTTTACTACACTATCATATGCGAGAATAGCTACAGGTGGTTGAAATCCTAGAGTGTCAATACTATCTATACCTGTTTGATATCCCCAACCCCCAGCTGTATCCAAACCGAACCATGATGTATCATTCACAGGTTTTGTAGGATGATGAGCAATGAAGTCCAAAATCCACCTTTCATTTTGAGCATATCCACCTATACATATTATTAATGCTATAATCAGAATCAATATGTTTTCATATACTTTCATCACTCTAAATTCTTTTATTGCCTGGTTAAAATTTACGTGAATTCAAATCAGTTTTTTGCCAAAATCATCAATAATACAAGCAATAAAATACAAATCCATAACAAAAGCATGTCCTGTACAAATCAGTAAATAAATATTTTTTTATATTCCATTAACTTATTGTCTTAATCATAAAATATCAGAAAATACGTATCCTAAACATTGATATCATAATTATTCCCTTTGTATTAATTGGTAATAATGAGTTTGCCAGTTTGTATAATTGTACCGTTTAAACCAAGTTGAAAGACATAAATCCCAACCGGTAAATTATCCCGATATATGCGTGTGGACCTTTCCAGGATTTCGAGCCGTTTAACTCTTTTTCCAAGTACATCATAAACAATTAAGTTTAATGGGAACTCCTTAATATTAGGCTGTAGTTCTAGTACTGCAGCGTATCCAAAAGGATTTGGGATTATCTGAAGTTGATCCGCCTCTTCTATGGATTCATTTACCCAAGCAGGATTATCATAACTTTTTATTCTCAGTTCTATAGTATAATATAGTGTTCCCGCAGTGTCGCCATACCAAATTATTTCATTTTCAGCAATACAAGGCGCAGGGCCGTCGTAGGTATGGCCAGTAGGAGGATCGAAAATACATGGAGTGCTGTGAAAGTAAAAGTAATTATTCGGATCGGCTGGCAGGATATAAGGGGGATATGTGGCTCCATTCATACAATTATTATAATGGGAATCAAAATTGTTGCACGATAACTCCGTATATGCCTTGGGCAGGCTATCCGGATAGGAGCCTTCGGAGTGAAAAGGTAAGGAGTCGCTGTAAAATACTGTTGGATCCCATCTCATTTTAAGTGGTAAACGAGCTTTATGTATACTAACAATTTTACCTAGCGGAAATTTTTTTATCACATGGATTTTATCGGCTAATGTATCTTGAAATATTCCACTCATAGTAGCATTGAATCTGGAGGTATCGATAGCCTTAGGTCCTTCATTGAAAATGGTATCCGACAGATCAGTGGCATCATTATCATATGCATAGTAAATGGTATCTTTCACCCCCTTACCATCCTCAAACCAAAGCGGCAGCACCCATTGGGGCTGTTGTTGTGCGCCGGGTATGGTATAGATCGTTTGGGCTTGTGTAGCGATGATCCATGAAAGGATTACACCACTAAGTATTATTCGTATCATACAAAACCGTTTATCCAAATTTACCAATAAATCAATCAAAAAACAAATATTATTAATATGAATTATAATTCTGGTTTTTTGTGATTAATTCGCGGTATGCTTTTTTTGAATAAAATATATCTGGCGCTCATTGAACCAATAACTTCCCTGATAAAGTATGGCTAGCCTGAAATGGTTTTACCCGGTAATAATAGATACCCGGAGGTAAATTTCCCTTGGATAATTCATAAGAATGGGTATATACAATATCAATTCTGACCTGCCGGCCTATACCATCAAATAATACCAGTTCATAAGGGGGTTGGAATTGCACTGGTTCAAAAGTTATGCTGCTATTATCCTTCATGGGGTTGGGTGAAAATCCGGTAGCCGGTATCTCCCTTTCAGGCGCTTCCATACCTACCGAATGGATATAGCAGGCAGATGAAAACCGGTGTTCGAGCGTATCACCGATCCGGTAACATAGTAATGACATTCCGGCATCAATAATTTCGTAGCCTGGGTACAGCAATCCTTTGGTGCTGCCAATTCCCTCGATCCAACTTTCATAGGCATTTGTAAAGTGCCATTGCTTTCGTATGGTATCAAAAATTACTATACTATCTATTCGCTCTACAATAAACCGGCAGCTATCGGCTTCGCAATCTCCCAATCTTCCCATCAAATATGGTTTGATCCACAAGGTGTCCCCAGGCATCCCCGAAAAATCATAAAGTAATAAGTCTTTATCCCCATTTACAGGTCTAAACCAAACATTTTTAAATGAGCTATCCTCACGTAAAAATCCCAGGATATTCATTTTTGAGGAATCAATCACAGGCCCTTCACCATATGTCCATATCTTTTTATAAACTTTCGTTGAAGTTTCATTTGAATCGACCAAAACAGTATCTCCCTCAACCCAATGCCAAAAAGTATAATTGCTCTGGGAAGTCCAGGAGCCGCCACTCGCATAAAACCAGTCCATAATACTCCAGGTAGCTTTTTCAATCGTAATTGGATACTGCCCGTGTACACTTATGGTCCATAAACAAAAGCCGATTAAAAGTCTGTATATCTTCATTATTTATGCGGTTAAGATTGTGTATAGATTAATATCCCCCCTAAAGTCCATCTTCATCAAACCCTCAATTATACCAAAGCTATCTTCACTTTCAACTATTGACAAAAATATATATCCATTCAACCCAAAGCCAGGACAAAAACAGGCATTTGCAACATGATCAGGCTTCCGGATACCGGGAAAGTGCTTGTAAATGCTGGATCACAAGAATAATTTGCAATTCAAATAGACATTAATTATATGTAGTAGCTTTTTAGCCATAATACTTTTTAAGCATCCTAAAGCAATCATTTGTTGATTATCTTAGCGAAGGCATGAAGATCGTATTGTTATCGTCATTACTGCTTTACCTGGTTTTTTTGCTGACCGGCATCTGGAGGCTGTTCGAAAAATCCGGGCGAAAAGGTTGGGAGGCGCTGATCCCCGTTTATAATTATTATGTCTGGCTGCAGCTCATCGGCAAGCCCGGCTGGTGGCTATTTCTATTGCTCATACCGGTCGTCGGCAGCATCATAAGTGTGGTTATGGTCATCCGCCTGTTAACCGGTTTTGGCCAAACCAAATTTCACCAATACCTGGTCGGTTGTGTTTTTCATGTGTTTTATCTCCCCTATTTGGGTCATACAAGCCGCCAACGGTTTGATCCGGCTATCCTGGCAGAACGAAAGTTGCGTCCGGCTCCCGTTATCGGTATCTATCTGATCATCATACTCTTTGCCGTCTTTATCCGGACCTTTTTCCTGGAAGCTTATACGATCCCAACCACCTCTATGGCCGGCACCCTAAAGGTTGGCGATTATTTGTTTGTGAACAAACTGGCTTATGGCCCCAGGGTTCCGAACACGCCACTATCCTTACCATTCACGCATCAAGCGATCCCTCACCTGGGCATTCCATCCTACCTCGATTGGATAAAGCTCCCCTATTGGCGGCTGGGCAGCGTCGATGCCATCCAACGGGGGGATATCACCGTTTTCAATTACCCGATGGAAGGCTCCAGGCCGGTCGACCAACGGACACCCTATGTCAAACGATGTGTGGCCCTACCCGGAGATCATTTCTCCATCAAAAGCGGTAGTGTTCGGGTGAATAATACCTTATCGGAGGAGCCGGCCGATCTCCAATTCCCCTACTATGTAACCACCCGGGGTTATCCCCTGAGTGATAATACCTTGATCCGCCTGGGGATCCGTGAAGGCGGGAAATTGCCCAAGGAAGGCCTCTACTATTACCTGGTCTCCGAAGGGATTGCCGGACAATTAAAAACCATTCCCGACGTGCTGGCCATTGAAAAGCAGATCATGCCGGAAACCCGGCTGATGAGCGAATTATTCCCCATGAGTGGCATGAAATGGAACCTCGATCATTACGGACCCATTACCGTACCTTCGAAAGGAGCAACGGTCCAATTAACATCCGGTAATATCCGTTTATATGCCCGGATTATCCGGGATTACGAAGGCAATACCCTGGATATATCCGGTGATGAAATTAGCATCAACGGGAAAGCTGCCCATGCTTACACCTTCCGGCAAAACTATTACTTCATGCTGGGCGACAATCGCCATAATGCCGCCGATTCCCGGTATTGGGGCTTTGTGCCGGAAGATCACATTATCGGGAAGGTGTGGATGATCTGGATGTCGTATGATGTGGACGCCTCCCTATCCGAAAAGATCCGGTGGGACAGGATCTTTGAGGTGGTGGAGTAAGGGGAGGATTATCTTTATCGTCAGCTTCTCCCCATCACGAGCGGACGCTTTCTACGGGGATAGGAAGACGCTTGCGATGGGGGCGTGCTAAATATCTTGCCTATACCCTAATACCCATCACCAGAATATCGTCGATCTGTTCCTGCGATCCCCGCCAATCAAGAAGGGTCTGATCGAGCAGGGCATGTTGCTGTGCCATTGGATGCTGACTGATCTCAACGATGAGCTGCTTAAATCGACGGTAGTTGAATTTTTTTCCTGCCGGTTTGGCAGACAAGCCCGTCAGCGGGCCAGGCGGGTTGTCCGGTCCACCGAACTGATCGGCATACCCGTCGGAAAACAGGTATATCTGGTCGCCGGGTTCCAGGTCGATGGTCTGGTTGGTAAAGGTTTTCATTTCTTCTTCCAGGAAGATACCAATGGGAAAGCGATTGGCTTTTATCTCTGTTAACTCCCGGTTTCTCACCAGGTATAAAGGGTTGAAGGCGCCGGCAAACTGTAGTTTCATCCGATCGGGATCCAGGCAGCACAGGGCAATATCCATACCATCCTTCACCCCCTCACCCGCTTTCTGCCGCAAGGAAGCCGTAACGCCTTTGTTCACCTCGTTGAGAATGGCAGCCGGTTCGGTGAGCCGATGCTCTTTAACCGCCTGGTTCAATTGGTTGTAACCAATGATGCTCATAAATGCACCCGGAACGCCGTGACCGGTACAATCCACCGCAGCCACCAGCACCAGGTTATCGACCCGGTCGACCCAGAAAAAATCGCCGCTGACAACATCCCGGGGTAAATAATAAATGAAATGGTCTTTCAATTCCCGGGCCAGGATCTTTTCGGAAGGCAGGATCGCTTCCTGGATCTGCTGGGCATAATTGATGCTATCCATGATCTGCTTGTTCTTCTTGGCGATGATCCGGTTCCTGGCCTCCAGTTCCTGGTTGGCCTTTTGCTTCAACTGATTCCGGTTATACAGTACAAAGGCCAGGATCAGCAGCAACACAAAGCCGACAATAACACCATAGATCAGTAATTGCTGCCGTTTCAGATCACTGTCTTTTTTGGCCATCTCCAATTCGCGGATCGCATTATCTTTGGTCAGCAAGTCGATCTCGCGCTCTTTCTTTTCACTTTCATACTTGGCCTTCATGTCTTCGATCCGCTCATTACTTTGTTCATTAAAAATGGAATCTTTCAAACCGGCATACAACTCATGAAAATTCAATGCCTCCCGGTACATCCGCCTGGCCTGGTATATCTCCGACAGGCTCCGGTAATTCTCGCTAACCTCGGAGCGCGCTTCGAGCATACGAGCGATCTTGTTACTTTTTTGTAAGGCTCCCAGGGCCTGGGCATATTTTTTTTCTTCGGTATAGATCTCTCCCAACCCGCGCAGGGAGTAGATCATACCGAAACGGTTCCCGATCTCCTCCTGGATGGCCAGTGCTTGTTGGTGATTTTGCCGGGCTTTGTTTAATTGCCCTTGCTCTAAATATACCGTCCCGATATTATTATAAAGCAGCGCCATTCCCCGTTTCAAACCCAGCGCCTTCTTGATCTCCAGGGAGCGTTGAAAATATTGCATCGCCTGTTCCTGGTCGCCTTTATCGAGTAAAATACCCCCGATATTATTATAACCGGTCGATAAACCGATCCGGTCACCCAACTGCTCTTTCATGTCCAACGACTTGCGGCAGGCTGCCAGGGCATTGTCGTAATCTTTCTGCATCCAGTAAATGATCCCCATATTATTATGCGCATGGGCAATACCCTGCTGGTCGCCGATCTTCTCGGAAATATTAAGGGCTTTGAGGTGAAATTCGAGTGATTTAGCGTATTCATCACGGTCACCGTAAATTCTACCCAAATGACTATAGGCCTCGGCTATACCCGCAGCATCGTCGCTTTGCTGAAAAAACAGCAAGGCTTTCCGGGCCTTTTCCTCCGATTCCAAATGGTTGCCCAAGTAATTTTGGACCTTGGCAATATCCAGGTTTGCGGTGGCCAGCCAATATTTATCATCGATGGCAGCGGCCAGTTCCAGTTCCTGGCTTCCATAGGCAAGGGATTGCTTGGGATCCATCCGCATATAGTAGTGCGACAACTTATGGTAGATGGTCAATCTCAGGGAATCCCCGATTTCCTGCTCCAACAATCTTTTCAGGCTATCTGCTTTGGCGGCCCCGGATGTGGCGCCGAAAGCATTGGTCGTAAAGATCATTATCCCGATCAATAACACTGTTAGGGGCAGTATACGCTTCCGGTTGTTCACAGGTATCTCTCACCTCGAAGGTGGTGACCAAATATAAGGTTTTTTGGGCTGCCGCTGGTAGCACAGCCTAGGCTTCAGCCAGGATGGTTAACCTCGGATCCAGGGGATCGAGATTTTCTTTAAGGACGGCGATAAAGTCCTCCCCATATTGAAGGTAGTATTGCCCGAAATTGTCGTGCCTTTCCTGTAATTGCTGCCCGGGGAAAAGTTTTTCCCTGACCTTCCGGATCTGATTGATAGCGGATTCAAATTGCTGCTTTTCAGCCCGTAGTAATTTTTTCTCCAGATTATCGAATTGATTCAGCAGTTTTTGTTCCTCGGCTCCGATCATTTGCCCGAGCCCGGCATCGATGGCGATTCCTTTTTCCCGGACGGATTGAAAGATCTGTTGGATGGAGGCTTTCTCCCGGGTTAGATCGATAGACCGCTCCGTCTGTCCGGCGACATAGCTATTGATCAATTGTTCCACCGGTTGAAATAGATCAGCAAAAGTCATCCCCAGTTTCTTAAGCTTCTTGTGGGTATTCCGGTCGATCCAAAGGACTGAATTCCGTAAAAGCAGGAGCGGAAAAACCACTTCATTATGATCGAATAAGGATTTCATTTCCAGCCAATAAGAGAGTTCACCTCCACCACCGATATAAGCAAGGTTGGGAAGTATGGTTTCCTGGAATAATCCTCGCAGGATCACGTTCGGGCTGAAGCGCTCGGGATGGGCGCTTATTTCTTCCGCTAAAGTTTCTTGGGTAAACCGGACCCCGGTTTTCAGCACTTCAAAGTCCCCGTTGGTATCGACGATCCGTTCCCGGCTATTGGCTTGCAGGTAAAAGAGGTTGATCGCTCTCGGTTTGACCTGTATTTTATAATCACCTTCCAACTGTTTGATCGTGCCGGTAACGAGCTTTTCACTGTTCTTTTCGGTTACTTCCGACCGGATAACGGGCGTAAATAATTGTTTGAAACGTTTATCGCCCGGCTGGAGTATCACCAGTCCGTATTCTTTGAACAGGTCATGTACGAAATATTGGGTAGCCGCAGCCACAGTGGGTCTGGCCAAATAAGCAGCCCTTAATTTATCCAGCAGCTTCCGGGCATGTTCTCCTTCACCGAATACCGGTTCCAGGCCGGCAATGATCTCTTCCAGTCCTGCGGTGCTCATCTCTCCTACTGCGCCGGACAAGCCATTTTCCCAGGTATACTTTTGGCCAAACAGGTGAAAATGATTCAGCTCCTCAAAGTCATGGTCTTCCGCCCCCATAAAATAAACCGGTACAATGTGATGATCGCCATATTGGCGATTCAGCGTTTCCGCCAGGTTAATGGTGCTGATGATCTTGTAGATAAAGTACAGCGGCCCGGTAAACAGGTTGGGTTGATGAGCGGTGGTTACCGTGAACGTAGCCGGATGGCCCAGGGCTTCGATATTTGCCGATACGTTTTCACTGGGCGGCAAGGCTGCGTACTGATCTTTCAATACGCTGACCAGTGTTTCCCGGTCAACTTTAGCCGCTTGCTTAGCCCGGATCTGCTTGCCAAAAGCTTCCGGAGTGGGTTGCTCCCCGTAAAATTCCTGCAAACGCGTTTCCCCGGCCAGGTAATCCAGGATCAGCCGGTTGAAAAAACCGGTTTGATGATAGGGCAGATGATATTTTTCCATGGTTTGATTCATGAAATCTAGGCTCTTAAAAGTCGATAAATTGACAAAAATTTGACAGATGTGTTTATTAACCCATCCCTACACCCTTCCTAGGGAAGGGATTATTTGTGTCAAATTTTTGTCTTGGGTATAATATTTCCAAAAAGGTCGAAAGCCTGAGCATCCGTTACCTCGACCCAGGCAAAATCGCCGATCCGGGCATAATTATTTGCGGCTGGGATCATCACCTCATTATCCACTTCCGGGGAATCGTATTCCGTTCTTCCGATAAAGAATTCCCCTTCTTTCCTGTCGATCATGGTTTTAAACCGCCGGCCGATCTTTTGGCGGTTAAGATCCAGGGAGATATCTTCCTGCACCTCCATGAGTCGGGCGGCACGTTCCTGTTTCGTTGTTTCCGGCACATCATCAGCCTGGGCATAAGCCGAGGTACCTTCTTCGTGGGAATAGGTAAATACCCCCAGCCGGTCAAACTTCATGTCGCGGATAAAGGCTTCCAATTCCTCGATATCTTCTTCCCTTTCGCCGGGGAATCCTACCAGCATGGTCGTTCGGATCGCGATCCCAGGCAACCTGTCCCGTATTTGGTGGATGAGCTCGATGGTCTGCTGCTTGCTAATTTGGCGTTTCATACCCTTCAGCACCTTATCGGAAATATGCTGAAGGGGCATATCCAGGTAATTGCAGATGTTGGGCGATGCTTTCATGACATCGATCACCTCAAGCGGGAACCTGGAAGGATAGGCATAATGCAGGCGGATCCACTCGATCCCGTCAACGGCGCTTAACGCCTGCAACAGCTCCGCCAAAGCCCTTTTCTTGTAAATATCGACCCCGTAATAAGTGAGCTCCTGGGCGATCAGGATCAGCTCCTTCACCCCTTGTTTGGCCAGTTCACGGGCGCGGGCGGTTAGTTCAGGGATCGGCCGGGATACATGACCGCCCCGCATGATGGGAATAGCGCAGAAAGCGCAGGTACGGTCACAACCTTCCGCGATCTTCATATAGGCATAGTGCTGTGGCGTGGTCAGTAAACGCTCTCCGATCAACTCATGCTGATAATCCGCTCCCAGCGTTTTGAGCAGTCGTGGCAGCTCTAGGGTGCCAAACCAGGCATCGACCTCCCCGATCTCCTGTTGCAGGTCATCGCGATAGCGCTGCGATAAACATCCGGTTACATACAATTTATCGATCAGCCCCTGTTTTTTGGCATCGGCATATTGTAAAATGGTATCGATAGATTCCTGCTTGGCATTTTCAATAAACCCGCAGGTATTGATGATGATGATATTGTTATCATCCGAGGAGCTTTCGTGGGAAACCCGGAAGTCATTGGCTTCTAACTGCTGCATCATAACCTCGGAATCCACGAGGTTTTTCGAGCAACCCAGGGTAATGACATTGATCTTATCCTTTTTTAAGGTTTTTGCTTTCAATGGTTTAGATCAATAAGGGAATATCAGGATTGGCTGAACAAAGTGTCGACAAACTCATGCTTGTTGAACACCTGCAGGTGCTCCATCTTTTCTCCGATGCCGATATATTTTATAGGGATACGGAATTGATCTGCGATGCCGAGTACCACTCCACCTTTAGCGGTTCCATCGAGCTTTGTCAGCGCTATGGCCGTAACATCCGTGGCTTTCAGGAATTCTCTGGCTTGCTGGATCGCATTTTGCCCGGTGGAAGCATCCAGCACCAGCAACACTTCATGCGGAGCGTCGGGAATTACTTTCTGCATCACCCGCTTGATCTTTGTCAATTCATTCATCAAATTGACCTTGTTATGCAATCGGCCGGCCGTATCGACCAGCAAGACATCTGATTGGTGGGCTTTGGCCGAAGATACGGCATCATAGGCTACGGCTGCAGGATCGGATCCCATGGCTTTTTTGACAATGGGTACACCTACCCTTTCGGCCCAAATGGTCAATTGGTCGACGGCAGCAGCCCGGAACGTATCGCTGGCACCCATGTATACCGACTTCCCGGCCTGTTTGAATTGCCAGGCCAGTTTACCGATGGTAGTCGTTTTACCGACGCCATTCACACCGACCACCATAATCACATAGGGTTCCCCCTGTTCAGGCAGGCGGAAACTGTTATAATCTTCGGTATTGTTTTCCGTTAACAAACCGACAATCTCCTCTTTGAGGATCGTGTTCAATTCCTTCGCATCTAAATATTTATCGCGGGCCACCCTTTTTTCGATCCTTTCGATCACTTTCACGGTAGTGTCGATACCTACATCGGATGATACCAGTATTTCTTCCAGGTCATCGAGCACCTCGTCATCGACCTTGGTTTTCCCGGCAACCGCCCGGGTGATCTTGGAAAAGAAGCCTTCTTTGGTTTTCTCCAAACCCTTGTCCAGGTCTTCTTTTTGTTTTTTCGAAAAAATATTAAAGATGCCCATGATTTTGAATGGTTGATCGTGATCCGCGGGATCTGTTTGCTGCCTGAAATTAAAATAGCTCCCCTTCGGCTTAAAGAGAAGCTATTTTCAGTTTTTTAAAGATCAGCCCGGTAGAAATTAAGCTTCTTCAGACAGAAACTTTTTGACATTATCTTTATGCAATACCGCTTCT
This sequence comes from Chitinophagales bacterium, assembly GCA_028278085.1. Classification (GTDB taxonomy): domain Bacteria; phylum Bacteroidota; class Bacteroidia; order Chitinophagales; family JANQFB01; genus JANQFB01. Next base: position 30,362 of record JANQFB010000274.1, read on the forward strand.
TTAAAAGCGTAGGATCCGGATTTCTTGGATTTGAAGGCTTTGATCACTTTGACCATATCTTTGCCTTGTCCCTGGCTTCCCCGGTCTGTTCTTGCGTTTTTACTAACTTTTCCCATGGGATGAATTATTTGATCTCCTTATGTACCGTGTATTTACGGAGAATAGGATTGTATTTTTTGAGTTCCAGTCGCTCACTGGTATTTCTCCTGTTTTTGGTGGTGATATACCTGGAGGTTCCCGGCTGCCCTGATGCTTTATGCTCGGTGCATTCCAATATGACCTGTACTCGGTTGCCTTTCTGTTTTTTAGCCATTACTTGCGGTTTTAAAAAGGTTTACACCCGTACACCCTTCTTTTCCAGTTCCCTTAAATACGCCGTAATACCTTTCTTGTTGATATTTCGAATGGCGGATGTGCTCAATTTCAGGGTGATCCATTTTCCAGTCTCGGGGACAAAGAATTTCTTTTTCTGGATATTCGGATAGAATTTCCTTTTCGTCCGGTTGTTGGCATGAGAAACATTGTTCCCTGAGATGGTTCGCTTACCGGTTAATTCACAAATTCTTGACATTTTTTTGCGATTTTAAAACAAAGTGCAAATATCGGCTTATTCTTGGAATTAAACAAGCGAAGGGGTTAATTTTTTTCGGTGATCCGGAAGCCATCCGGATGGAAGAATGAGGCCGGTGGCACAGGAATTCGAAGACCGGGGTCGGTTAATCGACGGTGGCATTAATACCCCGGTCGATCAGGGCATCTTTCATCGGCTTTAACTTGGAAAAAGTGCCGGATTTGGCACATGCCTTTCCTTTATAATGCACGATCAAAGAGATCTGTTCCGCCTGGATAGCCGTATGGCCGCAAATTTCGATCAGTGATTCGATGACCCAATCAAAAGTGTTTACATCATCGTTATGGATGGTCAGTTCCCTCTTATCCAGGATCTCGTCTACTACCGAAAGATCGATTTCCTCTTCGATAGCGAAGCCTTCCTGCATGCGTAACTTTTCCATGGTCATCGGTTTTCTGATCAGTTTGGAAAACCAAATTTAATAAATATCGAAGCTAAAATCAAATTTGGGCCTGATGAAAATTGATTAATTTTGAACTCGGTCAACCAATAATTTCCGCCGATACCCATGACGTTCAGTAAAGCAGAACTTGAAAGATACAGCCGGCACCTGATCCTGCCGGAATTTAACATCCGGGGGCAGGAATGTCTCAAACGATCAGGCGTGCTCGTGGTAGGCTCCGGTGGCCTGGGCACACCCCTGTTGCAATACCTGGCCGCGGCCGGTGTCGGCCGGATCGGGATTGTGGATTTTGACGTTGTTTCGGAAAGTAATTTACAACGGCAGGTATTATTCGGTGTGCCGGATGTGGGTGAATTGAAAGTGGAGGTGGCCAGGGAAAAATTGCAAAACCTTAACCCGCATATTGAAATCGTCACTTACCCGGAAAAACTTACTTCGGAAAATGCCCTGGACATTATCGACGGCTATGACCTGGTAGCCGATGGTACGGATAACTTTCCCACCCGCTACCTGGTGAATGATGCCTGTGTGCTGCTGGATAAGCCGAATGTCTATGCGGCCATATTTAGGTTCGAAGGCCAGGTATCTGTGTTTAATTACATGAACAGCGAGGGAGAACGGGGTCCGAATTACCGTGACCTCTTCCCGGACCCACCCCCTCCGGGCGCCGTACCCAGTTGTGCCGAAGGAGGCGTTTTAGGCGTATTGCCGGGGATCATCGGCAGTATGCAGGCCAATGAAGTGATCAAAGTCCTGGCCGGGATCGGCGAACCGCTGTCGGGTAAATTATTTATCTTTGATACCTTAAAATTTGAAACCCGGATCCTGGAATTCGACCGCGATCCGGACAACCCTATCAATGGTGACAATCCCCGGATCACTTCGTTGATCGACTATGACGAATTTTGCGGTATAAATCCGATACCTAATGATATGAAAGAAATAACTGTTCAGGAACTCAAACTTAAAATGGATCAGCAGGACGAATTCCAACTGATCGACGTACGAGAAAAATACGAATATGATATTGTCAATATCGGTGCGGAATTGATCCCGATGAAGAATATCCTCCACGAAAAAGAGCGGATCGAAACAAACAAACCGGTTATCATCCATTGCAGGAGCGGCGGCAGAAGCGCGCAGGTGATCCTTGCGCTGGAAGAGGAATTCCAATACGATAACCTGTACAACCTCAAAGGCGGTGTCCTGGCCTGGGCCCGCGAGATCGATCCCAGTTTACCCACTTATTGATCAGGCGGTAGCTTTGATGGATGCAGTTAAATGCTTGGGAATAATTGACTTGGCGAAAATTTGACACCTATAATCCCTTCCCAGGGAAGGGTGTAGGGATGGGTTAATAATTTACCCGTCAAATTTTTGCCAAGTTACTGCCTTTCAAATAACCTCATTTTATCGGGAAAGAATCAACTGAACCGCCCTGGCTTTCATATCGTCTGTGATGCCCAAATGGTCGTTCAGGCTATCGGGAAAATGAATATCCGGGGTTACGCCCTTTCCTTCGAATATCTTGCCATCGGGACGAAAGGAGGCCATTGTACACATGCGCATCTGTATGCGGCTATGGAAGAGTTCAAAAACCTTCGCCCGGCCACTCCCTCCGGTGGTGGTCTCTCCGAGTAAGGTTACATTTTTCATCCCCTTAAAAGCCGCCAAAAATACTTCCGTAGCACTGTAACATTGCTGATCCATTAATAAGATCACCGGTTTGTCGTAATAATAGTATTTGGGGTGGGAGGCTTTGGGGCTGATCACCGAATAATGCCATTCGCTGAATTTATCTTTGGGCAACTTCCATTCCGGGACAAAAGTTTTGGCAAATTGCCGAATGGCGTCCTTTTCTTCTGCTATCCATATGGAGGATGACAAGGGGAACAGTTCCCGGTCTTTCAGATACCCGTTCTTTGCTATCGGCGCCGTGGCCGGATCAAGCCGATAGGCGGCAACACTGATCACTCTCGGGCCATCTTCCGGGTCGACAAAGAATGGGAATAAGCGATGCAAAATGATCCTCGATCCACCCGCATTGTCCCGCAAATCGATAATAAGGCCACGGGTATCTTTAAATGCCAGCATCCAATCCGTTAATGCTTCCAGATAACTGGACCTGGTTCTCATTTTGTCGATCCTCAGATAGCCGATATTACCTGTCATCAGCTCGCTTGGTCGCTTTTCCCGGTCCGAATCAGGTTCATCGTCCAGCAGGGTTATTGACCGGCTAACACTGCTTTTTCCATCGGCAGATTCCAGCTCGAGGATCAATTCCTTTCCGGACAAGGCAAAGGCTTGTTCCAAAAATTCGAGCTTGTTGGTCCAACTGGCCCATTTGCGCCGGGTCAAGGCTATATTGCCCCCGGACTGTAAGCCCATGGGGATCCGCATAAATTCTTCGGTTTCCTGGCCATTACCCCCTTTCAGGAAGGGATGTTCGGGATCCAACAGGTGTTTCCGTTCCCCCTCGTACACGAGGAAGCGGTCTTTGTAAGCCGTGATGTAAAATGGCCAATACTGCTCTTTTTTATCATAGCCATACCACCGCTTGTGAAACCGCACCCGCGTATGACCATCACCGAACATCCCGAGCACCCGCTGGACCTGGAGACTGAAATCCATGGCGCTCATGCCCTCCCCCGCTCCGGACCGGATCACATCCAGTGCCGTCCGGTAATCGAATATATGATAGCCCAGATAGGAATAATGATGTTCCAGGATCCACTCCAGTTGATCCAGGTCTTCCTGTATTTCCCGGGGTTCCAGCCAAAGTGGCAGTTTATTCTTGCGGACGGTTTCTTTGCGGTAATATTCGTATTTATCCCAATCACTTTCCCAGGTTAATTCCAGTCCTATGGAATCGACTTCCCTCCTGGACAAGATCCTTTCCCGGATAAAATGATGTTTTTCAGCCACCGCATCGGTATGATCCCGCCGAACCCTTTTGTTATAAACGGCCAGCGACAATTGAAGGGCCTGCCAGTTTTGCGTGGTCAAGGGAACCGGATCGAGCTGCACGGCTTTCCCGGGATCCGATAAAAGGGAGCCTGAAAAACGGATCTCGTCGATTACCGGCACACCGGCAATTTTCAGGAGTTTGGTCAATTTCAAGCCGAAATCTTCCGGCCAGCTAAGCGGATATACTTTTTTGCAGATCCTGACCAGGCTGTCGACCGGTATTTCGTTAATGGCCGAAACCCGGTACCATTGCCCCTCGATCTCTACCACCGGCATGCCTTCCTGCCAGGTTAGGTTGGTGAATGCCGCCCTTTTGTAATGCTCCTCACCTGACACTGGCCAGGTCATCAGGAGTAAGCATACACTCATCATAATCCTCACCGATATGGATGCATCCGGCAACATTCGCAAACGGGTTGTTTCTTTCGTTAAGCGTGGGCGGTCAATTTACTATAAAATAGGCATATGACAAAACTGAAGAACAATTCCGCATTTTAAGAATCTTTCGAAGCAGCATAAAGGGAGTTTGGAATTCCTTTTTATTGCCAGAACTATGTTCTAATATTAAAAGAAACGCTAAATTTGCATTCGATTTTGGGATTAGTGAGAGAGATTTTTGTTCTTTTAACCCAGGTAGTGTCGTGAACAATTTTCTGACGAAAATGTTGAGGGATAAAATCTGGGTTGTGTTTTGTTTTTATTCGCCCAGATGGTGAAATTGGTAAACACGCTACATTCAGGATGTAGTGCGCTCTGCGCTTGGAGGTTCGAGTCCTCTTCTGGGCACTCCTGAAGGCTGAAAGCCAAGCGGGGCAAGGCTTTGGCAACATGGCGAAAAACACTGTCGCCAACTTGTCGCCAAATCTTATAATTCCTGCAGGTTTTCAGACTTGTTTTTTAACAAGTTCAACGGCCGGGACGGGCTGGCCTTTGAACTACATTTTGCCAAATGCTGCATGTAACAGGGAAAGCTGGCATGTAGTGGCTTTTAACACAGAAAAAAAGCCGTTGTTGTCCTCTGACGGTGGAGGATGGCAGCGGCTTTTTTTTGTATCAGTAAATCAAAATGAATCGCATTGCATTGATGCCCGATCCTCCAATGGAGGTAATTCCGTTAGTCATTCAAAAAAAAAGAAGAATGGCTCATTACTCAGATTTCGCAATTAAATCTTATGACGAAGACCTTTCAAAAACATGGTACGTAGAATACTACTGGTGGAATACCACTTCGTCCGGTTATGGCAAAAAGAACAGAGTTAGAAAGTACATCCGAAGATCTATTAAAACGGTCAAGGAAAGATATGCCAGGGCAAACCAAATCATTGCCGAAGAAAAGGAAAAACTGAATAGAGGTATTCCAGCCGATGCCAAAGACCTGGAGTTATATGGATCGCTTGAATTTGTGATTCGCTCAATAGCTGAATACAGAATCGGTCAGGTTGACAGGGAAAGAACTGTTGAGCAATACAGGGCCCATGTCAATCAATTTCTCGAGTGGGCCAGAAGTAGACGTTTCAGCAATTTGTATATCGAGGATTTCACATTTCATCACGCAGGCCTTTTCCTTAATTGGGTTGAACAGCGCAAGAACAGAAAAGGCGAAATCATTGGTCCCAAAACCTATAACACCTACTTGCAAAATATTGGCACACTGTTCACCACATTACTAAAGCGTGGGATTATTAAAGCCAACCCCTTCTTTCCATATTCCAAAAAGAAAGAGCATGAGGTATATAAAACCTTTTCTGATCACAACGCCGATCTGGCCATTGCAACTTTAAAAGAGAAAAATGAAGGTATGTATATGATCGCCTTGATGGTCTATTATCTTTTGATGCGGCCGGTTGAAATAACACGTTTGCAGTTCAGTTCGATTGATCTCAGTAGGAATTTGCTATTTGTCGAAGGGGAAATTTCTAAAGGCAAAAGAACATATAACATTGATATTCCAGATCCTTTAGCAGCGGTTTATCGTCAAATGAGGGTTTGGGATTATCCTCAAGATTGGCATTTGGTTTCCACCAAGTTAAAACCGGGTCCGGTAAAAATCCATAGAAATAGAGTTACCGATCAGTGGAAGTGGATTGTAAAGGATGGATTGGGCATTCAGTCAGACTTATATACGCTCAAAAACAAAGGTATATTTAACCTGATCCAGGCCGGCTATAGTATAGTTGAGGTACAAAGACATGCGAGACATGCAAGTATAAAGGAAACACAGAAGTACTTCGATGCTTTTGAGGGAACTTTATCTTCCAGCATGAAACAGAATTACCCGGCCATCGGTACAAGTGAAGTTCCTAAAACATCAAGATTAAAGGTCGTTAGGAATGAACCAAAACTAACCAATGAAAAAAAGTCGATTGTATTGTCAGAGGACTAAAACCTGTAAGCAAGTCCAATGCCATTCCTAGTAACACTCAATGTAGTGCCGGCTCCCTGGCTGTTAAGAAGTTTTCCAGCTTTTCCGATGTGGATATAACTCTCTACAATAAATATGATGCCTGCAAGGTTACAAATATAGGATCCATATTGTAAGATATTACTGGAACTTCCGTTGTCGGTACTTGAAAGTGATAATAGCAATGCACCTGTACCTACTGCTACAAATGCAACTCCCATATGAAAATTCTTTTGAGCAAGGATAAGTTCGTCTCCTGCGGTACGGTCTTTTTGGGTCTGTGCGGATGAGCTGTAAGTCAAGCACAGTAGGAGCATTACTGAGAGATAAGATTTCATAGGACAAATCTTTGAAACGCCAAAAATAGAATTAATCCCCTTACCTGAACAAGCTCTGATAAGTAATTGCTTTAATTTGGTGACTTATTTTTTTTGGGTTTTTTGTTCGTTAATTCAATTATGATGGCACTGAACAAAGCAGAAATACCCATTAAAAGA
>JANQFB010000322.1 GCA_028278085.1 Chitinophagales bacterium
ATGCCGACTATCTCCGGGTTCAGAAGAAGGGGCTATACGCCCGCATCGATCCGCCACTTCTGTGACCGGGTCGGGGTAGCCAAACGGAATCACATTGTAGACATTTCTACCCTGGAGTACAGTATCCGCGAAGATCTGAACGAAAAAGCCATGCGGGTAATGGCGGTCCTGGATCCCCTGAAGGTGGTGATCACCAATTATGAAGAAGGGAAAACGGAAACCCTGGAGGCCGTGAATAATCCGGAAGATGAAAGCGCCGGAACCCGGGAGGTGCCTTTTGCCCGGGAAATTTATATCGAAAGGGATGATTTTATGGAAGATCCGCCGAAAAAGTTTTTCCGCCTGGGTCCGGGCAAGGAAGTCCGCTTGCGATATGCTTATTTTATTACCTGTCAGGAAGTGATCAAAGATGAAAAAACCGGTGAGATCACTGAGTTGAGATGTACCTACGATCCGGCTTCCAGGGGTGGAAAATCCCCTGACGGGCGTAAAGTTAAAGGAACTTTGCATTGGGTGGCTGCTCCAACCGCGGTGGATATTGAAGTTCGCTTATATGACCGCTTGTTTACCCACGAAGATCCTGCCGGTAATCCTGAGGGTAAGAATTTCCTGAAATGGCTGAATCCCGACGCCCTGAAAGTGCTGAAGGCTTGCAAGGCCGAACCCAGTTTGCTGAAGGCTACCCCTGATGATCGCTACCAGTTTGAAAGATTAGGATATTTTTGCCCGGATGAGCAGGATTCGACCCCGGATAACCCGGTGTTCAACCGAACGGTTACCCTTAGGGATAGTTGGGCCAAAATTTCCGGAAAACCGTAACAATTAACCCTGCCGGAGCACTCATGAATAAATGAACCATAACCTGATACCCAAAAATCAAAACGATGCCCAAAAAGAAAAACGACAAAGACAAACCCGATATCAATCCCGAACTGGAAGGCTTTGAGATCGAGATCAACGAATTTGGTGAGATCAAAAGCAGTATGGATGTCGATAAGGTCAATGAATTCCTGAACCGGAATGTGGAAGATAAAAAATTGAAAGGACGGGAAGAGGAGGATGAGGAATCCGATAATTCACCGGAAGATGAGTCGGCCGATTAGAGTATTGGTGGCTAAAGTAGGCCTCGACGGACATGACCGTGGCGCCAAAGTGATTGCTGCGGCTTTGCGGGATGCCGGCATGGAAGTGATCTATACCGGGTTGCGGCAAACCCCTGACAATGTAGTAAACGCTGCCTTGCAGGAAGATGTCGATGCGATCGGTGTCAGTATCTTATCCGGGGCTCACATGACCGTGTTCCCCAAGATCATCGAGGGTATGAGATCCCAGGGGCTGGAAGATGTGCTGTTAACAGGCGGAGGGATCATTCCGGACGAAGATCGTGAAACGCTCACCGGCCTGGGCGTCGGCAAACTTTTCCCTCCGGGAACCGATACCCGTGAAATAGCCGGATATATTCAATCGTGGGTGGAAAAAAACCGGAAATTCTAAAAAATATGGGAGGCTCTTTCAAAAAGCACCGAATAGCTGATTTGACAAAAATTTGACGGATCTATAAATTAACCCATCCCTACTCCCTTCCACAGGAAGGGAATAGAGGTGTCAAATTTTTGTCAATTTGTGGACTTTTGAAACAACCTTTCGAAAAACCAGCGACACATGTCACAAAAACAACTCAAAACCAATTTAGCAGAGGGTATCCTCACCATAACCATCGATAGAGCCGATAAAATGAATGCTCTCAACATCGCGCTGATCGAAGAACTGGGGCAGGCGATCGAAGAAGTTTATGAGAATGATCAGATCTATGGCGCCATCATTACCGGAGACGGGGAAAAAGCTTTTGCCGCCGGGGCGGATATCGCGGAATTCGCCAATTTTTCTCCTGTCGAAGGCCGGCAAATGAGTGAGAAAGGCCATGCAGTCTTCAACCGTATCGAGGCATGCCCAAAACCCATAGTTGCGGCGGTGAACGGCTTTGCCCTGGGGGGTGGCTGTGAATTGGCGATGGCCTGCCATATGCGGATAGCTTCGGAACAGGCCAGGTTCGGCCAGCCGGAGGTCAACCTGGGTATTATCCCCGGCTATGGCGGTACGCAGCGGCTGCCGCTATTGATCGGTAAAGGAAAGGCCATGGAGCTGATCATGACGGCGGATATGGTCAAAGCCGATGAAGCCTTACGGCTGGGATTGGTGAACCATGTGGTGGAAAGCGGCGAACTGATGGCCAAATGCGAGGAGATCCTGCAAAAAATATTTTCCAAAGGCCCTGCGGCTATTGCCGGTGTGATCCGTTGTGTGAATGCTTTCCAGAAAGCTGACGGCTATCCCCTGGAGATCGAGGGCTTTGCCGGATGCTTCGGCACCGATGAATTTAAGGAAGGTACCACGGCTTTCGTCGAAAAAAGAAAAGCCTCCTTCCGTTAAAAGATCCGCCACCTATATCCGGACCCCGATCACACAGATATCGTCGATCTGAAGGTCCTCATTCCCGGCTTTCCAGCTTTCTATAGTGGTGTCAAGAATAGCTTTTTGGGAGGCCATGGGTTTATCCGCAATATCCAACAACAGCTCCCGGAACCGCCGCACATTGAATTTCCGGTTGTCCTCGCCACCGAACTGATCGGGATAACCGTCGGAAAAGGTGTACAGCAGATCCCCTTGTTGAAGGTCAAAGGTATGTGGGGTAAATGGCCGGTGCTTGCGGTCATCAAAGGCAATGGTCTGACGGTCACCTTTTATTTCCACCAGGTCGTTGCCGTGGTAGCGGATAGCTTCATGTTCTGTCAAGCGGTTATGGCCGATCTGCCGGCGAACCAGGTATAATGGATTGTAAGCCCCGGCAAACGACAGCTTTCCTACCCGTCCTCCGCCATCAGGCGGCGCTTTATCCCAGCAACAAATGGCAATATCCATCCCGTCGCGGCTGTCGGGATTTTGCTCTTGTTGCTGCAGGGTTTTGATAATCCCGGCCCGCAGTTCATCGAGGATCACATTGGCCCGGGTAATGCCTCTTTCGATAACGATCTCATTCAGGAGGCTGTTGCCGATCATGCTCATCAATGCACCGGGCACACCGTGGCCCGTACAATCTGCTGCCGCCCAAATGATCGTGCCTCCCCTGCCGGCAGGCGGGCCTTTTGCGGTTTTGTTGGCCCAGTAAAAGTCGCCGCTAACAACATCTTTCGGTTTAAACAAAACAAAATGATCATCCAACGTTTCTTTTAAATAGTCGTCGGAGCGTAGGATAGCGTGCTGGATACGCTGGGCATAGTTGATACTGTCGGTGATATCCTGGTTTTTCTTGTCCACGACTTTTTTCTGAGACTCGATGATCTGCTTCTGTGTCCGGATGAACCGAAGCCGGTTGTACAGGAATATCGAAAAGAGGACGAACAAACCGAGTCCGGAGGTGACCGACCATAGCAGAGTCCTTTGTTCCCGTGCTTTTTGGGCGGCAACAGCATCCTTTTTTTCCTGTTCGAGCCGTTGTTCCTGCTGCTGCCGGGCAAAAGCATATTCCATCTCGCGTTGGGTGAGGATCTTGGTGTTCTCTTCGTTCAGGATGCTATCTTTCATGGCTGTGAATTCCCGGTAATAGCGGAAAGCCTCTTTATATTGCTTTTGGGCGAGGTAAATTTCACTGATCACCCTGGAGGCTTCTTTGATCTGTTCCGGGTAACCCAGTTCCTGGCTCAACTTCAGGGAACGAAGACTGACGGCGAGTGCCTGGTCGTAATTACCCTGGTTGAGCATTAGTTTCCCTTGCCCGTTAAGCGATACGGCCATGCCTTGTTTGTCGTTGGTTTCCTCCCAGATTTTCTGGCTTTTCCGGTAATGGAGCAGAGCGGCATTGAAATCACCCAGGGTCCGGTAAATGGAGCCGATATTATGGGAGGCCCTTCCAACGCCTGACTTGTTGCCTATATTTTCCTGGATGATCAGGGATTGCCGGTAATGTTCCAGCGCTTCCTCCAGTTTGCCTTGTTGCTGCCGGATCAGGCCTATATTCTCCATGGATTGTGCAATGCTTTGTTTGGTGCCTGACGCTTCCCGGATAGCCAGGGCTTTCAAGTGATATTCCAGGGCTTTGTCGAGGTCGCCCTGCCGCTGGTAGGTGCTGCCGATATTATGCAGGGAGAGGGCAATACCTTTATCATCGCCCAGGCTTTCGCGGATCTTCAGGCTTTGCTGGTAGTAATCGAGGGCTTTGGAGATATTCCCCTGGTTGCGGTAGATCACCCCTAGGTTGTTCAGGGAAATGGCGATCCCTTTTTGGTCGCCCAGGCTCCTCCTGATCTCCAGGCTTTTTTCATAATGTTCCAAGGCCTTGTCGATGGCACCGCTGGTTTTATAGATCAACCCGATGTTGTTCAGGGCGCTGGCCATGCGGCCCTTGTTTTCCAGGCCTTTGTAAATGGTTAATGCTTTCCGGTAATGACTGAGCGCGGTTTCGATGGCTCCCTGCTTGCGGTGCAGAAATCCGATGTTGATCAGCGCATCCGCAGCGCCTTTTTTAAACCGGACCTGTTCCGACAGCGCCAGTGCCTGCTGCCAATTGGCCAGGGCCTTTCCCCGGTCATGGTAAAACAAGGCTTTGCCGAGGTCGAGCAACAGGTTGATGCGGGTAGTGTCCTGGTGGTAACTGCCATGGTCCGGGTTCAGTTGTTCAAGTGCTGTTGTCAGCGAATCTATCAGTTGCTCGTCGCCATAAACCGTCCGGGGTAAAGCCATGGTCAACCATAAAAGGGATCCCAGGGCTAACCGGCTCAATTGACGGGAGGAGGGGTGAAAAATGCAGGAAGGGATCAGGCAACATAACATTTGCATCGGGATATTTCCATTGGGTTAACAGACCCGGTCAACAACAACGGCAGTAGGCTAAAGATAAGGGGTGGAAAGGTCGGAACAAAATTTTACGGCACAATAAATTTACCGTTCATCCGGTTCCCGCGACTATCTTCGAGCGTGAAAAAATACATGCCCGGCTCCCAATCCCTGCGATGCAGTATCAGGGTCCGATCCTGTGGAAGAATTGTTTTTAGGATGCGACCTGTAAGGTCATAAAAGCTGATGGATCTGATCTCCCGGTCGTTGGTCACGATCCGGGATTGGCTGGTCAGGGGATGAGGATAGATGCTTACGGTCGGGGAGGCTTCATTACCCCTGAAAATCCCATTGGTGGTGGTATCCAATAAGTTGATCTGAACATAGAGGGTATTAAAACATCCATTATTATCCGTAACATCGACGACAACATTATAAATACCCCTGTTGGCGTATATATGCTGCGGATCCGGGTTAACGGTATCCAGCGCGGAGCTGTCGCCGAAATTCCAACGTACTTTGGAGGCCTGGATCCCGGCATCCAGCATAAAATCGATAGTGGTGCTGTCGCTTACGGTATAGCTGAAACCTGTGGGCAGCCCATGAACGGTGATCTGCCGGGTGGATGATTGCTGGCAAATTTCCAGCTTAATATCGAAGGTCCCGGGATTAGCGAAAAACCAGGCTGCCTGAGCGTTGGTGGTGAAAGTCGAATCATCGACCTGCCAGTTATAGGGGCTGGACGTGGGGTGATCGCTGGTGAAGTTAACGACCTCATTTTGGCAGATCGTGGTTTGATCTGCCGTAAAGTCAGTGCTGGCTGGGCATGGAGGCGTTCCATCGGGACCGACTTTTACGGCATAGATGTCCATAAAACTTTCGGTGCCGAAGCCTTCGGTCTGACCGACCATCACATAGCCGCCATCGGCGGTTTGCTGTACTGACCAGCCGACCTCATTCAGCGGGCCACCGTAGGTTGCGGTCCAGGAGCTATCACCCTGGTCATCGGTTTTGAGCAAAAGAATGTCAGAACCGGCTTGATCGAAGGTGCTGCCGGTCAGGATGAAACCGTTGTCACTGGTATTGGCTAATGCCGTTCCAAGGTCTCCGGTGGTGATGTGGGGATGCTTTATCCAGTCCAGCGTCCCGTTCTTGTCAGCTTTGATCAGGGTAACCTGTCCGGAATCGATGCCGGTGGAAAAGGTACCGATCATGGCATACCCGCTATCCGGGGTGATGACCATATGGTAGGGAATGTCGTCGCCGGAATTGCCGTAAGTCCGTGTCCAGGAGGTATCCCCGTTGGCCATGGTTTTGATCAGGTACCAGTCGAAACCGCCGGCGCCGTAGCTTTTGGTAATGCCGAAAAGGATAAATCCTCCATCAGGTGTTTGCCGGACGGTGACACCGTCATCCCGGCTTGCCCCGCCATAAGTTCGGGTCATGGTGGTATCGCCGGAAGGATTGGTTTGGATAAAATAAAAATCCTTATTGCCGTTGCCAAAAGTGGTGGTTTCTCCCACCATGATCAGGTTACCGGTAGTGGTGGTATCGATCCATTTGGCACGCTCCGATCCGCTGCCGCCATAGGTCTTGGTCCAGGTGGTATCCCCATTCAGATCGGTCCGGACCAGGTAGGTATCATGGCCGCCGGCACCGAAACTATTGGTCCTTCCCACAAATAAGTAGCCATCGTTCAGCGCCAGTGCCCGTGCCGAGGTTTCCGTACCGCTTCCGCCGTAGGTTTTGGTCCAGGAGGTATCCCCGTTGGCGTTGATCTTTACCGCATACCAATCCCATCCTCCTGCGCCATAGGATTGACTTTGTCCGAAAATGATATAGCCCCCGTCAGGGGTGATCTCGATGGATTTACAGATCTCTTCCGCTGCGCCGCCATAGGCTTTTTCAAAAGCAACCTGGCTATAAATAATTTGGTTGACAGAGAGGAGAAGGATCAAACAAAATAATCGTGTCATCATAGTGATATCGGGCCTTTTGGATCAGTAGTTAAACGGTAAAACTAATATATTGTTCGTAGATCAATAGTGCTTCTTTCGGATTTCAGGATCAGTGATAGTCATAATGTTGATGGAATATCCGTAATCCTTTAATACCATAAAGATAGGAAGGAAAGTTAAAATTGCTACGGTAAAGGGGGATTTCCGGAGGTATAGCGATCAGAAGCCTATTCCATTCATCACAATATTGAGCGTTAATTGTTAATTTTGAAAGCTAAAGCATAAAGTTATGGATTACAGAACAGAACGAGACAGCATCGGTGAAATTCAGGTGCCTGCGCAAAAATATTGGGCGGCTCAAACCCAGCGTTCCCTGCAGAATTTTAAGATCGGGGAACAGCGGATGCCCCTGGAGATCGTAAAGGCATTTGCCATCCTGAAAAAGGCTGCGGCTCTGACCAATACCGATTGTGGCGTGTTGCCGGCTGAAAGATCATCTTTGATCGCAAAAGCCTGTGATGAGGTTATCAACGGCCAATGGGATGACCAGTTTCCGCTGGTTGTCTGGCAAACGGGTTCGGGCACGCAGTCGAATATGAATATGAACGAAGTGATTGCCAACCGTGGCCATGTGTTGAACGGAGGAGAATTGACCGATACGGATAAAGTATTGCATCCGAATGACGATGTGAATAAATCGCAGTCCTCCAACGATACCTTTCCCACGGCCATGCACATTGCTTCCTACCGGATATTGATTGAAAATACCATCCCGAATATCAAGATCCTGAGAAATACGCTGGCAGAAAGATCCGAAGCCTTTATGGATACCGTAAAGATCGGCCGGACGCATTTCATGGACGCCACCCCGCTAACCCTTGGGCAGGAATTCTCCGGATATGTTTCCCAGCTCGATCATGGCTTATCTGCCCTGGAACATACCCTGGATCACCTGGCCGAACTGGCGCTGGGCGGAACCGCCGTGGGAACCGGGATCAATACGCCCGAAGGATATGCGGAAAAGGTCGCGGTCAAGATCGCCGAACTGACCGGGCTACCCTTCCGGACGGCTGCCAATAAATTTGAAGCCCTGGCTGCCCATGATGCGATCGTAGAAGCGCATAGCGCCCTGAAAACCCTGGCCGTTAGCCTGATGAAGATCGGTAATGACATCAGGATGCTGGCATCAGGCCCCCGTTGCGGGATAGGAGAGATACTGATTCCGGCCAATGAACCCGGTTCCTCGATCATGCCGGGGAAGGTCAACCCTACACAGGCGGAAGCGCTGACCATGGTTTGTGCCCAGGTTATCGGCAATGATGTAGCCATCAATACCGGTGGCATGAGCGGTCATTTCGAATTGAATGTATTCAAGCCAATGATGGTCTATAATTTCCTTTCCTCGGCGAGATTATTGGGAGATGCTTGTCTTTCTTTCAATGACAACTGTGCCCGGGGAATCGAGCCCAACCAGGAGCGGATCAAAATGAACCTCAACAATTCCCTGATGTTGGTAACCGCGCTCAATACCAGGATCGGCTATGATAATGCCGCCAAGATAGCAAAAAAGGCGCATGCCGAAGGAAAAACCTTAAAAGCCGCTGCCATTGAGCTGGGATTGCTCACCGAAGAACAATTCGACGAATGGGTGGTCCCCGAAAAAATGGTTGGCGGCCTGCCGGCAGGGGTGAATTCCTGAGCAAAGCGGTATTTGCGCATTATTGGATTACGTCGTCGCATTGACCGCCCTTAACTGACATTCTTCGATCGATAGTTTTCATGTGTGCTGTCAACATCGCCCCTGATCAACCCCGTTGCGAATGGTGTGTCGAACCTAACCCGGAAGCCGATACCCAGTGCCAAAGTTGTGGCGGGCCGGTAAGCATCATGGAACCCTGGGTTTTGCTATGCGGCTGGTGCGGATCTTCCAATCGCAGGGATGAACGCGCCGACTGCAGGAGTTGCGGCGGCCCCTTACCTAATATTCCCGGCAGCCATCCGGGCAAACGGCCTCCGGTAGCCCCGCGGCATTTGTCACGGGCTTATTGGTGGCGGGTTATGCTCACCAAGAATGTGATGGTCTCGATCGGGGTGGTTTTTACCCTGGTTTTCGGATGGACAGTCCTCTTCGGTCTGATCGGTATTCCCCTTTGGATCATCGGCTATCGTAAAGGCAAAAGAAAACTAAACGCCCTGAAAAAAGGACTTCCAACCAAAGGCGAGATCCTCGAGGTAACCGTCGACACCACTCAACGGATCAATAACAGGCATCCTTTTCTGATCCATTACCATTTTGAAACGCCCGGCGGCGTTTATACCGATAAAACCGAAGCCTGGGATCCCGTTCACCGGAAACGGGGAAAAGGAGAGCATATTTGGGTGGTCTATGATCCGGAAAATCATGCCAGTAATAATATCTGGCCCCCGGTTCGGTGAGCGCTTCACCGGATATGTTTATTTTTAGGATGCCAATGGATACAATTGTATGGATCATTCCCCGAAAAAATACAGCCTGAAAGTCAGGATTGCTGCTTTTCTGATCTTGGGCCTGTTATTCCTTGGACTGCTGCTGGTGTTGACGGAATTCGGTTTCCGTGCATCCGGGAAGTACCCGGTATCCGGTTTTGCTTACGATCCCGATCTGATCTGGCGATTAAAAAGAAATCACTCCGAGACCAAACAAGCCGGGGATCAGACACTGACCATTTCCTTCAATGCCGACGGCTTTCGTGACAAGGATCATGAAACTGGCAAGGCCCCTGGTGTGAAACGGATCATGGTGATCGGTGATTCCTATACTTTCGGTGGGATAGATTACAGCGACGAGCAGATCTTTACCGCGATCCTGGAACAAAACCTCAACAAGGATCGATCCGGTGCCTATGAAGTGATGAACGTAAGCGTACCTGCCTGGGCAACCGATCAACAACTGATTTACCTGGTGAAGGAGGGTATTCACTATCAACCGGATCATATCATCCTGGTGGCTTCTCCGAACGATATCCGTGAAGCCTATTGTAAAAAACTCTATCAGCTAACGGCTGGCGGCGGTTTTGTACGATTGCCGGTAAAGATCGACTGGAAAACCCGGATCGGCTGGCATCTCGCCAATACTTCTTCCTTCTTTCAATATTTGCAGCAAAAGGTATTGCGGAAAAACTATGGGACTTTTTTTGATATATTCCGGCATTATTCCGTCAATTTCGGCAAGGAAGATGCCACTGATTGGGACCGGCCGCTTTACCTGGAGGATCCCTTTCCCGAAGTCAGGGATGCCAAGAAACTGTTTACCTTGCTGATCGGAGAGATCGATAATATCTGCCGGCAGCATGAGATCCGGCTGTTACTGGCCATCAATCCCAGCAAAACCGAATACCTGGAAACCACCGATTCGTTGTACCGGCCGGGCGCTATAGCAGCTTTTATGGGCAAGGTCGCCGGCACCTATGGTATACCCTACCTGAACCTTTATGAAAAGACCAAACAACTGCCCGATCCCTTGTCCATTTTCATCAGTTGGGAATATCATTATAATGAGACCGGGCACAGATTTGTGGGGGATCAGTTATCTGCTTTTTTCCGGGCACACCAACAATAACCCTAAAAATCTATAAACATGAAAAGATTAACTTTTATGATCCTTGGCCTGATCTTCCTGGGATCTTGCCAGCCACCCGCTGAACAGCCATCCGAAGCACCTGCAATCCAGGAGCCGGAAGTATCGCAAACCGGTCCGGAAAAAATCACCTTTCCTTCACTGGACAGTCTCTTGATCTCGGCACATGTATACCACCTGTCCGACGATGCGCCCATTATCCTGCTGTGTCATCAGGCCGGCTACAATAAGTTTGAATACGAAGGCATTGCCCAACAATTGAATGAGCTCGGTTTCAATTGCATAGCCATTGACCAGCGATCCGGCGGGCCGATTGTCGATCATTCGAATGAAACCACGTTAAGGGCTGTGGCTGAAGGCCTTTCGACCGATTACCTCGACGCGGAACAGGATATTTTGGCCGCTATCCGCTTTGCCGCCCAAAAATATGACCGTAAGGTGATCCTTTGGGGAAGCTCCTACTCGGCTACCCTTGCGCTTTACCTGGCCATTGAGCAAGACCTGGTCGGTGCGGTAATTTCTTTCAGCCCGGGTGATTATTTTAAAGATCAAAAAGGATCATTGGTGGAAAAGCTTTCCGGATTTAAAAAACCCATGTTTGTAACTTCCTCCAAAAGAGAAGAACCGGGCATCGAAGAATTGGTCAATGAAATGCAGCTCACCGATCACCAGCTCCATTTTATCCCGGAAGGTGCGGGACATCACGGATCGAGGGCTTTGTGGAAGGATCAGCGGGGTGGGGAGGAATATTGGACTGCTATCCGCGCATTTTTAACAGGGCTGAAAGCAACGGATATCTGAGCCACCTTCCGATTACTTGAAGCGGGAACGGTAATAGCCTTTGCGGAGATCATAGGATATCTCCAGGATCCTGTTCACCTGACCGGCATTAAAGGATTCATTCGGCCATAGATAAGTAGTCGAAATATTGGTGATGAGCGAGTCGGCCGGCGGCCCGAATTCTTTCATACATTGTGCCCGGAGGGCGGCTGTGGATGAATCACTAGCCGTCAACAGATCCACCTCTTTCAGCGTATCGTTATGGATCAGCATCTGCTGTTCACCGTAAAAGGTACTATCGATTCGGACTTTCGGCCACATGACTTTTCCAATGACCAGCGTATCGGCGGTTGGGTCGCAAAACTGTTTCAAAGCATAGGGCTGGCCCGGTTTCATGATGCGATCCACTTCAAATAAGGCATGGAACTGGTAAATGACTACACTATCTTCGGATGAGGCATAGCCAGTCATACACAGGATGCATAAGGCCAAACAAAGCCGTATTTTAGGCATACCGGTAATTTTAATAACTTAAAGAAAATCAGTTATAAAACCTTGGATCAGTGCCCGGAGATGCCGTAGATTTTAGTCCTGAGGTTTTTGTCTTTTCCCTTACCGGTAACTGTGATTTGCGGATCCAGCATCACGCCTTCCAATACGACATTATTGGGTAACAGGATGGTCTGCTTTTCCCCATTGGTATCGATACCGGCATCACCGTCGGTAACAATACGGGTATAGCAAACCACATCCCAGGGCGCTTCACAGATGATCTCTGTGGATTTAATGGATCCGTCGGAACCATGTGTCACCGTAACGGATTTGACAGTACCCATCACTTTAACCACTTTGTCTTTGGCCTGTGTGGGTAGGAGAGAAGCGAAAAGGAAAGTGCTCGACAGTAACAAAACAAAAGAAAGCTTCATTCTAAACTTGATTTCGGGATAAAAAATTAATTCGATTGACAGTGATTACTTTAGCACTAATACTAAATTAAGGCAAATATACAATAATATAATTATTATTCAAATTTTTTATTGAAAAAATTCAACGGGAAAATGGAACGAAATTCAGGCATTGTTCCTGTTGCTGCTTATTTTCCAGACACATCCTGTTTCGAACCAAGGCCTTACAGTTGTTTAAACATCCAAGATTCCTTAATTTTAATCAATTCAAACATAACCCCCACACTGATCATTAAAATCTCTAATCATGCCGCAAACCGATCCAAGGGTAGATGCCTATATCGCCAAATCCGCCGATTTTGCACAACCGATCCTGAAACATTTGCGATCCCTGATCCATCAGGCTTGTCCCCAAGTCCAGGAAACCATGAAATGGCAATTTCCCCATTTTGATCACAAAGGTATGATGTGCAGTATGGCAGCCTTCAAAAAGCATTGCTCCTTTGCGTTTTGGAAGGGCGAATTAATGAAAGATCCCGATAAGGTAATGACCAAAATAGGAGAAACGGCGATGGGCCATTTCGGCAAGATAACCCGTATCGCCGATCTGCCGGATGATGCCATTTTACTCGCCTATCTCAAGGAAGCGAAAAAACTTAATGACGACGGTATAAAGCTGCCCAAGAAAACCAAATCCAACGGCAAAAAGGAACTGGATGTTCCGGATTATTTTATGCAGGCCCTGGAGCAGGAACCCGAAGCCCTGGCCACTTTCAATAATTTCAGTTGGAGCAACAAGAAGGAATATGTAGAGTGGATCACCGATGCCAAAACCGAAGCAACCCGCGATAAGCGATTAGCAACAGCCGTGGAGTGGATGGCGGAAGGTAAGATCCGGAACTGGAAGTATGTGAAGAAATAGAAAGCCCTCTCCCTGCTACTTTTGGCCCGATGCATCGATCCATCCCCTGAATTCTTTTTACGATCGGCATAATGAATGTATCGGTTATTCGTTAATATAGGGTGCATTTGCCGATCCTTCATCACCCAAAAAATTACCCTATGAAACCGAAACACAAGAAAAGGAGAAAGAAAAAAGCTTTTATGGTGCTGACCGTATTATCCATGGGCATGGTACACGGTTGCCTCGAATCCGAACCCAAAGCGATCTTTAACAGCACCTTCAAAAAACGATCGGTCAATCTTTCCAATCGTGTGGGGGATGAATTTTCAGTGGTCAGGGATGAGGATACCATTCCGTACCGGATCAGCTTTAGCAAGCCCCATCGGATCAACTATATTATCCGCTCGGATACCGATACGGTTTTCCAAGGAACCGTCAATAACATGGGTGGCTTTTACCTGTTCAATAAAAAACTGGACGACGGAAATTTCAGGATCCATGCCGTTTCTTTTTCCGATTCTACGGTTACCGGGCTGCAAAGCGGGTATACCCAATCCTACCTGCTTGCCGATGAGATTGCCGCCGGCAGCTTTACGGATCTTATCGTAGATACCACCGATAAATTCCTTTTGCGGCCCTATCGAAAAAGCGGAAAAGCGCTTTTCCAAAAAGTGTTGTTGGACCTCGATACCGAACCGATCATCTGGCCGGCCGAAGAAATGGCTGAACCGGATGATACCTTCGATGATCTAAGCGATGGATCCGTTACTAAACCCGAAAGCCTGGTTGCTCGAATGGCGCTTGCCGATCCTGTGGTCGATGATTTCTATCCCAACCCGGTCGACCGTTTGTTGAATGTGGACCTGGCTTCCGGATCCGAAAGTGTGGGTTATGAATTGATCAACCTGAATGGAAAGGTCATGCAGGCCGGTAACTTTGAGCGATCTAAAAATATCCTGGATTTCGGGGGCTATACTTCCGGGATCTACTTGCTGACCATTCCGTCTTCCGGTGAAACGCATCGGATCGTCAAGCAATGACCGGATTATGAGCTTAGGCTCATTCCTTCCGTAACATCGGCTTGATCAAAAGGTATTAGATTTTCAAACTCCCGGCTCATATGGATGGATTATGTCCGTTTAGCGGGCCTTCAGACACTTATTGAAGCTCCCGCCAGGCATTAGGGACGGGCAATAATTTTCGATAACATATTAGTTGGTTTTGTCATAAAAATCAACTAACTTCTTGATCATTTACCGCAGTTTTCGAATGGCAAATTCTCATAATGTTAGTCTTATTAAAGCTGATTAGCTGCTGTGCTTTTTCATATATCTAGTCTATCGCACTTGAAGGAGATGTAGTCATTATTTCTAAGGTCCCCCGGAATAAATTTTCCATCAATATCTATTATTATATCTCCCAGTTTTACAAGGCCAGACTCTTTATCGATTAACCTACCTTTAATCAAATAACCAAAGGCACTATCTAATCTTTTTGCCTCTGAACATTGATCTTCTAATCTTTTAACTTCATTGGGATCAAGAGCCAACAATGGTTGTTTTAGCTGATCTCCTTCTTTCATTCTGAATGGATGACCAAAACATCGGAGATTAAAACTCCCGTCAGTAATAATTACTTCAGCTTCAAGTGCTTCTTTTGAAAGCCAGTTTATTTCTTTTATACTAATCATAACCTAAAAACCTATGCCTAAACTTTGTGCATTACGAGAAAGCCATTTGGCTGTCTTTATATGAAAAGTTGTTATATTTCCTGTTGCTTGGTTAAGCCCTACAAAACCATACTTCGCACTACCTTGACCTCCAATGAGTCTTACATAGCCATTTAGTTCGGGAACAAAAGTTCCATTCCTGATCACATGGTTAGCATCATCCAAATAATTAGTCAAGTTGTAAGATTTTCTTCCTAAAGTACTCATGACATTGTTACCGTGCTTGGCAAAATGCTGAGCGGCTCCATCACCTGCAAACCTTCGAGCTCCCTGTGTCAGAAGCTTAGTGCTTCCCTTACCGGCAAAACTCGCACCCCTAATAGCTCCCCCACCCATGAACCAAGTGATAGGGTTGCTTCCAAGCCCTATCTGAATCGTATTGGGATCCGGAGCAAACTGACCTCTTTTCATGAGGAAGTCCCGCCACATTTGCGGGTTGGTGAGACGTTCTTGTAGGGTACGGCCGTAAGGAGGTTCAAAATTTTCAATTCGAGCAAGGTTTGCATAATACACCTCATACCCCTCCGGCTTCCAATCGTACACATAATCCCTATCCAACAATCCCCCATCATTTCCATACCTTAAAACTTCTATACTTGTTAAAAAATCCGGCTCCCCAATAGCGCTCAGATCACGATACCAGGCATTCACCTCAAAATACCCACTTGCACCCAATTCAGGATTAGCACTTAGCTGAAACGCAAACCCTGTAGGGTCAGCCAAACCCAAAGCTTGTCCTGCCATATAACCATTGAGCAATCCACCCGCCCAATCCGAAGAATTAAAGCCGTTCCAATCGTCGGCAACCGAGCCGATATTCCCGGTGCCCATGCCGATATCACCTTCATCAAATCTCACACTACTTCGCCACCAAGCATGTAGATCATCAAAACCTTGTTCGATCCACCGGCTGCCCCAGGCTATGCCGCCTTCCGAGGCAAACTGAATAAAATAACCACCATCCGGATCCACGCCATTCACCGGATTATTCCCCATACCTGTATATGGTGAATGATACTGTCCATAAGGATCGGGTGCGTTGAACCTACCTAGTGAGGCAATATACATCCGTAGCTCGAAATTCGTCCAATCGATACTCTCAGCGCTTTCCTGGCCTTGGTAATTAAATCGATATGTACTGCTGTTGAAGCCCTTGCGTGGCATTGGGGAAGGGCAATAATTCTCGAAAATATAATAGTTGGTTTTGTCATAATAATCAAATAACTTCTTGAACATTTACAGCAGTTTTCGAATTGTAAATTGTCATGATCTTAGACATTTAGACTTATTAAAGCTGATTAGCTGCTGCTCTTTTCCTGTATTTAACTAAGCAATTCCTCCAAACTTGACATTTTGGATCTGTGTGCAAAAATTTGAATTGAAGCTTCAGTATTTTTATCGCCCCCAACCCTAATTATTAAATCTCCTTCAAAACAATATTGTATAGCCAACGGTAGGTAATTTATATAAGCTAATCCTTCTTTACTAACTGATTTACTTGCTATTTCAACAAGGAAGTTTGTGTTATAAACCTTTTCTTTTCGCTCAGAAACCAATAGAAAAGACCTTTGAGAATCATATAAATACTTCTCAAATATTAGTTTTGAATTTACCTTACCAACGTGGATTATTGAGGCAAATAATGAAGTCCCATTTGAAAATAAAATTTCCTTTTCAATATAATGATCATCGGAGAATACTTTTTTCCTTTTAGTTAGCCCTTTATAACTTCTAATCTTTGATTTTGGTAAAGCCTCGAAATCCATGTCAAAAAGAAAAACATCTGTTTTTATTTTCGGAAGTATGCACGTTGTCAAAAAAAATTCGAGGTTCAGAAATATTTCACTAAGGTCCTCGTTCAGACTTGATCGCAAAAAACTAATTTCAATCCCAATTAATTCCTTTAACTTTTCTAATTGATCTGGGGAAGATGAGTCAACATAAAAACATTCTCGAGGCATCCATGCCTTTGTGAATCTTTCTTGAACTAATAAATCTTCATATGTTGTGATTCTTTGATTCATTGGCTACATTACTTAAAGAAAAAATGTTGTGGTAGCTTCTCTCCGGCAAGACCAGCATTAAAGTGTTGCCCCTGAAAACCTCCATCAGGGAACATCCTCGGCAAATCCTTTCTTATTTCTATTAGCTTTCCTGAATTATTTCTAAACTGAAAAACTCTCAACTGAAGTTGTGGATTAACTTTGTCAGCAACAGTAAAAGATTTGATGGGCTGAAATCCAACAGGTATATTATTCGCTCTTTTTGCTGCTCTAAATGCAGCATTTGACGATTGAAAAACCTTTTGTCCCGCATTTACAGCTTCTTTAGCACTATTCAATATCTTACCCGGATTCCTAAATCCCCCAATCCAATCCGGAGCTCCAGTAATAGGGGCTTGACCCACGTACTCGCCTTTAAGATTATATTTACTTCCACCAACTTTTCCACCCGTCAAAAAATAATTAAAATTGCCCCAAACACCCGAATAATCCGGTTGTTCCAGTTGAATACCCATTTCCGCCAAGGTCGGAAAACGTAATTCACCGGTTTCTGTATGCCATAAATAATACTCGTCATACCCTTCCGGTTTCCAGCTATACAAGTAATCTCTACCCAACAACCCCCCATCACTGCTATAACGTACTACTTCAATATCTGTTAATATATCCGGCTCTCCAATCTTACTCAAATCCCTGTACCAGGCATTTACTTCAAAATAACCACTATTTCCTAAC
>JANQFB010000342.1 GCA_028278085.1 Chitinophagales bacterium
GGGATGAATGTTGTCTTGCAGGTTTCCATTGAAGATATGATCCGGGCTATGTCTTACAATCACCAGGATGTATACTTCAACCAGGCGTTGAAGATGGCCCGGGAAAAAGAAAAGACCGAACAGAAAGATTTTATCACCCTGTTCGGCGAAGCCTATAAAGAGGTCAACCCGATGCCCGACCAGGGCCTGGCCAATATTTTTGCCGTGCTGGAAAACCAGGACCGTATTAACCTGGATTCTTCCGATGATGAAGTGTTGGCGCTGATCCGGGAAGAGGCGGAAGACGCCATCCAAAGAACCTTTAATATCCTGCGTTCGAGGATCGATAAATTCGGCGTAACCCAGCCTAATATCTCCCTGCAGGCCTCTACCGGCCGGATCATTGTTGAATTACCCGGTGTCGGTAACCCGGAAAGGGTCAGAAGATTGCTGCAAGCAACGGCCAAACTGGAATTCTGGGAAACCTATACCAATGTGGAGATCTATCCTTATCTGCTTCAAGCCAATAATATCGTTCGTGATAAACTTGGATTAGCCGCAGATACGGCAGCTACGGATAGCGTCAACCTGGATCCAGGGGACGATGACATTATCGACCTTACCGCCGATGATGAACCGGCTCCTACGGATACGACAAAAGATGATACCTTGGCAGATGCCGATAACGAATTGCTGGAATTCCTGTCAGACACTACCGGCGCCGATACTTCCGATGCACTCAGTAATGAAGAGCTCAGAAGGCAAAACCCGTTATTTGCCGTTTTAGGTCCTGCATTTTATACCGACGAAAGCGGTAACCAACAATTGCAAAATGGCCCCGTAGTCGGTTATTCGGCCGCCAAAGATACCGCCACCGTTAACCATTACCTGGCGATGAGGGATGTCAAAGCTGCCTTCCCAAGGAATGTGAAGCTGCTTTGGGGCGCCAAAAGCCTGGAAGAAGGTAGCGATATCTTCGCCCTTTATGCCATCAAAACCCAGTTGAATGAAGAGGAGGCGCCCCTGGTAGGGGATGTGATCGTTGATGCCAGGCAGGATTTCGATCAGAATGCACAGCCCGAGATCTCCATGAAGATGAACACGGAAGGCGCTAAGATCTGGAAGAAGATGACCGGGGAAAATATCAATAAAAGTATCGCCATTGTGTTGGATGATGTGGTTTATTCCGCCCCGAATGTAATCGGTGAGATCCCTAATGGAAATTCATCCATCTCCGGCCAATTTACCATTAACGAAGCCAAAGACCTTGCCAATATCCTGAAAGCCGGTAAACTGCCCTCCCCCGCTAAGATCGTGGAAGAAGCGGTCGTCGGTCCGTCGTTGGGCCAGGAATCCATTGACAACGGTTTAAGAAGTCTGATCTCCGGACTGGTGATCGTATTGCTGTTCATGATCTTTTATTACAGCGGCAGCGGTATCGTAGCTAACCTTGCCCTGGTTTCCAACCTCTTCTTTATCATGGGTGTGCTGGGATCACTCGGCGCTACGTTGACTTTACCGGGCATGGCAGGTATCGTACTGACCATCGGTATGGCCGTTGATGCCAACGTAATTATATTCGAACGGATACGGGAAGAATTGCTCAAAGGCAAAGGCTTGCGCCTGGCTATCATCGACGGGTATAAGAATTCTTATTCTTCCATTGTGGATGCGAACGTTACGACCATATTGGTCGGATTCATTTTGTATGCCTTCGGCACCGGCCCTATCCTGGGATTTGCCACCATCCTGATCATCGGTATTTTCTCTTCCATGTTCACCGCCATCCTGATCTCCAGGTTAGTGATCGACTGGTATACCGCGAAAGAAAGGGCGATCGGCTTTGCCACCAACCTGACCCGGGGTGCATTTAAGAAGATCAATGTCAATTTCATCGATAAAAGAAAGTTTGCCTATGTAGTGTCCGGCATTGTTGTGTTGGTCGGAATCGGATCCATGTTCACCAAAGGATTCGACCTTGGCGTTGACTTCCAGGGAGGCCGTACTTATGTTGTCAGGTTCGACCAGGAGGTTTCTACCGATGATATCAAGGCTAGTTTAAATGATGTTTTCGGTAGTTATCCGATCGTCAAAACTTTTGGCGGTAACAACCAGGTTAAGATCACAACCTCTTATATGATCGATTCCACCGCCACCAACACGGACGATCGTGTGGAAGCCAAATTATACGAAGGCCTTCAGGGTCAATTGGGAGATGATGTAACCCTGGATATCTTTAAGGAAAAACATAAATTGAGCTCCCAGAAAGTCGGTCCGACCATTGCGGATGATATTTTGGACGCTGCGATCTGGGCAACCGTCTTTTCACTGATCGGTATGTTCCTTTACATCCTGATCCGGTTCAGAAAATGGCAGTTCGGCCTGGGCGCCGTGATCTCCTTGTTCCACAATGTCATGGTGTTGTTGGCTATTTTCTCCTTGTTAAGCGGTATTCTGCCCTTCTCCCTGGAGATCGATCAGGCCTTCATTGCAGCCTTGTTAACAGTGATCGGTTATTCGATCAACGATACCGTGGTGGTATTCGACCGTATCCGGGAATACCTGAGCATCCATCATACCAAGGATATGAAAACCACCATCAACCTGGCGATCAACAGCACCTTGAGCCGGACCCTGATCACCTCCTTCACCACACTGGTGGTAGTGATCATTCTTTTCATATTCGGCGGTGAAATGATCAGAGGATTTTCCTTTGCCTTGCTGATCGGTATCATGGTAGGTACATACTCATCCATATTTATTGCCACGCCTATTGTAGTCGACCTGTCCAAGGAAAGCAAAAAGGCTTAACCCCTCTCGATAAGATAATCTAAAAAGCACTTTCAGGGATGGAAGTGCTTTTTTTATACTTTTTTTGGTGATAATTGGTAATTTTATGGATACCGTTTAGTTGGCAGAAGCCATTTGGTCTGTAATTTGTTGTCATTCAACCCTTTTAACATCCCTTGCTTAAACTAAGCTTCCGCCTATTCCTTAGCATCTGCATATCAGGGTTAATTGTTCAATCCCTAAAGGCACAACTTTCTTTTCAAAAAAACATTCATGCCGACGACCGGCTGATCATCCCCAGTACGATCCAACTGGCGCCTGAAGGGGGGTATATCCTTACCGGCGAAACCTATGACCTGGCATCCCTCAACCATGACCTCTTGCTGATCCGGATGGATTTCGAAGGAGATGTTTTATGGTCGAAACGATTTACGGAAGCCAACTTCGACGAGGAGGCAACGAAGATCCGGCCTACCCGTGACGGTGGATATATTTTATGCGGGCATCAGATTACCGGGCGCCAAAGTGCAGCCATATTAATAGTGAAGCTAAGCAGAAGCGGTACCATAGAATGGTCGGGGTCATACGGTGGAACCCAAAAAGAAAAGGCCTATGATATTTTGGAAGACCCCGACGGCAGTTTCATCCTCGCCGGATCCACTACCAGTCACGGATCGAGGAACGGGGCAGATATTTACCTGTTGAAAACCGATAGCCGGGGTCGATTGATCTGGTCAAAAACTTACGGATTCCATGGATCCAATTCAGAAGCTTACGCCCTAGAAAGGCTCTCCGACGGTTATATTCTCGCCGGGGTCAGCAGCAGCAATACCCATCATGCTTTTTTGATGAAAGTCGGTTTCGACGGGAAACAAGTCTGGAATAAATATTACACCTTCAAGGGTAACCGGGTTAAGATCAATGATCTGGCCATAAAACCAGGTGGTGGATTTGTACTTGCGGGTTGGCAGGAATCTTCCCAAAGTCTTCAAAAAAGCGCTATCATACTGGACAT
>JANQFB010000344.1 GCA_028278085.1 Chitinophagales bacterium
GGATGGATAGGCGGCTATACCGCTAGGCGGCGCTTTGGTCAGGGTAATCTCTTCGGAAGGTTCCGAAAGCATATTGAGGGTAGCGTTTAAGCCATCGGCGATGGAAAAAACGAATACTTTGTAAGCTACATCATTGAGGATCGCATCGCCATCGGTATCCAGCGCATGAGAAGCCATGGTGTGCTCGATATTGTTACCGGTCTTCGATAGGGAGGTATAATTACCCGCGGGAACAGCTTCTGCGGCTGCATCGACGAAATTAGCTGCCTTGGAAGCCTTAACGACCATGATCCGGTATAATGCGATCTTTTCTTCATTCAAGGCTTTTTCAAAGGAAACTTTCAGATCAGATGCATCCTCGTTATCGGCCACATCTTCAGCCGTTACATTAAGGGCTACATCCGAGGGAGCGTTTAAGGTAAAATTCCCCGAAGGAGCGCTGAGGGCATGGCTGGTTGTCAGGTTGCCATCGGCTTCGGAAAGGACAAAGATCTTGTATGGTAAGCCGTTCCTGATGTCATCACCGTCTTTGTCTTTGGCATTGCGGCCCATATTATGAATGATATTGCTGCCGGTCTTGGCGATAGGAACATAGTTGCCCGGTGTTACCAGGCCGGCTGCCTCCTCGTCAAAGGTAGCGGCATCCGCCGACTTTACAACAATGATCCGGTAGCCGGCTACCCTGTTTTCATCCGGCGCTTTATCGAACGACACTTCCATATCCGCACCATTGCCCTTATCGTCGACATCGGCGGCGCTAACGTTTTGCACCGGATCGGTTGGAAATACGATCGTATCGCCGGCCAGGATCTCCTTATTGGCAAAATTCTCGTAGGCATAGTCTTTCACGACAAATGAATCGGATTCGAGCCCCACATCCAGGCGCGCCCAGCCATAAAAATGCTGGCCACCGAACTCCAATTTTAATCCGACGTATTTATCTACTTGTCCCAGCCAGGGGCCCGCAGGTCCGCCGTATAGGCTGCCGGAACCCTGGTAGGAGTTCAGGTAGCACAGGTTGAGGATATAGCTGTTCGCCCAGTTGGCTTGAGCATTGATCGGATCATTGACATTGTTCGGAACGGCAAATTCCTGGTAGGAGGTACCGGAAGTAGTGGTGACCTGAAATTGATCGGTTTGCACCGAATTATTCCCCAATGGCCGGATACCGACATTATAATTCCGGAAATACCAGGTGGAAGGACCGGTATAGGAGCTTTTATGCTTCGACAAACGGATCTCGAAATCATCCGTACCGTCGTTATTCAAGTCGAGGCTGTAGAAATCGTTATGATTGGAAAAGGATTCATCGGGGTCGACATCCGTATAGATAATGCCCGCCTGGCTGGCCGGGGCGAAACCGGCGATAGCCCCTGCCATGGCAGCATAGGCCTTTAGCTTGCCGGAGAGAAGGGAGTCATTGGGTATATTTTTCATGGCAATTCTGTTGAGATACTTATTCAATTGATCAAATATATAAAAAAGCGGATTAAGCGCGTTAGTGCTTGGACAATAAGCCAGGATAAGATCCCTAATGTTAGAGGGATTACTGATCAATAGGTCGAGATCCAGATCTTCCGGCTAACAGAGCGGTCGGGACGGATCAATTGCACCACGAACATACCGTTTTCAACCTGGTCCAAACGGATAATCTCCTGTTGGCCGATATTCGGGTTCCGGTAGATCTGACGGCCGCTTAGGTCCAGCACCCTGATATCCCGGTAAGGTTCGCCCGGATTTTGGGATTGATCCAAATAAATATGATGTCCCTGGCTGAATAGGCGGATCCCCTGCAGGGAGCCCTCTTCGATAGCGGCAGGGTGCGTCGTTAGAATGATCTCGTTGGAAGCATTCGACAATCCGTTCACCAGGGATTTAACCCCATCTGCGAGGGACAGGATAAATACCCGGTAAGCAATATCGTTCCGGATCAGTTCACCGTCGGTATCGGTGGAAACCGAATCGAGGATATGCATCACATGGCTTCCGGTTTTTGGTATGGCGGTATAATCGGCCGGATCGACATTTTCGGCAGCCGCCAGGTCGAAGGAGGTGGATTTTTCCGCTTTCACCACCAGGATCCGGTAAGAGGCTACCGTGGTTTCATCGTCAGCCTTATGAAAGACCAGTTGCAGGTCACGCCCGTTACCATGTTCGGCGATATCCCTGGCGATCAGGCTCGAAACTGTCGAGGCAGGGGCAGTGAGCTTAAATTCGTTGGAAGCGCCGGACAAGGCATTGGCCGTTGCTTTTACACCGTCAGCCACCGATAAGACAAAGACTTTGTATTCGATACCGTTGGTAATGGCATTGCCATCCGCATCGAGCAGCGTCGCATCGAGCATGGTGGTAATATTGCTGCCCGTTTTGGGAATAGCCGAATATCGTGCCGCGGAAAGTCCGCTGGCGATACCTGTCGACAACTTATCCGCCTCCGCCGCTTTGACGACAATAGCCCGGTACTCGTCGATGGTCGATTCATCATCCCCTTTGGTGAATACCACTTCTATATCGGAAGCATTGCTGTTATCATCGGCATCCGAAGCGATCACACTCTGTACCTGGCTGGCCATATTCGGTACTACACCGGTAACAATAGGTTCGTCGGCCAGGTCTTCATAGGCGTAATCCTTGATGGTGAAGCGATTGGCGCCGGAAGGCATATCCAATCGTGCCCAGCCGTAATAAGACATATTGCCCACCCGTAATTTCAGACCCAGGTATTTGTCGGTAACATTCAACCAAGGCCCCCTGGAGCCCGAATTGATCTGCGATCCGAAGGCCCAGTAATAACTAAGCCCCATATTCTGGTTAAAGCTGCCCCAATCCAGGTTGCTGTTGACCGTGGAGCTTTGGTTCATGGCATTGGCAAAATAAGAAACAAAGGTTCCGCCCTGACTGGTGGTAACCGTAGAGGCGACCCGGAAGACCTGGTTAGCCGAAAGGGCCTGGATGGCGATGTTGTTATTCCAGAATTTAAAGCCGGTCTGGCTGGAAGAAGATTTGTTCAATCGTATGGTAAAATCTGGATTGCCGTCGTTGTTGAGATCGAGTTCATATGAATCGAAATTGTTCGAAAAGGTCTGATCAGGATCTACATCCGTATATACCACCGCACCATTTACCGCAGGTACCATACCCAACATACCTCCGGCTAATAAAGAATAGGATCTTAATTTTTTTTCAATAGGTTTTTTCATGACTCGTCATTTAAGTAGATTGTAAAACTGGATGGTGTGTGGTATAACATAAAATTAGTGAAAAATCTGAATTACCGACGGTAAATTCCGTTTCAAAGAGGCAAATACCGGCCGGATGACCTCAAAACCGGACAATGTTTGCATTTTATTCCACCAATCGTGCATAACACTCCTCCGGGAATAGAGGAGCTAGGGGTTAATGAAAGCTATGGGATAGAAAATGGTAGCTAGCCCCGTTTCCGGATCGGACCTCGACAATGCATAAGCCTTGTTCCGGCCGGATCTGCCGCAGATCGAAGGGCAACCGGAGCGAGGCTTGCCGATAGTGCAATTGCCCGTTAAGCCGGTATACCGACAGTTGAAGATCTCCGTCGGGTGGGCCGTATAGCACGCCTTGATTGATCCAAAATTCGGGAGTGGTCAGATGTTTGCGGACAAGTTCGGATCCGGCGAAGATATTTTTTTCAAGGGTGATCTCATCCGAAGGAACCGACAGGGTATGTAAGGTGGCATTCACCGGATCCGCTCGGGTTACCGCGAAAACGACATAGGGTACATGTTCCCTAACCGGATCGCCATCAATATCTACGGCATCCGGATCCAGGGTGGTGAAAATATCGTTGCCGTCGGCCGGGATTTCTTTGTACCGGTCCGGTGGTATGGTATCGGCGATGTTCACGGAAAATCCCGGTGCATCCGCAGCCTTTAGTACATAGATCCGGTAGCTGTCGACCTTGTCTTCGTTGTCCGCTTTGTCGAAAGCAATATCGAGATCCAGCCCATTTCCATGATCGGAGACATCGTTCACCTCGATATCCGTGATCTTTGGGGCGAGGGTTTGCAGGGTGACCGGCAGGGATGGCAGCGATAATACGTTATCCGTAGCAAAGATGCCGTCGGCTACACTCATGATGTAAATGGTATAGGAAATGCCATGGGTGACCTTCACGCCAGAAATATCCCTCGACAAAGCGCCTGCCCGTATGTTGATATCCTGCCCGGTTTTGGCGATGCCCACATAGTTGCCTGGCGCCACGCTGTTAGCGGTGGTGAGATCAAAACCGGCGGTATCGGTGGTCCGGACAATTAAGGCCCGGTATTCGGTGATCTTGGCCTCATCGAGCGCTTTGGTAAAAGTGATCTCCAGGTCCTGTCCATTTCCCCAATCATCGGCGTCGGCTGCCTGAACAGCGGTGGCCGGACTGGAATCAATGGTAAGCGTGACTTCGTTGGACGGTCCGCTGAGGCTGCTGGTATTCGCTTGTACACCATCTGCCACAGCCATGATAAACACGTGGTAGGGTTGGCCGCCCACCAGCAGGAATCCATCGATATCCCTGCTCTGCGTATCCATGGCGGTAACGATATTTTGGCCGGTTTTGGGGATAACCGTATAGGATGTAGAGGGCAACCCGAAGGTTGAATCGATGTTGAAGGCAGCGGCATCGGGGGATTTAACGACATAAGCGCGGTATTCCGAAACAGTCGATTCATCGGCGGCCTTATCGAAGGAGACCTGGAGGTCGGTGCTATTGCCCTGGTCGCCGGCGTCAACGGCCAGTAGGTTGGACACGGTATCGGCAAATACGGGGATATAGCCTGCCGGAATGGGGATGTCGGGCCGGGATTCCCAGGCATGATCATGGAATGTCATGGTTTCGCCTTGAGCGGCAATGGACAGGCGCAACCATCCGAAATGGTCTTTTCCGCCGATCTCGAGCCTGAGGCCCACGTACCCTGTTTGCCCCAGCAGATCGCCTTTCACCAGGCTCATCGCCTGAAAATATACCGCGGCAAAGTGGGGGCCCCCGGTAACGAAGTTCTGACTGTCATTGATGGCTTCGCCATAGGAGAGGGTATCCAGTACGTTGATCTGGAAGGCAGATGAATAATAGGCTTCCACGCCGTTATTATTAAAGGCGTTTACCCGGATGTTATTATAAATATTGGTGGTTGTTCCGAGGATATTCAGGGAAAACTCAAAATCGATGATGCTATCGTTGTTCAGGTCGAGGTTAAAGATCTCCCCGTTTTGCACATAGGAAGAATCCGGATCGATGTCGGTATAATGAACGATGGCTTTGGCCGGGAGCATGCTGCCCGCCATGGCGGTAGCGAGGGCTGCATATCGCTGTAATGGCAGATTGGAGCGTGAGAGCCCGGCAAGATATGTTTGATGATCAGACACTGCTACAAAAGATCTAAACGGCTGCAAGGAAGGATAATTGCAAAGGCCATTCAGATACGGATTTATCGTTATGCCAATAAATTATCCTGTATGTACAAAGATATAAAAAAAGAGACTACCCGCCAGTTGACAGATAGCCTCTTTGATTTTGTCAGGAAGGGATCTAACGGTTGACGAATACCTTTCTGGAGGTAACGGCATTGTTGATCTCAACCCGGACGATAAAGATATCATCCGGCCTTCCGGCCATAT
>JANQFB010000400.1 GCA_028278085.1 Chitinophagales bacterium
CCGTCCAATCGGGCACCATACTGCTGATCTCACTTTCATCGGGCCGCAGGAATAAGTTATAGGCAAAAAGGTTGGACCAGGGATATTCGGTGATCACGCGAATATTCAGCCGGTGATCCGGATCGGCGCAGGCATAGGCATCTCTGACATAAATATCTTTACCGTTCAGATATGCGACTACCTTTTCCCGCAACTGTTCGAATTTTTGAGCCGAAAATTCTTTATTGATCTCCCCCCAATTGACCGTATCCGCGGTAATATCATCTTTCACAATAAATCTGTCCTTGGGAGACCTTCCTGTGAATTCACCTGTATCTACGACTAAGGCGCCACTGTCCGCTTTTTTACCCTGACCATTAGCTAAGGTTTTAGCCGCAAGGGTTGCAGGATCTTCATTCCAAAAGGCCGTACCTTCGGTAAAGCCGATATTGGTCAAATCCGCTGCAGGGTTTTTTACACCAATATTGTTCATGTTCTTGATTTTTGTTAACAAATCGTTAGGAAAGCAAAGTTAAAGAAAAAAGGATGTAAGTCGTTCAAAAGAAAATAAGCATTTATCAACAATTATTGTAACGGATGTTAGCTGTATTAATTGTTGTATCCCACTATTTGCAGGAACTTTGTAAAAATTGCCGTGTTTTCAAAAATGCCGGTAAAATTTTCGGCGCCGGGTCCGAATGCGAAGGAAGGGACCATGGCTGCCGTATGATCGACCGTGGTAAAAACCCCATAGATCCGTCCTTTTTCAGGCATGGCATAATTAATGGCATAACCGCCCGTTTCATGGTCGGCGGTGATCACAATAAGGGTTTCTCCGTCTGCTTCGGCAAAATCCAGGGCTACTTTGATCGCACGGTCGAAATCCAGCATTTCCCGGATAATGTATTCGGAGTTATTTTGATGTCCGCCCCAATCGATCTGCGATCCTTCCACAACCAGGAAGAAACCTTTTTCACTGGTTTTAAGCTTATCGATGGCCAGTTGCACCGAGTTCGCCAGCAAAAGGGTATCCCGTCCATTCATCAGGCTGGGTAAATGCAGGTCTCCCAAAAAGACGCCGACATTATGTGGAACGGTATCCGGCACATCGGCGATGGCATCAAAGATCCGGTAACCATTTTTGTTCAAGGTATCGATCAGGTTTTTCCCATCGGAGCGGTGGGAAAAGAACCGGCGACCGCCACCGATGAATATATCCACCGGAACAGCCATCATATCCAGGGCAATTTCTTCATGCATGGTCCGGAAGGGCTGGTGGGCGACAAATGCGGCCGGTGTGGCGTGTGTAATGCTGACGGTGGCTACCAGGCCTGTTGCCAAACCCTTTTCTTCCGCAATTTCCAGGATGGTTTTTTGGGGATAACCCTCCATATCCACACCAACCGCACCGTTAAAAGTTTTTTTACCGGTTGAAAAAGCCGTGGCCCCGGCAGCGGAATCGGTGATCCAGCCGGTACCGGAGGAGGTCTTCACCAAGCCAATATGTTTGCAACGCTCCAGTTCCAGGTAATTGTTGTTGGCGATCATACCAGCCGTTACCTGGCTAAGGCCCATGCCATCCCCGATCATGAAAATAATATTTTTGGGTTGGCGGGGAGCAGGGTTGCTTGGGGTGGTTTCACGGTTTTCGCCTGCAGGTAAGGAGGGAGAGCACAGGCACAGGAAGATCAACATGCAGGTTATAAGCCTCAGAAACATTTAAACCCCGGTTTTTACAAAATTACCAATATTGTCAAAAACTATCCCTTGCGGTAAAGGTTATTGGGGTTAAGGGTCCAGATAGTCTTTCCAGGAAGTTGCGTATAAGTTGTCGCCTTTCATGAGCTCCGCATGTTTGCCATGTGCTTTGATATAGCCTTCCTCAATGACATAAATATGGTCGGCTTTCCTGGCGGTTTTAACGCGGTGGGTAACCAGGATGATGCCGATATCATTCTTTAATTTATGTAACAGGTCGATGATAAAGGATTCGGTATTCCGGTCCATGGCGGAAGTGGCTTCATCGAGCAGGAGCAACTGGGGCTTTTTATACAGGGCCCTGGCCAACGCCACAAGCTGCTGTTGTCCCCCGGAAATGTTCACCCCTTCTTCTCCCAGGATGGTTAAATAGCCTTGCGGAAATTTTTGAAAATATTTATCGAATCCGTATTCATGGAAGAAGTGGAAGATCTTTTGCAATCCCTCTTCGGTTTGAGGATTTTCGCCCAAACAAACATTACTCATCAGGCTGCCGTTGAATATTTTGATCTCCTGCGGTACCACCGAAATAATATCCCGCCAGGATTTGGTGGAAAAATGATCCCATGGCTGGCCATTGATGAACAATTCGCCTTCTTCATG
Source organism: Chitinophagales bacterium (assembly GCA_028278085.1). Taxonomy (GTDB): domain Bacteria; phylum Bacteroidota; class Bacteroidia; order Chitinophagales; family JANQFB01; genus JANQFB01. The sequence continues at coordinate 2,341 of JANQFB010000400.1, forward strand.
CTTGTAAAATTTCTGCAGGATCTGGAGGGTCGTACTTTTACCACATCCGCTTTCCCCCAACAGGCAGATCATCTCCCCTTTCTTAACGGAAAAGCTAAAATCTTTGATCAGCGGGCTTCTGCCAGGGAAACGGAAAGTCATGTGTTCGACTTTCAGGTCGTTGAAGGTTTCCAAAACGGGTTTTCCGGCATCTTCGTCGGATTGATATTCCGGTTCCAGGGAAGTGAACTCGTACATCCGGTCGAAGGCTACCCGTGCCTCTTGCAACTGCAGATTCAACATGGCTAATTGTCCGGCGGCAGGCATCAGCATGCCGATCATTTGCATCACTGCCATCAGTTCTCCCAGCTTCATTTCGTTTTTCAAAACCATGAAGGTACCCAGGGATATAATGACCATCATCAGCACCGTACCGGCAATGCCACCCACAATACCGATATGGATCCCCAATTTGCCCAATGAAAAGGCCTTATCCTGCAAAAAGCCATAGATCTCCTTGGTGAGATTGGCAAAGACCGGTTCCTTATTACCGGCTTTTATATCTCCCACACCCTGCATGGTATCCACGTAATTACTTTCGTTGCGGGCATAGGCCTGCATCACTTCGCGCTGCTTGGTCAGGATCGGCTTATGGTAAACGAAGGCGATCAGGAAATACATGGGAATGCTGAGCAAGGCCAACAAACCCAGCTTGGGAGAATAGATGAGAATAAATACGGAGGATACCAGCACCATCAGGATATCGATGGTGAGGTCGGAGATCAAATAACTAAGCG
>JANQFB010000447.1 GCA_028278085.1 Chitinophagales bacterium
TGATGGACGTACCGGGTGGGTGGGTATATAATTTTGTTTTTACCACCCTTTGCATGATCCTCGGAACGGGATTTGTGCTAAGCGGATACGGCGGGTTAAAAAGTTAGCTCACCCCTGAGATCCATTTGATCCGGTTTCCCGGAAACGGGGAACTTTGGTTGCCTGATCCAAAATCTACTTTTTTGCTTTAGATGAAGTCTTTAATCTACTGATTTATAGATAATTATTTCATATCCCCATTTCAAGGCTTTTCATAAATAATATAAAATATATTCGCAATATATAGTTACGTAACTCAATATTTGCGGGCTTTCCCAAAATTTTTCGGCAAATCGGGAGTTATTAGTAAAAATGATTTTGTAAATTGATATAGCATTAGGCCACCCAAAGCATTTAGTTTATCAAAGGGATTATTTTAATAGCGTTATTATTGGGGGCGATCTATGGCCATGGGCAAAGCAAGTTGACCGATAGTCTCCCCTCTTCCGAAGCCTCTCTTCCCAATTTCCTCGACAGAAGCTATTTATTCAATATTGAAAAAAACTATCCCTACCGGACGAACTCCCGTTGGTTTTTCGAGGGGCAATTGGCTGCTTACCTGCTGATCTATTCGAATCTGAAAAAAGAAAAACCTGCCCGCTATGCGATCACCCTGACACCGGAGATCCGGACCAGGATCTTGCATGAGTTTTCTTTTCCGATGGTTACGCCATCCTTCCTGCTGCATTTCCGTTACATTCGTCAATTGAAAAACCCCGGCCCGGGGACCGGCAGGCAATATTATGTGGCCGGTATCAACCATCATTCTACCGGTAAACGATCTCACCTGGTCAATCAATTAAGCCGGGAAGGCTACCTGGATACCCTGAACGGCAATTTCTCCACCCATTACCTGGATTTCCGGTATTACCTGGAAAAGCCGCAAAACGATCACCTAAGGCACAGGATCGGCATTGGATTTGAAGAGCACTTGCCTGATAGTCTTTTCGGTAGTGAAATTCCGGGAGGCATGGCGGGTTTTATTGCGGAAAACTATGGTATACACCGGGTAATCCTCGATTATACCCTGATCTACAAGCTACGCCGGCCATCCTTTTTGGCCGATGCCATTTGTCAGTTGAGAACAATTTATTCCTTCAGCCTGACCAAACCGTTGGGCAATGAATATCACCCTGAGCTCAGGGATCCCGGGAATTTGCCCCGGAACAGGTTTCTGGTGGAAGCCAGCCTGAAACCAGATTGGCCCAGTGACTTCGGCTTCTTCTGCCGGTTCCGGACTGGCCAGGATCATTACAATATGTTCTTCTTTAATCGATTGACGCAATTCGAGTTCGGGCTGATCATCGAACATGGCCCCATAACGGCAAAAAAGGATAGCTAATACAAGCTATCCTTCGATCCCTAACGGACATAATTATCCGCTTTATTAACCTGACTGGAAATTTTTATACGCTGGCCGGGTGCTACCGGATCATTTTATTCCTCACCGGCTACCGCCATCGTTAGTGGTTAGGTAACAATGATCTGTAAAATGGCCCAGGCATAAATGAAATATCTTGGAACCCGCGTTGAAGCAAACAGGAGGTAGCTCCTGAAATTATATTTCAGGGATCCGGCCAGCAGGCTGATCGGCGAGAACGGCAATGGCGTCAGCGCTGCCAGTACGATCACAAAGCCTCCCCATTCCTCGATCTTAGGCTTATAGCGGGCAAAAGTTTTATTCAGCATCTTTTGTACAAATGGATAATGTCCGATCTTCCGGCCGATCTTATAGGAAATGATACCACCGGCATAGGAAAGCATGGCTAACCCGTAGATCGTAACCCAGAACCAGTCGAATTGCATGGCCCAAAGGATCCACAGATCCGGCGGGAGCATACCCAGTAAGGATTCCGATGCAAAAAATACGGAAAACACCACCATAGGATGAACATCGGGAAAAGCGATGCTGGCATACATTTCAGGCGGAAGTGTATTCTTAAGCATCCACAGGCCTATCAGCAACAGGCCGATAAATAGTAAGGTCTTTAAAGTTTGTTGTACGGCGAATTCAAGGAATGCTCCTTTGGAAGCGGTATTCACCGGTGGTAATTTCCTTTGCATATAGTCATAGTTTAGATAGTGATCAATCGGGACGGCAGCTTTAATATAGAGGGCTAGCGGCTTTACATCCCTTCCCAGCAAAAAATTCTGATCTCACAGACGGCCGTATAGCAGCCGGAGATTCATAGGATAAACCAATTCAAACAACGATAGGAGCAAAATTAACCCGAAACAGGCCCGATCACAAGGGGAAATACCCTAATTCCGGGAAATACGCATTTTGCCTATGATAAATGGGATTAAAATGGATCGTGGGTGTGCTTAGAGCCCGGTAAACTTAATGATCACCCAGGCATATATGAAATAGCGGGGAAGCCGGGTAAGGGCAAACAAGAGGTAATTCCGGAACCTGAAATTCACCGAACCGGCAAGCATACTGATGGGAGAGAACGGCAGGGGTGTTAAGGCTGCGACAATGATCACAAAGCCACCCCATTTCTGGACCTTGGATTTGTATTTGTTAAATGTTTTGGCCAATAATTTGCTGACGAAGGAATTTTCACCGATCAGCACCCCGATCTTATAGGATATGATCCCTGCGAGATAGGATAGTATGGCCAGGAGCCCAACCATCACCCAAAAGAGATCGAACTGGGAAGACCAAAAGATCCAAAGATCGGGCGGTAACAATCCCAACAAGGATTCGGAAGTAAAGAAGATGGCGAACATTAACAGCGGATCTGTTTTCGGCAGGCTAAGGTTACTGAGAATATCCGGTGGGATTACTTTTTTAAGGATAAGGAAACCGATAATTAAAAACGCGATGGATAATAAGGCACGGAATAAATTTCGAAGGGCAAAATCGTAAAACCCCGCTCTGCGGAAATATACATGAAATACCCGTGCTTTCTTGCGCATTAAAATACCTCCGTTTTAAAGCATGAGGCGTGCCGGTGACAACTAAACAAATTAGAGGGCGATTAGGTTCATTTAAAGTTACACTCTAACTAGGTGCAATTTAATAAAAGTTTTTTAAAAATTTCCAAAAAGTTTTCAACAACAAATAAGCAAAATCCCTTATCTAACAACGTTTTCAGCGATTTTTGTAATCGCCGATATGCAGCACTTCCTTACAAAAAACATACTCCCGCTCCTGGTTGGAAGCGATGATCAGCAAACGGCCCGAACTGTACCGTTCGACCAGGTCCATATACCATTGATATCCCTGCTCGTCAAGGTTGGTTGCAGGTTCGTCGAGTAAGATCATCGGAACATCGGAAAGCAAGGCAACGGCCAGCTTGACCCGCTGCTTCATCCCCGAAGAAAAATATTTAATGGGTTTTGACCGAACGCCCTCCATGCCCATCTCCTTCACTACGGATGCTACATCAAGGGAATCCCGGAAAGGCTTGAAGCGGGCATGAAATTGCAGTATTTCGGTCAGGTCAAATTCTTCGATCAGTTCCAGGTAAGGTGCGGCGAGGCTGAGGGAAGCAAATATTTTATCCGGAGCCACCGCACCACCGGCCATGTGGTAGTTTACCTGGCCTTCGGAAGGGCTGATGTTGCCGGCGATAAGCTGCAGTAGGGTCGATTTCCCGGATCCGTTCGGACCGGTAATGGCATAGTTGCCCCCGATTTGGAGATCAAAGTTAATTTGCCGGAAGATCCACTCATAGTTATACCGTTTGCCTACATTATGGAGTTGAACCATCGTTTCTTTGGTAAAATCCCTTGAGAATGCCTCTTTCCGATTCCCGCACAAAGCTCAGGATCTCATCTCGTTCGTCGGTGGCTTTCACATCTGTTTCGATGATCCGCATGGCATGGGTGGTATTATATCCCCGGATAAACAAGATCCTGTAAATATCCTGAATGTGATTGATCTTTTCGGCATCGAATCCGCGCCTCCTTAAGCCGATCGAGTTGATCCCCACATAGGTCAGGGGTTCTCTTGCCGCTTTGACATAACAGGGAACATCCTTTCTGACCAGGGATCCTCCGGAAATAAAGGCATGCCGGCCTACTTTCACAAATTGGTGAACGGCAGTGAGTCCGCCGAGGATCGCATAATCACCGATGGTGATATGCCCGGCAAGGTTGACATTATTGGCTAAAATGCAATTTTCACCCACAATACAATCGTGAGCGATATGGGTGTAGGCCATCAGCAAACAGTTATTCCCGACGACCGTTTTAAAGCTGTACTTGGTTCCCCGGTTAATGGTTACACACTCACGGACCGTCACGTTATCGCCGACGATCACTTCGGAATCTTCTCCTTCATATTTCAGATCCTGGGGGATGGCGCCGATAACCGCTCCGGGAAAGATCCTGCAGTTTTTACCGATCCTGGCCCCTTCCATGATGGTCACGTTAGGGCCGATCCAGGTTCCTTCGCCGATGGTAACATTTTTGCTGATCGTAACAAAAGGTTCCACCACCACATTTTCCGCCATCTTGGCTTCGGGGTGTATATAAGCCAGGGGTTGATTCATCTACTTGCTTTTTTTGACGATCTGGGCAACCAATTCAGCTTCGGCTGCAATTTTATTGCCGACAAAAGCCGTACCCTTCATTTCGCATAATCCTCTGCGGATCGGACTTAACAGTTCGAGTTTAAAGATCAGGGTATCTCCGGGCACAACCTTCTTTTTGAAACGGGCCTTATCGATCTTCAGGAAATAGGTTTCATATTGCTCAGGATCGGAAACGGTGTTTAACACAAGGATACCGCCGGTTTGTGCCATCGCCTCGATCTGCAAGACACCCGGCATCACCGGATTCCCGGGAAAGTGGCCCTGGAAAAAAGGTTCATTGAAGGTCACATTCTTGATCCCTACCACTGAGGTATCGGATAATTCAATGATCTTATCGACCAGCAGGAAAGGATATTTGTGCGGAAGGCTCCGTTCGATCATTTTGATATCGTAAACGGGCTCTTTGTTGGGATCGTAGTTCGGTACCTGCAAGGATTGTTTATTTTCTTTGATGTAGGTCTTGATCTTTTTGGCAAAGGCAATATTAGCCGCATGTCCCGGCCTCGAAGCAATGATCTTGGCTTTCAGGGGAACACCGATCAGGGCAAGATCACCCACTACATCCAGCAGTTTATGACGCGCCGGCTCATTCTGATGGCGCAGATTGATGTTGTTCAGGATACCTTCTTCCTTGACCTGGATCTTGGGCTTGTTAAAGAGTTTGGCAATCTTGTCCAGTTCATCGTCTTTCACCACCCTGTCGACCACCACAATGGCATTGTTCAGGTCGCCGCCTTTGATCAGGTTGTGCTCGACCAGCTCTTCCAGCTCATGTAAGAAGCAGAAGGTCCGGGAAGAGGCAATCTCATCTTTGAATTCAATGATATTCTCCACCGATGCATGTTGCTTGCCCAGCACCGGCGAATTGTAGTCGATCATTACCTTCACCTGGTAATCCGGC
>JANQFB010000230.1 GCA_028278085.1 Chitinophagales bacterium
AAATGACCAGCTATAGGTTGTGGGGCAATTAAGGGTTGAATTGATCGAAAAATTAACCGTTTGTTCTTCCACGATATTCGTTTGATCGGCGGTGAAATCGACATCCAGTTGGCGTCCGGTCAGGTTTAGCAGCCATACGCCACCGCTATTGCTTCCTGCTGCATCTTCCCCCGGTACCCCGACCACCAGTTCCGGGAATCCATCACCATTGGTATCCCCCAAACAATCCACACCCCAGCCGAAATCATCTCCGTTACTTCTGCCGGTAATGCCCGTAATGATCCGGTCGTTGATCACGGTGCCATCCGTATCCATATACAGCACCCATACATCGCCTGTTTGCGTCGAAAGATTGCTGGGAACGCCCGCAACGATATCGGGAATACCATCACCATCCATATCACCGGGCGAACAAAGCTCTCTTCCAAGCATATCCTGGCCATTAAAAGTAATGCTCAGGTCGCCCGAAGTACTATTGATCTTGTGATGGGATTTGACCGTACCATTGGCATTCATGAACAGGATCCAGATCGCCCCTGAAAATAGGCCGCCATCACTATCTCCATAGGCCCCCACGCCGATATCCGTTATACCGTCTCCGTCCAGGTCACCAAGGGAGGCGGCACCACTGCCAAAATGATCGGAAGATCCGATCGTGCCGGTAAAACCTCCCGTACTATTAGCGATCAACTGATGGGATTTTACCGTAAAATCCGTTTCCAGGAAGATAATATATAATCCGCCTTTCAGATCATAAGTTCTTGAGCCTACTGCCAGATCCGGCACTCCGTTGCCGTCCATATCCCCAATATTCGCTACCGTCGAACCGAAGTTATCATTGGAGGTAAGGTTGCCAGTGAAATTTCCCTGGGTATCACTGATCTTTTGATGGGATTTAACCGTTCCGTCGGTATTCATGAATAAGATCCATATAGCGCCGGTTGCACCGCCGGCTTCATTATCGCCGGGAGATCCGACCACCAGGTCGGTAACATTATCACCATCGAGATCACCCATATTGGTAATGCTGGCGCCAAAATGATAGCCGTCATTAAAAGTACCGCTGAAGTTGCCGGTCGTATCGCTGATCTTTTGGACCGCTTTAACTGTTCCATCGCTTTCCAGGAAAATGATATGGACTGCCCCACGGTCGTTGCCACCATCATCGGCCAATTGTTCACCCACCGCAATATCCGATATTCCATCGCCGTCCAGGTCACCGATCCCGGCGACTGCCCTACCCGCTGCAGATGAAAAGCTACCGGTAAAATCACCTTGTGTATTGGTGATCGGCTGTTGCGAGGCTACACTATCGATCGGGTCGGGACAAGAGATCACGTTGATATAACAAGTTTTAACGACAGTATCCGAGCCTGCCGGATTATGGCCGATCAGTTTTACATCGAAGCATCCGGTTGAGTTGTACACAATATCGGTCGGGTGCTCAACCGTATCTGATGCAGGATTGGCTCCAAAAAAAGTCCACTCCCAGGAAGTAGGTTCATTGGATAAAAGACTGGTGAAGTTTACACTTCCTCCGACCACGATCGAAGTCAGATCGGCGGTAAAATCGGCTACCGGGACGGCATAAACATGGATGAAATCATTCCGCACCAGGGTATCGGCGCCAAAGGCATTGGTCGTTCTCAGGGTAACCGGGTAATGACCCGGAGCATTATATTGGATATTGGCCGGGTGCTGATCGGTGGAAGTGGATGGGAAACCTCCGGTAAATGTCCATTCCCAGGAGGTTGGGCTCAACAAGGATTCGTCGGTGAAATTCACAAACGCCCCGGTGGAGATCGTATCATCATCTACGGAAAAATCAGACTGGGGCGCCAGGTTGCCGGTTAACAGGTTCAGCACGAATACCGCTCCCTGACTGTTTCCGCCGTCATCCCCTCCGGACTGCCCGACAACGACATTGATCTTGCCGTCTCCATCGATGTCTCCTATGACAGAGCTCCCAGCACCAAAATAACCGGCATCTTCAAGCGTGGTGCTTAAATTACCGGCTGAATTACTGATCCTTTGATGGGTTTTTACAGATCTGTCACTATTTAAATAAATCACATAGATTGCTCCTTTTTGCGATCCACCATCATTATAATAATTTGCGCCCACCATGATATCCATATTCCCATCTCCGTCCCGGTCGCCGATAGTATCGATCGAAGCTCCAAACTCCCCTTCAAATGGCGCCTGATCGATCTCAAATTCATCTTTAACGGTACCATCGTTATTCAGGTATATGATCCAAATGGAATGATCATGGTAATTTCCAACTACGATATCTTCCACACCATCATTATCAAAATCACCGAGGGGAGAAACTGCTGATCCGAATGCGCCGCCAAACTGAAGAAAGCCGTTAAAATTGCCATGAAACGAGCTTATTTTTTGCTGATCCTTTACCGTACCATCCGTATTCATAAACAGGATCCAAACTGCTCCCCTTGAACTCGAATATCCGGCGGAACCAACAGCTAAGTCTGTTACACCGTCATTATCGATATCTCCGATAGCCGCTACGGAAAATCCAAATTGTTCCCCTACGTCAATGGAATCGGTTGCATTGCCAAAGTTACCGGAGGTATTACTGACCTTTTGCCAGTTTTTGACCGTACCATTTGTATTCAGGAAAATAATCCTGATCTCTCCACAATTCGTTCCGCCATCGTCGCCTCTGGATACGCCAACGGCAATATCCTCCACATTGTCTCCGTCCAGGTCGCCAATCCCGGCCACTCCCCGGCCAAAGAAATCATTATCATTAATACTATTGCCCAATCCCCCCTGTGTACTGCTGATCTTTTGATGCGCCTTTACCGTACCATTGGCATTCAGGAAAAGTACCCAAACCGCTCCCCGGCTGGAGCCTCCATCATCATCACCAATAGCGCCGACAACGATATCATCGACACCGTCATTGTCCAAATCGCCGATACGATCAACACTTGACCCGAATACATCACTGGGGTCCAACACACCTGTAAAGTTGCCGTTGGTTTCAGATATCTTTTGTTCCCAGTCTACGGCAGCAGATTGCCCTGCAACCGACAGCGGTAAGTACAGGAGTATCCAAAAGTAAGTTCGAATGAATGCCCGGATCATACTTTTTTATTTAGGTGTGGAAAGATCTCATCGAATATTTACCAGGAAAGTGATGGTGAAATATGTATACCAAGGTATGGAAAAAAAGCCAATATCCGGATCTGAAATCGCTTGGTTAGCAAGGATTTGCGACTAACGACAAAAATCCACGACGAACGTCACGCATTTTCTGACCATAAGAGGTGGCTATTTGCCAGCGGAACCCAAGCGCTGTCAAAATTCCTTTTCCGGATGCTGTCAGCCATCATTTTGAAATAGGTTTTCCGTTTGGCCAGCAAAGTGACGATCGGCGAAACCGACTTCATATGAGCTTCAACCTATTTTCAACCGGTCACGGATTCCCCTGATACTGGCTATAGCACTCAAACAGGCAAGATAACTGGTTTTGGGATTGCTGCTGGGTAAATTTTCAGTAGTCGTATCTATCTGACCAAAGCGCCCTTCACAAAGGACCCGGTGACGGTTACACCTGGCGGCCGGATCAGCAATAATCCGAATATTCAAACCTTCGAAGCCGGAGGCAATGTACAGGCTTGCAGCGACATTGATGTTTTTAGGAAAGCCGGCAATAGCCTCCCTCAAACCTCCTTCGAATATCACCATGGGCTTCCTGAAATGCTCCGGATCTATCCCTTTTTCACGGATGAAGGGGGCATTAGCTAATCCTGCCGGTGGTTTGGTAGTGGTCAGGCTGAGCTGATCGATTTGCCCGGCCACAGCTTTAATGGCATCGAGGCCGGCTATAGCGCCTGAGGGGATATGTATCTCACCATGTTGCCATCCGGACAATCTTTCCAGGTGAGGGATCAAGCCTCCGGTACTCATGACTAAAAGGCGCTTACCCGGCTGATCAAGCTCCGGTTGTCTTAACAAGTGTTCAACGACCCCGGAGTTGGCCGCTTCGATAACCAGGTCCGCTTCCCGGACGGCCTCTTCCAACGTTAAATGACGGATATCCGGCATGCCCAGGGCCGCTGCCAACGTATTGAATTGTTTGTTGTCGGTATCTGAAAGTCCATACAACTCAAAAGCCTCTGCCCGGGCAATATATTCAGCGATCGTACTGCCGATATTTCCACATCCAATAATGGCGGTTCTCATGAAAAGGAGCTATTACGCGTAGGCGAGCATGCGATCGATCGCCTTTCTGGCTTTATCCATCGTTTCAACCGGCAGGTTGATCCGGTGTTGCTCCAATTGCAGCGATTGATAGACCAGCGATAAGGTGGTAGACTTCATGAATGGACAAAGGTTGCAGAAGCCAATGAAGTTTTTATCGGGAACATCTTCCTTTAACCGTTCTGTCATGCCGCATTCGGTAACCACAATATAGGCCTGGCTGTTGTCATCATGGGCAAATTTGCCCATTCCGCCGGTGCCGCAAACATGATCGGCCATATCCAGGATCTCAGACTGGCACTCCGGGTGAGCAATGATCTTACACTCCCCATAGGCATCCCGGAAAGTTTCGAGGGTCTGTCGATCCAGGTCCTGGTGTACTGCACAGTAGCCATCCCACATCAGGATCTTCTTATCGGTTTTGGATTGCACATAACGGCCCAGGTTTTTATCGGGCAGGAAGATGATCTCCTGTTGCGGAAGCGCGTTCACCAGGCTCACGGCATTGGCTGAGGTGCAACATACATCTGATTCCGCCTTAATGTCGGCATGGGTATTGATATAACTAACCACTGCGGCTTCAGGATGTTGCTTTTTCACCTGCCTTAATTTGGCCACGGAGGCCATATCCGCAAGGGAGCATTCGGCATCCGGGGTGGGAAGCAATACGGTTTTACCGGGATTAAGGATCTTTGCCGTTTCGGCCATGAACCTTACCCCGCAAAACAAGATCAGATCTGCATCTGTGGCTGCTGCTTTCCTGGAGAGGTCGAGCGAATCGCCAATAAAGTCGGCTACCTGATAGATCTCCGGCCTTTGATAATTGTGTACGAGAATGCAGGCATTTTTAGCCTTTTTTAGTTCATTGATCTGTTGAATAAGTTTTTCCATTGTTTGCTCGGGATTATTATTTTAGATATTCAGGTCTTTTTATCTGTTATATGGCAAATTTATGGAAAACGGCGTAAAAACCGAAATGCAATTCCAGCGGTATGTGATGGGGAAGACCCGGGATCGGCAAAAAAAAGGTTATCCGTCCGCGAGCTGGCGGACAGATAACCTCGTAAATTGAAGACCCTGTTACATCTTCTGCACCCGGAAATTGCCGTTAGCGGAGCAATCCCCTGGCATTATTAAAATTCATCGTAAGCGATATTTTCCGGTGGAACACCCAGATCATCGAGCATTTTCCGGATGGCATCCAGCATCATCGGCGGGCCGCAAAGATAGTATTCGATCTCTTCGGGTTCGGGATGATCTTTTAAATAGATATCATAAGCGGCCTGATGGATAAATCCTTTGGCCCCATCCCAGTTGTCTTCTTCCAGGGGTTCCGATAATGCAATATGATACTTGAAATTGGGAAACTCTTTCTCAATATTCCGGAAATGATCGGTATAAAACAATTCTCTGAGTGAGCGCCCCCCATAAAAGTAGGTGACCTTACGATCTGTTTTTAAGGTATGGAACAAATGGAATACATGGGAGCGCAAAGGCGCCATTCCGGCACCCCCGCCGATATAAACCATTTCCTTATCCGTTTCTTTGATAAAAAATTCTCCATAAGGCCCGGAGATGGTAACCTTATCACCCGGCTTACGGGTAAATACAAAGGAAGAACATAAGCCCGGCGGAACATCCATCCAGGTATTTTTAGCCCGGTCCCAGGGTGGGGTGGCAATCCGGATATTCAACATAATGATATTGCCTTCCGCCGGATGATTAGCCATCGAATAGGCCCGGAAGATGGGTTCGTCTACAACAGTCTTGAGCTCCCACATATTGAATTTATCCCAATCCTCCCGATATTCGTCTTCAATGTCCATGTCTTTGAATGCATAAGTGCCTTCCGGGACATCGATCTGGATATAGCCGCCCGATTCGAATTCCAGGAATTCACCTTCGGGCAACTTGACCACAAATTCTTTGATAAAGGTGGCAACACCATTGTTGGACACCACTTCACATTCCCATTTCTTGATCCCGAAGATCTCTTCCGGAACGCCGATCTCCATATCTTCCCGCACCTTCACCTGGCATGACAAGCGCCAATGGTCCTGGGCCTCTTTGCGGGTAAGGTGGTTCATTTCCGTGGGTAGCACATCACCACCGCCGCTGAATACCTGGCACTTACACATGGCGCAGGTACCGCCGCCACCGCAAGCAGAAGGCAGATATACGCTTTTCTCCGACAAGGCTGTCAATAAAGTGCCTCCCGGGGATGCGATCAGGGGCTTCTCCGTATCTCCGTTTACCGTGATATTTACATCGCCGGAGGGTACTAATTTAGCTTTCGCATACAGCAGCAAACTGGTCAGTATCATGATGACGATCATGAATGCGATGACACTGAAGATAATGGTTAATCCCATTGATAAGTCGTTTAGTATTTAGGCAATGATGATCAATCCAGTTTTATACCCATAAAACTCATAAATGCGATCCCCATCAAACCCGTAATGATAAAAGCTATTCCCAGGCCTCTCAAGGGTGCGGGAACATTCGAATATCTCAGTTTTTCACGGATGGCAGCAATCGCTATAATGGCCAGGAACCATCCGAACCCGGATCCGAGGCCGAAAACGGTGGATTCCACAAAATCGTATTCCCGGGCAACCATAAATAAAGACCCGCCAAGGATCGAGCAGTTGACCGTGATCAGGGGTAAAAATATTCCCAAAGAAATATAGAGCGCCGGGAAGAACTTTTCCACGACCATTTCCACCAATTGCACCATCGAGGCAATCACGGCAATAAACACGATGAAGCCGAGAAATGTCAGATCAGTGCCGAATAAGCTGGTTTCAGGTTTCAGGAAATATACCTGTATCAACCAGTTGACCGGGATGGTAATAGCCAGTACAAAAATTACCGCCAATCCAAGTCCGAAAGCTGTTTTTACGGTCTTGGAAACTGCCAGGTAGGAACACATCCCCAGGAACAGGGATAAGATCATATTCTCGACGAAGGCAGATTTTAGAAAAAGATTAACCAGATCCATACCTTATGGTTTAGGAAATATCAACAAGTTTTTTATTCCTGGCCCTTTGTGCCCAGATGAGCAGGCCGATGATGAACATAGCAGAGGCGGGTAAAAGGGCTAAACCGTTGCCGACATAGGCATCCGGTAAAACCTGGTTACCCAACAATTCGCCTTTGCCGAAAAATTCCCTGAATACGGCAACAATAATGAGAATGGCGCCATAGCCGACACCATTGCCCAATCCGTCAAGGAATGACGGCCAGGGCTTATTCGCCATGGCATAGGCTTCGAGGCGTCCCATGATAATACAATTGGTAATGATCAAACCGATGTAAACCGATAACTCTTTCCACATAGCAAAGTTAAAGGCCTTCAGGATCTGATCGACGAGGATTACCAGGGCTGCGATCACGACCAGTTGAACGATCATCCTGATCCTGGGCGGGATCCCATGCCTGAGCAGTGAAATGATCAGGTTGGCAAATGCCGTAACGGCAACTACCGCAATAGACATTACAAAAGCATTGTAAACGGCTACCGTTACGGCCAAAGCGGAGCAAACCCCCAAAACCTGAACCGTAATGGGATTATTATCATCCAGGGGATCGGTTAACAACCGCCTGTTTTTCTTGGAAAACAAGGCCTCCTTTTGAACGGGGGCCGGCGTTTCTAAAGCCTGAGTTTCTTCACTCATATTAATCTTATTTTACAGCTTTTCCAAATAAGCCATGTAATCTTTGATATCTTCTTTCAGCATATCGCTGACACCATTACTGGTAATGGTTGCCCCGGAAATGCTCCTGACCTCATGATCGGGGTCTGAAGGATTTCCTTTCACGACACTAACGGAAGTATAAATGCCTGCTTTATCGTTGATCTTTTTCCCGACAAACTGCTGCCCGAAGTTGGGATCGTCCTTGATCTCAGCACCCAGGCCAGGGGTTTCGCCTGCATGATCGAAGGCAACACCGACAATCGTATTTTTATCCCCGGCAATTGCCACATACCCCCAGATCTCATCCCAAAGGCCGAATCCACGGACTGGCATGATATAGGATCGGGTACCGTCTTTTGCCTTATAAATGAACAAGGGTAATTTTCTGTCTTCAACCGGTTTTTTGGATTCTTTCCTGACATCGATATCCAAAACCGATATATCTGTTCCTTTGATCTCATTGCCCTGATAGTCGACTACCAGTTCGGTAATGGATTCGTCGTAAACGGAGCCTATATTCTCATCTCCAATGATATTCACGGCTTTCAAAATATCGGTTTTAGTGGCTAAGGCCACATTAGCATCCTGTTTTTCTTTCAAGCCGGTGGCGGCAAGGGAAAGTGACACGGCAACCACTATGGTTACCAAACCGATATACACGAAGTGGTAGGAATTGGTATTAACATTAGGCACGGCTCAACCTCCTTTTAATATGTCCCTGAATTACATAATGATCGATAAGCGGGGCCATAACGTTCATAAGCAGTATGGCCATCATCCAGCCTTCCGGATAAGCAGGATTGGAAACCCTGATGATCAGGCCAATGGCGCCGATCAAAAATCCGTAAACAAATTTGCCGGTGTTCGTTTGTGCGGCGGTAACCGGATCCGTAGCCATAAATGCCATAGCAAACAAGAAACCGCCCATAATGAAATGATAATAGAAGGGAACCCCCAAAAAGGATGTCTCCGGGGAATCGCCGGCAAAAACATTAAAGGTCAAGCCCATGACGGCACAACCTAACAGCATCGACAACATGACCCTCCAGCTTCCTATACCTGTGGCTACCAGGATACCGATACCGGCTAAAATACCGACTTTGCTCATTTCGCCGATAGAGCCCGGCATAAAACCAATGATCAGGTTGGATATCGAATATTGCTGTTCTCCGTTCGGTAAGGTGGCGGCTTCCACTTCGGCCCAACCACCCTTGGCTGCCAGCGCAAGAGGTGTAGCGCCGGAGAAGGAATGCACCGGCTCTATGCCCGCACCGATCATCAGAAAATCTTCGCCGGGCAATACCGCATTCGCCAAGGAGTGGACCCAGCTATAGTCATAAGCTACCCAAACCTCGTCCCCGGAAATAGCGCCGGGATAGGCAAAGAAAACGAACACCCTGGCCATTAATGCGACATTCAGGATATTCATACCCGTCCCGCCAAAAGCTTCTTTACCGACCAATACGGCAAATGCAGTAGCTACGGCAACCATCCACAACGGTATATCCGGTGGCATGATCAAAGGGATCAGGACACCCGTAACCAGGAAGCCTTCTTCTACTGAATGGCCTTTCTTGGCCGCAAATAAGATCTCGATGCCCAACCCGACCACATGTACCACTAAAACGATCGGTAGGATCTGGCACAATCCGTAGATAGCCTTTTGAAGCAAACCATCTGTTATTTCCGGGAACATACCCAGGGCAATATAATGCTGATGACCGATATTCATCACACCATGCAGGAGGCACAATTGCAGGGCGATGATCACATGGAACATGGTCCTTTTCAGATCGACGCCATCACGAATATGTACACCGGAACGGGTAATAAACCTGGGCTGAAACAATAGCGTATCAGCAGCATCAAAAAGCGTGTGGACAAATTTGTTCTTGGCAAATTTCGGCTCCAGATCGTCTAATAGCTGCCTTAGTTTTTTCATGTGTATAGGATAAGGTTTTCTTTTACTACCAGATGCTTTTGATTGGGTGTTAGTTTTGAGATCTTACATAATCAAGCCCTTCCCGCAGAATATCCTGGACCTGCTGCTTGGACGTACAGACAAATTCACATAAGGCCAGGTCTTCTTCTACCAGCTCATAGATCCCCAATCCCTCCATTTGATCAAAATCACGATACAAAATAGCTTTTAACAGATGAACGGGGTAAACATCCATCGGTAATACCTGCTCATACTGGCCGGTAACCACAAAAGCACGGTGTTCGCCATGTGTATTGGTATTCACGACCATTTCTTCGGGTATACCCAAAGCGGAAAACCAGCCGGAGAAGAAGGTTCTCGACAAACTGGGCCGGGCGTAGGAAGGTATCAACCAACCGATCAGTTCTGCAATATCATCACCTTCCCGGATCACGGAAACCAGGTTATCAAAATATCCCAAATAACCGTTTCGTTCGATGCGTTTGCCGGTCAGCACATTCCCGCTGATCACCCTTATATGATCCGATTGCAGATTATCTTCCAGCAGTTCATCCGTACAGGCGCCTAATATGGTTTGATAGTACGCCGGTTCCTTAACCTCCGGTCCGCCGGTAGATATGGTGATCGAGGCGTCCAGTTTACCCTGAACGAATAGCTTACCGATCATGGATACGTGTTGGGGATTTAAGGTCCATACAATATCACCTTTATTGATCGGATCGATATGATGGATCTGGATCCCGACATTGCCCGCCGGATGTTTTCCTTTGAACCAATGGATCTCCACACCTTTGGCATCGGTAAAGGTTTTAGAGGTGGCTTTGTCCCTGGCATTTAGGGAAAGATGGACCTTCCCGTCGGTCAATTTGGACAATGCATCCAGACCGGCCTGGAACGACTCCGATCCCTGGTCCATGGCATAATTAAGATCTGTTGCCATAGGGGCGGAATCGAACCCCGAAATAAAAATGGCTTTTGGCGTAACGGCCGGATCGGCAACCACATTGTAAGGCCTTTGCTTAATCGCCGGCCATAATCCGCTGCTCAATAACCGTGTCCGGATATCTTCCGGGCTCATATCGGCAGGGTTGGCGGCATTGAAATCTTTATATTGTATTTGACTGTCGGCAAGGATCACGATCTCTGTAATCGCCCTTTTGGCCCCTCTCCTGATCTCGGCGATCTCACCGCTAACCGGCGCGGTATATAGAATATCCGGTTGTGGCTTATCATAAAAAAGAGGGTCTCCGGCTTTGACTTCATCGCCGA
Source organism: Chitinophagales bacterium (assembly GCA_028278085.1). Classification (GTDB taxonomy): domain Bacteria; phylum Bacteroidota; class Bacteroidia; order Chitinophagales; family JANQFB01; genus JANQFB01. Next base: position 11,143 of record JANQFB010000230.1, read on the forward strand.
TCTGTACCATCATTTTGGGAATAGGGGTCAGACCTTTGAAATCGGTCGGCTTGATGGCGAATGTTTTGGGTTGATATGGAAGGGTACGATCAGTGGTGGCTTTCCCTTTGATGTGAATGTCTAAGCCCTTGTTCAGCTTAATGACGCTATTCATTAGATGTAAGGAAGGTTTGTTGAAAATTCTGCGCAAAGTTAAAACCTTGTTTCTTTAAAAAGAAGGTTTGCCAAATATTTTTTTGTGGTGCAGACCTGATTTAAACATAGTATTCATATGAGTATTCCGGCATATGCCCAAGGGGTATTTCTAAAGGTGTGAACGGCTAACCGGATCATCCGGCAGAGAGATGATTCTCAAGACCCGGATGAATGCATCCGGAAGTCACAAAAGATCAAAACAAAGATTTCAAAAAAAATTTTGGGGATCAGGGATGTAATCCGGGTATTTCATCCGTCTATGGATAAATATATCAATCATCTAAAATGAACATTTTGTCAGATATTTATCAAGAAAAACATTATAGTTAACTAATTATCAAAATACAATAAATTATATAGTTCTAATAAAGATGTCAGAATGACCTGTCATTTTTCCTGAACTATTTTTAATAACTATGATAATTCTAAATTCATATAACATATATTGCCTTTGAATTAAAGTTGATTGTGACTTTTGTAATTGACCAATTCGGTTTTAGGGTAAAAATGTAACAGAAAGCTTTACAGCAACTGCCCACCAATTAATGCTTTCTGTATTGCGTCCTTTTCCTTTTCGTTAAGGTTAATCATGATTGTCATGATCAGACATGATAACTGATAGCTATGTGATGATGATCAACACATGCCTTTCACAAAGACGAACATAAATATTCATTAAGCCAAAACAAAAACTAAAAATTATGAGAACAACGACTGGACGGGCAATTTCCCGTTTGTTTATTATTTGGGCGGGGCTAACCTTTTCGATGATTTGGTCCCCATTATTCGCACAGATCTCCGGTGAAACAGATGTTTGTATCGGCAACACCTATACCTATACTGCCCCGGATGTTCCACCGAATAACTATACCTGGATCATTTCAGGTGGCTTACCGGCTTCTCCAACCACCAATACGAATGAGGTCGATGTAAACTGGATCTATCTGGGCACCGGAACGGTTACGGCCATTAATAACGATTCCGGAGATACCGCTATGATCGAGGTTACCGTATCCGGAGCCCCCGAACCGGAGATCGTAGACAATTCGGGAAGTTTATGTGCGATCTTTGGCCGCATTGTCCGACCGCCCAGCGACTACGAGCAAGTTCAGTCGGAAGTTTCCGAATTGGAGAAAGAACAAAAAGATACGATCGCCGAGCCTATTCCAATTCCCGGGCTACCCAGGACTTTTTGTTTCGCTGTTTGTGGTACTAAAACCTTTACCTATTCCACACCCCTCAACCCGGGCAGCACCTATACCTGGAATGTTTCCGGCGCTACGTCGGTCGTGCCCAATAATAATGAGGTAACCATTACCTGGGACAGCAGCGGAACGGGATCGATCGTGTTGACGGAAACAACGGCGGCAGGTTGCAACGGGACTTCGACGATCTGTATCGAGATCCTCGAATCACCTATTGCGGGTTTCACCACCTTACCCGAGGCCGTTAACGATACGGTAAATATTTGCCTCGGACAAACCATAAACTTTTTCGATCAATCCATTGGCGCCAACAACTGGTTTTGGGATTTTGACGATGGTAATATCTCTTCGCTCCAGAATCCAAGCCACTTTTATAATGGACCTGGAACCTATACCGTTACCCTGATCATCGGAACGGAAGTAGAGCTCCAGAACATTATAAAATTCCCCAGAGAGGAATTACCGAGGGATGAATTACCCGTCGATAATCAATACAGAGAAGAGCGCCAGCCTGCGGATCTGCGAAACGAGGACCAGATCATTACACCCGGGCAAAAAGCCTCAACCTGCAATTGTACGGATACTTTTTCCATAGTGGTTGTCGTGGATGACCTTCCGGCTCCCGAGATCCTTTGTCCTTCCATCGTTTGCCCCGGAGATACGGCGGTATACAGTACGGATGCGGTCTGTAATATGTATGACTGGACCATCGAGGGCGGTACGATCGTTTCCGGCAACAATACGCCTGAGATCACGGTAGTTTGGGGAGATGGCGCAACCGGCCCCGGTATCATCACGCTCGATGTGGGAAGTTGCCCCGGATTTTGTCCGACGCCAACGGTTGAGATCGTTCCCATTATCCCGGATATGGCTGTTATGCTTGGCGAAAGAGAAGTATGCCTCGGCGCGACCGCCAATTACCGGGTTCCCAAAATACCGGGAACAGAATATGCCTGGTCGATCGATCCGCCAACAGCCGGGCAAATTGCCCCCGCTGCATCGGGATCCGGCCTTAATGAAGTGATCATAGCCTGGTTAGATACGGGTACCCATACCGTTACGGTTAATTATAACAACACATTTATCGGTTGTTCCGGTACGGCAGAAGCCGAAGTAAGGGTTATCCCGGTCTTTCAAATGTTTTCACCCGGGCTGCTTTGTGAAAATGTCGTCAATGCCACCAGGCCGTTTACAGCTTTTTCAAGCCTTGGCATCCTGGCCAACGCCGATTGGTCGGTGATCACACCCGACGGCACCTTGCTACCGGATATTCTGATCAACAGTCCTCTTTTCAACACCTACGACTGGAGCGCAGGCCCGGGGATCTATACCATCATTGCACGGCCCAACCCTAGTGCGGGAGATTTCTGCAACGATGAGGTAACGCTCACGGAAACCATCATAGCCACTCCTCCTCCGGCAGCGAATATTCTCGGTCCGGATCCTGTTTGTCCGGGTTCGACACATAGCTATACCGCCGTTGCTTCCATTGCCAGCCCTGTATTTAACTGGACAGTCACCGGCGGCACGCCCTCCGCTACCACTGGTAGCAGCATCGATGTCACCTGGGACGATAACGGCCCTTACGAGATATCGGTTACCCAAAGCCTGGCTGCCTTTCCATTTTGCACCTCGGATGCCATTGGAATAACCGTGAATCCCATCCCGGATGTGGTCGCCCCCGCTATCAGCGGTGATGACAATGTTTGCCTGAACAATCCGGGAAGCTATGGCTTTAGCGACCCGATCGTGGATGGCGCAACTTATACCTGGGCCATTGCTCCCGATAACCTGGGAAGCATTACGACAGATAATACGAACAGCATCGATGTGCAATGGAACAACAACGACAACATGGCCACTACCGCAGAGATCATTCTGATCGTGGAGCAATGTAATTCGGATACTTCCACCTTTACCGTGAACCTGAACCCAAGTCCGCAGCCTGTGATCGGGTTTCCGGATCCTGTCTGCCAAAATGCACCGGTTCAGTTCACCGGTTCCGACGGAGATGATTGGGACTGGGATTTCGACGACGGTGGCATGTCATCCGATCAAAACCCGGAGCACACCTTTACCGCTCCCGGTACTTACAACGTTATGTTAACCATCACCAACAACACCGGCTGTGCGGCTTCGACAACAGCTTTAGTAGATGTAAAACCCGCGCCATTGGGCGAAAACATACCCGAAATCGGAGGAGATGCGTCCGTTTGCGTGAGCGATGCGGCCAATTACAGCTTTTCCGAGACACTCCTGCCGGATGCGATGTATACCTGGTCGATCGATCCGCCCGATTTAGGTACCATCACCTCTCCCAATGGAGACAGCTTTATCAATGTCCAATGGAATAACAATGATAACATGGCCGATACGGCTCAAATTATTTTGGAAGTAACTTCCTTGTGTGGGGATACCACCGTATCCTACGAAGTACATATCAATCCGAAACCCAAACCCGTGATCACCTTTGCCGATACCACTTGTGAGGGAACAACCGTTTCCTTTATGGGATCCGATGGAAGCTCCTGGCTTTGGGATTTCGGCGACAGTACCGCTACTTCAAACCTCCAAAACCCTGATCACGTTTACGTGGACAGGGGAACTTATCCGGTCAATCTGACCGTAACCAACGATGCCGGCTGTGAAGCAAGCATCACCCGTTTGATCGACATTAAACCAACACCATTGGCGCTGGTGAGCCCTAACAACCAGGTCGTGTTGTGTAACGATTCGGTTGTTGATGTCACGATCGTGGCCCTTAACGGCGCCGGTTACCAGTTTTCCTGGTTCCCATCCGGCAATACGGGCTCGGAAGAAAATGTTACGGCAGAAGGCAGCTACTTCGTGGAAGTTACCAATGCCCTGGGTTGTATGTCAACCTCTAATACCGTCAATGTATTCGTCGACAGTTGCGTAACCATCCCCGGAGGCCCTCCCGGTACAGGTGGATGTGCCGTTGCGCCCGGAACATCTCTGGACTTTGATGGTACCATAACCACAGGCTTATGCAGTGAAATGGTATTCACGCCTATGGTATCCTCCAACGGACGGGCTTTCCGGTGGGAATTCGGCGATGGTAATAGCGTGGAGGAAGAAAGCCCCACCCACACCTATACCCTGCCAGGCGTATATATCGTTACCATGCTGGCAAAGTTCGAGAACACTGCCAGCCCGGGCGATTCCTGCGTCTTTTTCATCCGGAAAAGTATCGAGATCCCGATATTGGCGGATTTTTATGTTGAATTCAATTGTGACAGCGGTATCATTCAAACCGAACTTTACGACCTGTCGAATTTCATTACCAACAATGTTATTGACAGCCGGGAATGGTTTTTTGACGGTACTTCGAGTTCTACGGATCTGAATCCAACAAATTTCTTTACAGAGGGACCACATTTGGTAAAACTGGAAATCTCCAGCTCCTTGACGGGAGCGAGTTGTGCCATTGAAAAAGTGATCGACGTTCCTGCACCTGTTTTCGCTGGCTTCTCTTCAGCAGATACCGTTTGTTCCGGTACGCCTGTGGAATTTACCGATACTACCAGCGGCGGTGTGATTTCCTGGTTCTGGGATTTCCTGGGAGATGGCAGCGCGACCTCTACCAGCCAAAACCCGACCTATACCTTTAACGGAGCCGGCAACTTCACGGTCAAACTGACTGTGGCCGATTCCTTCGGTTGTTCGCACGACACCTTTAAAACCATTACTGTCCTGCCGCTTCCGGTAGGGGTGATCACAACTCTCGGTTCCACCTCGATCTGTGATGGAGAAACCGATACTTTGTTTGCTCCGACAGGCGCCAGCTATGAATGGTCTAACGGTGAAATGACACCCAGCATAATTGTTGATTCAAGTGGTGTGTTTACTGTAACGGTTACCGGTTTTAACGGATGTACTTTCACGACCGCACCGGTTGATGTTACGGTCAGCCCCTTACCACCTGCCGATATTTCCGGACCACAGGTTTATTGTACCGGCGAATTCCTCCAACTGGAAGCGGAAGCCGGCGATTTTAACTATCAATGGTTGTTTGACGATCTGCCCGTGGATGAGGTATACGTACCGACCGGAACGAACTCCAGGTTCCTGCAACCTCGGTTAACCGATACGACCTTCACCGGAAAATATATCATCGTTGTTACGGATCCGTTTACCGGCTGTTCGGATACTTCCGATCCCTATATGGTAACTGTCCATTTCGTGCCGGACGATCCGATCACGGTGAGCGGCTCCACTACCCTTTGCCAGGGTGAAACCGTTACCTTGACAGCGCCCTCCGGCAGCAGCTATGACTGGTCGACAGGCGAATCCACCCAGAGCATTGTCGTTTCAACCGCCGGAACTTATTTCGTTTTGGTAACGACGCCGGAAGGTTGTGTCTACAAAACCGATAATGTCGAAGTGGAAGTCAATGAAAATCCGAAACCGGTCATAACCGGAAACCAGGTCTATTGCGCCAATGAGCAGCTTCGCCTGCAAACGGATCTCGGTCTGACAGATTATGACTGGGAATTCGATAACGAACCTACGGGAGACGGATTTATTAGTATTTTCAGTGGCCCCATTTATACGGCAACAGCTACACCTGCCTTAAGTGGCATTTACCGGGTAACGGCTACTGATCCGGCAACAGGCTGTAGAGGTACTTCCGATCCGATTACCGTAATCGTAAACGCATTACCGGACAGGCCTATCATTTTTGCCAATCAACCTTTCCCCTTGTGCGAAGGTAATCCTATTACCATCACCATATTCAACCCGGATCCCAATGCCACCTATTTATGGAGCAATGGCAATGCCGGTACCAGCATCGTTGTTTCCCAGGAAGGAAGCTACTTTGTAACGGCTACCAGCCCGGAAGGATGTTCGGCAACCAGTAACGCAGTAACCATAGGGCCCACTCCGGATATGAAGTGTGTGCTGTCGGGTTGCTATGAAAAATGTGAGGATGAATTCCCGCTCACCATTCCAGGCCCTCCGGGATTTATTTCCTACGAATGGCTGGAATTGGATACGAACGGTAATTTGAGCACCGTAGCCGTGGGAGCCGAATTTACGGCCACCGGACCCGGAACATTCTTCCTGGTACTGACCAACCTATTCGGTTGCACGGATACTTCCGACTTCCTGCAGATCAGCAGTATCCCATTGCCGGATATTGAAGCGTCATCCAACCGTGATACCGTTTGCGAAGGCGGTACGGTTACCCTCACCGGTGAAGGCGGATTCAATTATCAATGGTTCGATCTAGCCGACGATCCCATCTGTACCCCCAATGGTTTTGGTGACGATATCGGTGGATTGATGAATGCCCTGGCGGCTAACGGACAATTGATTACATTGTTCAATGTTGATATTTCCGGAAATCCTGCTTACAACATTTTCCTGACGAACCTGTTGCCGCTTTTACCCAATCCATCCGGTATTATATGGCGGGGATTCAATACGGGTACGGAAACGCAATTCTTCCTGTTCAGCCAGTTCGATCCGTCGACCATTATACAGTTGTCATTTGATAACAGCTTGTTACCTCCGGGATTCGATTTCACTTTGATCGCGAATATCAACCGGATAACGCCTGATGCCAGCCAACTGGAACCGGACGGTTCGACTTCCCACTTCGTCCTGGAAGTAACCATGAACGACCTCTCGGTAGTGAACATAAGCGGCCGCGCTGAAGACCGTGATGGCTTCACCGCACTGACCACACCGATCACGGTTGGCGGTTGTTCATTCCCCGAACCGATCGGAACCGGCTCGCCATTTACCGAAACGGTAACTGAGGATGTAACCTATGTTCTTTGTGGCGAAGGCCCCGGTGGTTGTGTTAATTACGATACCATCAGTGTAGTGGTCATCCAGGAAGATCCCATCTTCGCCAACATCGATTGTTGCGCGGATACCTTCCTGACAGTCGGTGATTCCATCGCCATTGAAGTTACCTTTACCGGCAACGGCCCCTGGACCTTTACCTATACCGACGGTACGAATGAATATGAGGTTACGACGGGAGATAATCCCTATCAACTGATCGTGTCTCCGGCAACGACAACCACCTATGAACTGGTGGATGTAGTCACCCGGACATGTGACGGGGAGGTCTGCGGTAAAGCTACGGTCGGTGTCAATCCTGACTTTACAGCCGGAACGCATCACGGTAGTTCCGGCAGCAGCGGAAGCCACAGCAGCGGTAGTGGAAGTAGTGGAAGCCATAGCAGTGGTAGTGGAAGCAGCGACGATCACAGCGGCAGCCATAGTGGTAGTGGTTCGGGCAGCAACAGTAGTGACGATCATCATTCCGGCAGTAGTGGAAGCCACAGCAGCAGTAGCGGAAGCAGTGGAAGCCATAGCAGCAGCAGCAGTGATGATGGACCCAAATGCAAAGACATGTGTATCCAAACACAAGTCATCAGCCAGGTTGATGAAGGTGATTGCCGCACGGTTACCTTGTCGCTGGATTGTGATCCTGCTTGTTTCCATGGTTCCAGTCAATCAAGTTCCAGCCATTCCGGATCCAGCCAGAGTGGAAGTCACAGCGGAAGTGGCAGTGGTAGTGGTTCAGGAAGTAGTGGAAGCGGTAGCTCCGGAAGTGGTAGCAGTGATGATCATCATTCCGGCAGCAGCGGAAGCCATAGTTCCGGCAGTTCCGGCGATGAGGACGAGGATTTTGATTATGTAGATATTTCCATCCCTTGCGGTAATATCGATTCGGTATCCAACTCTCTCGGATTGCGGATGGAGATCATTACCTCGGATATGACAACCGGTATTACCGGCATCAGGGTTGAAATACCAAAAGAACTGAAGTCATGTGCCAATGGAGCAGGTAGCGGATCTTCCGGCAGCCGGTCCTCCGGTAGCCACAGCGGAAGCGGTAGTGGTAGCGGCTCAGGAAGTAGTGGAAGTGGTAGCGGTAGTAGCGGCAGCCATAGCAGTGGAAGCGGCAGCCACAGTAGCGGTAGTGATGACGTTATTCCTGCCTTGCCGTTCACGATCACCTATGAAGTTTGCTTCGATACGACCGCTTGTTCCGATGAGATCTGTGAGCCCTTGGTCGCCTATCGCTGCGGTCCATGCGTGCAATATGACGAGGCAGATGATAACCCAGGAGGCGGGGCTTCCAAGCGGGAAGCGGATCAAGATCCCGGGTTTTCGGAAGATCAGAATGGTATTGCCAATATCAGAAGTTATCCGAACCCATTTTCCGGTGCCACGAATATCGTATTCAGCGTTCCGGAATCTGAAAAGGTCATCCTGAATGTTTACGACTTAAACGGTGCACTTGTAGCCACACTGTTTGAAGGCGATGCTAAAGCAAATGTCGAATATAAAATGGTATTCGACGCTGCCAAACTCCCTGACGGTGTATACTTTTATCACTTTATCAGCAGTACCAGGAACTATAACGACAAGCTGATCTTAGTGCGCTAAACCTTAATTCACGTGATCGATCACTGAAAAAAATAGCTATACAAGGTGATCTATTAGCAAAACCCCT
>JANQFB010000509.1 GCA_028278085.1 Chitinophagales bacterium
GTTTTTGAAAGCCATTTGGGATGGGTTAGATGAGTTGCCCGGCAAGGATGAAAAGATCCGTGCAGCCCTTAACCAAACATTCCAAACCCAGGGGCTCGAAGCATTACAGGCGATGCTCAAAAAGTCCGATCCGGCATATTACCGGCAGGTCGACCTGAAAAATCCAAGACGGCTGATCAGGGCGCTGGAGGTATGCGAGGCAACGGGGAAACCCTACTCCTCTTACCTGCAACAACAACCTGCCAAACGACCCTTCCGGAACATCAAGATCGGCCTGTATATGGACCGACCTGCTTTGTATGAAAGGATCAATGCCAGAGTGGATGCCATGATGGATGACGGATTGCTCCGGGAAGCCCGCCATTTATTTCCCCAAAGGCATCTTGTTGCCCTTCAAACCGTAGGCTACCAGGAGCTTTTCGATCACCTGGAAGGGAAGATCAATCTTCCTTCGGCTGTGGAATTGATCAAAAAGAACAGCCGGCACTACGCCAAACGCCAGATGACATGGTTTCGAAAGGATCGAACGATCGAATGGTTCGGCCCGGAAGACAGGTCGGCGATCATAGCTCATACCCGGGATCAGCTTGAAGACCGATGAGCCAACGCCAATTGCCCGGATCATAGGGTAATTACCGGCATTTTTAGTATTTTTATGATGCTCCATACCCTAAAATGATCTCATACGGCGCTTCCGTTGAAAGGTAGCGACGGATTAACCAGGAATTAAGATCTATGCGGAACAGCACCCGAATGTATACCACCCCGATCCTCCTTTTACTTTGCCTGGCGATAAACGCCTTTTCGCAAACCGTGCCCATGCAAAACGATTGGGATATTCCAAGCGATACCAGTATCAAGATCATGCCGGGTACCTATTCCTGGTCCGATATCCCCGAAGATGGTGTTATTCAGATCATGAGTAAGCAAAATATTGTGATCGATGCCGATAGTGTTATCCTGAGCGGCGGTGGCTTGAAAGGCTTTGGGATCCTGATCGAAAATAGCAACAATATTGTTATTAAAAACTTCTTGTCGATCAAGAAATTCTTTTACGCCGTAAAGGTTAAAAACTCGAGCAACATCACCATTCAAAACTGCCGGTTCACGAAAAATAAGCTCGACTCGTTCAAAGTACTAAATGCTCTCGAAGGTATCGATAGCGCTCATGGGGGTGGCATCCTGATGGATAGCGTTTCAAATGCGATGATCGATACTTGTGTGCTTACCTTTCAAAACGACGGTATTGCCTTGTACCATTGCGACAGTGTTACCATTCAACGAAGCAAACTGATCTTCAACAGCGGCTTCGGGATCCGCATGTATCGTTCCGACAGTTGCTGGATCAGGGATAACGATTGTTCCAATAATTTCAGATGGACGGACCAGGCCGGTGCAGCCGGGATCAGCCTGGCGGAGTCAAACCATAACCTGGTCGAGTATAACCTGCTCAACGATTCGGAAAGCGGATTCAAACTGACCAATTTTTTCAGTACCATACCGGCCAGGAATATCATCCGCTACAATACCGCCACCAGTTGCCTCAACAGTGGGATCTCGGCAGTATTCTCCCAAGGGAATCGAATATTCGGGAATACCGTCATCGACAACAATTTTGGCCTCTACCTGGGATTTTCCTTTGAGACCCTGGTTGACAGTAATGTGATCAGAGACAATCACCGGGCCGGTATTGCTGTCCCGCGCGGACACGAGAATACTTACCGGAACAACGAAATTCATCAAAACAGGATCGGTATCCGGATGTATAAAGGCCCATCTGCGGGTTCCCATAACGATACCTCCCAGCATAACCTGGTCGAAAACTGCAATTTTTCCGGGAACTCCCTGGCTATGGAGCTGGAAAAAACACAGCTTACGGTAATCCGGGATAACCGTTTCGAATACAACCGGAATGATATCCTGTTCAGGGATTCCACACAAAACGATTCTATCCTGGATTGCGTTTTTCACCGGACAGCCGGCTATTTCCTGCAAAATCTCGGGACTTTCGATGTATACACTGCAAACAATAACTTCACCGCTACCGATAATAACCTGTTAAATTGTAAGATATACGATAAACAAGAAGACCCCGGCGTAGGAGAGATCGTTTTGACAGCGCCTTTATTGAATGTGGAATCCGCTGTCGATTCCATCCCCGCAACGGATCTGGCGGAGGGCCCTGCGATCTGGCGCGGTTATGGCGCCGATGGCATCCCCACCATCGTCGCCTGGGATTCGGCGGGTAAACATGTCGGCGCATCCGCACTAAAGATCACAGCCTTTGGCGGTGCGGATGTCTTGCTGCACTATTGGCCGGAAGAAGATAAACGGGCACAATGGGATGTAAGCGCCAAGAATTATCTATATGTCTGGTACAGAAGCCAGAATTCGAATGAAGGAGGATTTCAGACCCACTGGATCAGGCTCGGGAATTACTGTGGCGGCTATTTTCAATACACCCCTGTCGATACCGGGGCCATCCTTAACCATACCCAGGCTGGATTCCGGAATTTTATCATCGACCTGGAAGGCGACAGTCTTTGGAGCCGGGATTCGGTAGGCGATATTTCTTTGAGTGCTATCGAATATATCCAGATCAACACCAAAACCGCCGGTTTTGCCTTTGAACTAACGGTCGATGGCCTTGAATTTTTACCGACGGATGTTATTAGCGCCAGCGGATCTAAATCCGGGAAGGTTGAACCCTCATTATTGCCTAATGTTCCGAATCCCTTTGGTGAACAAACGACGATCAGGTATTTCCTGCCATATCCGGGTGAAGTCAGCCTGAACCTGGTGAATATGCAGGGCCAGGAGGTCAGCGTACTGACCGATCAACATCGATTGGCCGGCATTCATCATCATACCCTTAACGCGGCTGATCTTCCGGGGGGTGTTTACTTCTGTCAATTGCAAACGAGCTACGGTCGCTCGACCAGGAAGGTAATGCTGATCAAATAGATCGATCAGAAAGCCACACCGATCCTAACATACCCGCTGCTGCTGGTACTTTGTTCGGGAACCAGGAATCCCAGCAAGCTTTGTGATCCCAGGGTGCAATAGATCTGATCTCCTATGACGGTGCCAAATTCCAGGCCGGCGTTATATTTGGCATAGCCGCCATAACTACTGATCAATCCAACGTGGGTTTGCGGAGAAAAATGATAGATGGCTTTCAACAAGACCAGGGGATCATAGTTGGCATTTAGCCGGTATGCCAATCCCAGCAGGATGGTGGTATGGATCTCCGGCAGGGTTTTCGTGAACTGGACATTCAGTTTGGCCTGCAAAGCGGTTGTATAGGCGCCCGTGGTTTCGACCAGGTTAAGATCTTCGAGCAAGCTATCGGCTTCCGTATCACTGAACAGATCATCACTGAAATCGAATATGTCGGTAACCTCAAATCCGCTATAGGTAAACGAGGTATCCTTGGATACATGGGTGGCCTGGCTATTCCAACGGATAAAGCCGATATCCTGAAGATTGACCGCCACACTGAAATGGTTGTACTTCTCAAAAGCAAAGTTGAGATCCGTACCCAAGCCCCATCCGTTAAAAGCTGTGCTGCTGAGATCACTGGTATCCGAGAATCGCGCTTCAAAATTCATATCCAGGTCTATAAATTCCCCTTCTTCATGGGTAAAAACATGTCCCCGGTCCATGTTCAATTCGATATGGTTTTGGCCCTGGAGAAAGGAAATGGCCGCACCACCCGACAGGGATTGATCATCCGACCGTTTGATGCCCTGAAAACCGATCTGGTACTGCAAATAACGGAACCGGTGCAGACTTAGACCATTGATAGCCGCTTCCCTCCCGGCAAGAGCGCTATTACCGGAAAAGATCAATTGAAACATATCCGGCGGTAGCTTTACATCGATATGGTTCCTGTTTCTAAAGCCTCCGAACAATATCCCCGAACGGACAACCGGCAGGTTTTCCCGGTAAGTGGCGTAAAATATGTTATTGTCCAGTTCAGCCCCGAAGATATTTTTATCCGACAATCCCGAAATTGCTTTTTCCTTTAAGGCCGGATCGATCAATCCGCCAAATAGCAAGGCATTCGTTAAGCTGGCCGGCAAGGTGTTGGCGCTGGATTGAAAGAAATGGTCGGTAATGATGATCCCGGGCATGGCCTGGTAATCCCAGCGGACGTCGAATATATTGGATTCGAAATATCGATAGTTTTGAATGCTCGTAGAATCCTGGGCTGCAGTTGCTCCGGCCAGGGATAGGATCAGCAAGGACAGCACCAAGGATCTTAATACTCGGGAAAGGGTCAAATTATGGACGGTCACCAATACTCAGGTTAAAATTTCCAACGATCTTAACATCCAGCTTGTAATCGCTGTAGATCTTCAAATGCTCGTTAGCGCATTGATGTTTACCACTGCTAAAGGCTGCCAGAATGATCGCCTGTTTGGCCTGTTCGAAAATTTGCAGCCTTTCTTCATGGGCGGGAATGACCAGTTTGGAACGGGTAGGTGCCGTTACCTTACAAGATGACCCGACCACACCGGCATCTACAAACGTATTGGAAAACAGGCTGTCCAACAATTGCCAATGCTCATTATACAACAGGATCTGCATGGTGGCTTCCAGGGGAAATCCGTTATCGGCGATCAATGTCAGCACACCGTTACTGATATTGTCTGTTTGCGCAGATCGCTTATAATTAAAGTCAATGGTATCGGAAAGGGTTAGCGAACTGGCGATAAAAGAAAGGGGTAAGGTGATGTCCAACGACATATCCAGGCCGCTATCGAAGTAGGCGAAGTCCGTATAGTTTTCACCCAGGTTATTCAGATTGATAAAAATATCCCCAAAATAGGAAAACCGGTCTGAGAAATTCTCGATCAATTCCGTTGCATTGGAATTGGAGTTGTCGATTACTATGGTCGTATTAGCCGGTACCAGTGGCGGATCCGTGGCTTTATTAATGTGGATCAGTGTACCCGGCAGATTACCATCCAATACCACGGTATTTTTGGTTTTAGTGTTGACAGACGCCATTTGGTTGATGATAAACCCACCACCGACACCTAATCCGTTATCGATATTCATGCTGATATCGACTTTTTCAAGATCCAGACTGCCCGCCCGGATACTGTTGAACAGATCGAATTCAACGGTTTCAGGCCCTACGGATACCCGGTGCTGGCCGATATATCCCCTGACGTAGTCGGGAACAATATCTAACAAGCCATAAAATATCCGGATACTATCTTCGAGCGAAAGGTTAACCAGGCGGCCGGTCGAATCTATCCTGGCTACAACCGTCTGGAAGAAAGTGTTGATGGTATCATGGTCTTTCCCGGTAAGGTCGATATTCACCCCATTGAGTTGAAAATCCTCCGATACCGTTGCCGACCCTCCCGGGGGAGCCGGGGGAATGACGGTGATAACCTGTAACATCTGGCCATTGGTATCGGTGGCCGAAGGGATGGCATAGGTCAGGTAGATCGAATCTTCCACGGTACTGACCATGTCAACTCTCAGGATCCCGGTACGAATGGTCATAAAAGTGAATTCCGGACCGTTCATGGCATAGGCCCCGTTGTTTTCAAAATCGACCAGGTTCTGGGCCGGGAAGATGGCCGTTGCTTCATAGATCTCCAGGTCCCTGATGGTCATCGTAAGATCGATCGCATCCGATGTATCGATCGGTACGGGATTGCCGCCGCTACCCGGAGAACTGATATTGATCAATTCCGCGACCAAATTACCCTCTACTGTTTTTCCGGATAGATCAACGGTTACCGAATCCACTCCTCCGGCAGGAATAGACGGAAAGATATGATTTAGGATCAGGCTGCTGTCGCTGGCATTGACTAATTCGAATTCTACATCGGTAATAGGTATGGGCAATCCGTTTTCCACCAGTATGTCCAGGAATCCGCCATCGAGCGTGGCCGTTTCAAAAAACTCGGTACCATCGATGGGGACAGGATCTGAAGAAAGATCCGTCAGTGGCGGAATAACCGAATTCATCCCGTGATTATTGATGATGATCTGGCCCACAAGGCCGGCCTGCAAGGCGATTTGACCCAGACTGATGGAATGAGTGATCGTGCGGTCATCCAAACGAATGGAATCCAGTTTCAAAGTCATATCGAGGGAGGTATCAGGGATATCGATGACTTCTTCGGCTAGATTGAATTGGTATAATTCATTTTGGTAGACCAGTTCCATGGAATTATCGGACTGGGTTTCCAGCAGAGAATCGGTTACAATATTGTTGATATCAACATTTCCGGAGACCAGCGGCAGTAAAATATCTGTGTCCCATTGGGTAGGTTTGCGTTTGCAGGAAAAGCACAGCAATAACAACAAAGGCAGGAATATATACAGGCTTTTCATCTGCTGGGGCAACAATTTTTGGAATAGCTTAGCATATATAGGATGAAAAATGAGGCCAAATAGTTGCATCATCATAACAGTCCGATAGTTGTTTATAATCTTAGCAGCGCGATCAGCAAGATCATGAGCGCAAGTACCGGTGGCTATCCCTGCTGACCTGCACTGGCACAGGCTTTGTAAAAGTAAGGATAATTTATACATTCCCAATTGTTCATTTGAAAATAAATCCATCTTTCTTGACATTGCGCCTTCAAAAGGTTTAGGCATTTATCAACGATCGGATATATATTTGTTATAGATAAAAGACCAATAGAAAGCATTTGTAAAGCCTTTCATCAAACAAACCCACAAAGAAAAAATGAAAAAAATAGGCCTGCTTTCCGACACCCACGGACATTTGGATCCGAAATTGTTTAAATATTTCTCCGCTTGTGACGAGATCTGGCATGCCGGTGATTTCGGTACCCTGGAAGTATCCGACCGATTGCAAGCTTTTAAACCTTTGATAGGCGTATATGGAAATATCGATGGCCAGGAGATCAGGGCCATCCATCCGTTGGACCAGGAATTCACTTGTGAAAAGGTAAAGGTTTGGATGACCCATATCGGCGGCTACCCGGGCCGCTATGATCCTAGGGTCCGTGAAAAGCTCCCGCAGGCACCGCCGGATCTTTTTATTTGCGGCCATTCCCATATCCTGAAAGTGATGAAAGATCAAAAACTGGGAACACTCGTGATGAATCCTGGCGCAGCCGGTATATATGGCTTTCATCAGATTAAAACCGCTTTGCGGTTTACCATAGATGGCGAAAGGATCAAGGATCTCGAGGTGATCGAGCTGGGTAGAAGAGGAGCCCTTTAGTTTGATTCGTGGTCAATTTTATATCTTTGTTGGCCTTCGGGCATCGTTTTGAATACGGATACCTCCCATATCACCTATTCGGTTGTAATTCCCGTCTATAATGAATCGGAGACCCTTCCCATCTTGCTGGAAAAGCTGGAAAATGTGCTCAGCGGCCTCAGCGAATCCTATGAGGTGATATTAGTGAACGACGGCAGCAAAGACGATTCCCTGGAAATTTTGATGAAATGGCAAAACGATCATCCTCCTTTCAAGATCATCAACCTGTCCAGGAATTTCGGCCACCAGATCGCGATCACCGCTGGATTGGACCTGACCGAAGGCCAGGCAGTGATGGTGATGGACGGCGACTTGCAGGATCCACCGGAGGTATTGCCCCTGTTGATCGAAAAATGGAAAGCCGGTTATGATGTCGTTTATGCGATCCGCAAGCAACGAAAAGAGGGTTTCTTCAAACGGATGGCCTATCGGACTTTTTACCGGGTGTTGAATAATATCTCCGAGGTAAAGATCCCAATAGATGCGGGCGACTTCGGTTTGATGGACCGGAAAATTGTCGACCTACTGAAAAAATTACCCGAAAGAAACCGGTTCGTGCGAGGCATCCGCAGTTGGGTGGGTTACCGGCAAACCGGGATTGAATATGAGCGTTCCGAAAGATTTGCCGGCGACGTCAAATACACCTACAAACGGCTGATCAACCTGGCGCTTGATGGGTTGATCTCCTTTTCCAATGTGCCCCTGCGATTGATGGTATATGTCGGGTTATCGGTTTCAGGTTTTGCCTTTATCGGTATCCTGGTTACCTTATATAAACGTTTCTTCGAAGCCGAGATCCCACGAGGATATACCACCATCCTGATATCCATTCTATTCATCGGAGGGATCCAGTTGATCGGCATGGGGCTCCTGGGAGAATACATCGGCAGGGTATACGACGAAGTCAAACAACGCCCGGTCTACATCATCAAAGGATTGTTCGGCTTCAACGACAAATCTTCCCCGGATCCCAACCGGGATTCTGGCAACGCCCCCCGGCAATAGGTTCCATTGCTTCCGGGCAACCCACCCGAATTTTAGCCCGGATTCAACCATTCACCCTCCCTAAATTCAACAGAATCATCACTTTTTGACATTTTGTCATTTAAAATTGAACAAAATCGGCCATTTTGTCATTAATCCGGTCGAAAATACAGCTTTTGACACGGTTTATTGCCTTGGCACAACAATTGGACAATAGATTTCAAATACGCATAGAATTTGAATTTTTAAACCTTAAATCCGATATCATGACTTTAGTAAAATTTAAGAGGAACCAACACCCGTTCGCATCAAATATCTTTAATGTTTTTGATGATTTTTTTAACCACACGGGCTTTCATCCGGATCCCTTCAAAAACCGGGTACCGGCAGTAAATATCTCCGAAGAAGATCATCAATACATGATCGAAGTGGCAGCGCCGGGACTAACCAAATCCGATTTCAACGTTGCGCTCGACCAGGATGTCCTGACCATTTCGGCAGCGAAAAAAGAAGAAAGCAGCGATGATGGCGAGGCTTATACCCGCAAGGAGTTCAATTACACGAGTTTTTCGCGGTCCTTTAATGTACCGGATACCATTGACCGGGAAAAGATTGCCGCCAAATACAGCGATGGGATCCTACACTTAACTCTTCCCAAAAAGGAAGTCGCCAAAAAAGAAGGTCCGGCTACCATCAAGATCAGCTAAGCCAAAAAAATACGGATAGAGCAGAGGCGAACGAGAAAGGGTTGTCTGTCAATGTGCAGGCAACCCTTATTTTTTTGTTAGTCAGCACAGCTTTCTCCGGGAGTAAATGGGTAAATGATCTGGCAAACCTGCTGCCGGCCGACTTGTATTCCACGCTACTTATACCCCAAAATATCCATCATGGATGCGGCCGTTTGCCGCGAAGAAAATACCCGGTCCGATTCCTGACCATCACTATCCCGGTCCAACACCACATGCCTCGGGGCAGGTATCAGACAATGCTTGATCCCCCCGAATCCGCTAAGGGCATCCTGGTAAGCGCCGACATGAAAAAATCCAATGTATAAGGGGTCATCACCATTGAGCCGGGGAAGATAAACCTGGTTCAAATGGACTTCGGAATTATAATAATCCAGGGCATCGCAGCTTAAGCCGCCGATATTCACCCGGTGGTAAGGGCTATCCCATTTATTCAAGGGTAATAATATGAAGCGCTGGCCGATGGCAAACACATCTACCAGCGTGGTCATCAACGATCCATCGATCATATACCAACGCTCGCTGTCATTTTGGAGCTTTTCCGTCAGCACCTTGAAGATCAGGGCTCCACTCTCCCCTACCGTAAAATTGCCGAATTCCGTAAATATATCCGGTTCCGGGATCCGGGCAGCGCTGCAGGCCTGTTTTACCTGGCCCATAATTTGTTCGATCATATAGGCATAATCATAATCGGCACCCAGGGAATGACGGATCGGCAATCCCCCCCCAATATTTATAGCATCCAGGTCAGGACACTCCTTTTTCAGGGCCACAAAGGCATTGAGAAATTTATTTAATTCGCTCCAATAATAGGCGGTATCCTTAATACCGGTATTGATAAAAAAATGGAGCATCTTCAATCGCAGCTTCGACTGGTTGCTGATCTTCTCCCGGTAAAAGGGCAACACATCTTTATACCGGATGCCCAACCGGGAGGTATAAAATTCGAAGCTGGGTTCTTCTTCTGCGGCTATTCTTATCCCTATGGCTGCGCTTCTTTTGATGCGTTGCCGGTATTGTTCGATCTCAGACATATTGTCCAGCACCGGCATGGCCCCGGAAAATCCGGCATTGATTAGTGAAACAATATTTTCCACATAGTCTTCGGTTTTAAAGCCATTACATACGATGTACAGGTCTTCGGTGATCTTTTTCGACTGGTATAAACGCTTGAGGATCTCGATATCAAAGGCTGAGGAAGTCTCTATATGGGCGCCATTTTGCAAAACTCGGTCGATGACAAAATTGAAATGGGAACTTTTGGTACAGTAACAATAGTAGTACCGGGCATCATATTGATGCTTTTGCATGGCACTTTCGAACCAGGATTTGGCCTGGCTGATCTGTGAATCGATCTTGGGCAGGTAGGTTAACCTTAGCGGCGTTCCATGTTTCGGGATCAGATCTTTCAGGGAATATTCATTGAAATAAAGCCAGTTATCCCTGGTATGAAATCCTTCCTGGGGAAAGTCAAATGTTTGACAGATCAGATCTTTATATTGGTCTTTCATCGCATTATATTCCTCCTTCCGGACCGGATACTCCAGGCTGATCGGGAGATCCGGTGAAAAGCATGATCAATTGATTTCCGAATCTTTAGCACCGCTTCCCTATCTTCCGGTCATGGCTATGGTCTCCACAACGGATACCGGTTGTGAGCCCTTGTCAGGGGTTGTTTGCGGCAGTATTGATAATTTCTTTAAAGGTTAGTATAGTACGGGCAAAAATAATAACTTTGGCCCAATGAAAAAGATCAGGTTGGTTGAAATTAAGTCTGAAATTGGTGCGGGAGCACGAGGCGCCAGTTTGGGCGTCGATGCCGTAAAAATTGCCGCTTTGGAATTGGGAAGCAAATATTTCAAGCATTATCAAGCCGTGGAAGTATCCGACGAAAACCACTTGTTGCTGGAACATGTGAATAATCCGCATGCCAAAAGGATCGGTGGCATTTCGGTGATGTATGAAAGGATCGCCAAAACATTGGGCGAGATCATTAAAAATGGGGAATTCCCCATCATTCTTTCCGGAGATCATAGTAATGCCGGCGGAACCATTGCCGGTTTGAAAATGGCCTACCCGAAAGAGCGACTGGGTGTGATCTGGATCGATGCGCATGCCGACCTTCATTCACCCTTTACCACTCCCTCCGGAAACGTGCACGGGATGCCTTTGGCAACAGCCCTGGCAGAAGATAATCTTGATTTTCAGATCAATTATCCGGATGATAAAACCATCGAAAACTGGGAGAATTTGAAAAACATCGGTGGTATCTCACCCAAGATCTACCCGGAAGATATCATATTCTTAGGTGTCAGGGATACGGAAGATCCGGAAGACGAACTGATCTCGAATAACCATATCCGGAACTACTCGGTGGAAGAGGTCCGGAGTTTGGGCATCGATAAAGTTACCCGCGAATCATTAACACGGCTCAATCACTGTGATCACATTTATATTTCCTTCGACGTCGATTGCATGGATTCTGCGGTATCGAGGGGAACCGGCACGCCTGTCCCGGATGGCTTTACGGTCAAGGAAGCAGGTGATCTGGCCAGCAGGCTGGTACAACATGAAAAAGTACTTTGCTT
>JANQFB010000524.1 GCA_028278085.1 Chitinophagales bacterium
GCTTTGTGATCGGTATGAGGCAAAATGGCGTTCGTTTGGCTAAATTAAATACAGCCGGCGATTTGCTTTGGATGCATCGGTTCACACTACCGGGAACTGCTACGATAACCAACCTGTTAGAAACAACAGCAGGCAATTTAGTATTCACGGGTACCAGTGACCATGATATCTATTTGGTAGCGATAGATAGTCAGCGAAATATATTATGGGCCAGGAAATGGGATACCGGCGACCAGGAGGCTGGCCACGGATTGTGCCATTCAGGCGACGGAGGATTCGCAATGACGGGGTTTATAAAATCGAGCGGCCGTGAAATCTATATCATTAAAACGGATGAAAACGGCAATAGTCCTTGTAATCAATTTGGGCTCGGTATACAAAAAACGGGCTCTTACCAAATTATTGGTGCCGGCGGCACAACGGGTTCAGGGGGAACGGAGATCAGTAATTTCCTTTCCGGTTTTGCGCCGACTACTTATAACCTGACCCTTTGTATCTCCTGCCAGGTAGCCGTGAATGCTTATGAAGCCGGTGCCGTGAGTTGTTTAGGTGGTAATGATGGTTTAGCCGCAACGGCTCCTGCCGGTCATTCCCCCTATACCTTCACCTGGAATACCGGGGCCAGTACAGACCAGGTTTCCGGTTTAACAGCAGGTACTTATTGGGTGGAAATTACCGACTCCAACGGATGTACCGGGCTGGATTCCGTGATCATCACTGAACCCAACACCCATGTGGCTATCCAAAGCCAGGTCCTGCAAAATGCTATCTGCAAAGATGGTAACGAAGGTAGCGCCTTCGTTGTGCCTTCCGGTGGAACACCACCTTATACCCTGCTATGGGACAATAGCGAAACAACAGATACTGCCATTATGCTCAATGCAGGTTGGCATACCGTAGTAGCATCCGATAATAATGGCTGTTCGATAACCGATTCTGTCAACATCACCGAGCCGGCAACCAAACTGGTTGTTCACGGGTCGATCGATCAACATGTTTCCTGTGTCGGAGGGAATGACGGGGCAGTCACGGTATCCCCTGTGGGTGGCTCCCCGCCCTATACTTATACCTGGGATAATGGAGAAACGACCGCAACAGCCATTATGCTTGGCGCAGGCATCCAACCCGTAAACGTAACCGATGATATCGGTTGTACGGCAGACACATCATTTGTGCTCTTCGACAGCCTTTCGCATCCATCGATCTGCATGGTATCGGTAGAAGAATTTTCCGGATACAATATCATTGTTTGGGAAAAACCGGATTCGCCGGCAAATTATAACATTAGCCGTTATCATATTTATAAAGAAAGTACGGTCAGCAACCAATATAACATCTTAGGTACAGTACCGGCAGGGGATTTCAGTGTATTCAAAGACACTACTTCCAATCCGCTCCAAAGCGCCGCCCGATACCGGATCAATGCGGTAGATTCCTGCGGTACGGAGTCAGACTCCCTGTCGGCGCCCCACAAAACCATTCATCTGAGCATCAACCAGGGCGCCGGTGGAGTGATCAATCTCAACTGGAATCATTACGAGGGATTTGATTTTAACACCTATCACATTTACCGACAGTTCGATACCAGTATTGTCTTACTGGACTCTGTACAAAGCTCCTTATCTTCCTATACCGATTTGAATCCTCCTTCCACTACTCATATATACTACTGGATTGAAGTAATACATCCGACAGGGTGTAATCCTTCGCTCAAACGGTCTGACTACACCTCTTCCCTTTCCAATCGGGTAGAATGGGCCACAACTTCCGGTATTGCAGGGAATGTGTCCACAGCCGATTTATACCTGTATCCCAATCCCACCGAAGGTTCGGTCAATCTTGATCTTGCGTTCCAGCGAAGGCAAGCGGTAAAAATTACGGTTTTCGATGTTTGGGGAGCGCAGATAGCGTCGAATATTTATCCGGATCATCTTCGTGGACGATTCCGCCTTGATCTATCAATATATCCTGCAGGGATCTATTATCTTCAGATAGCTTCGAATGATATAATGGCCGTCAGAAAAATTATCCTATGCCATTAGTTTTACCGCTGTAGCATCAGGAACGGCTGGACAGCAAATGCTATTAGTAATAATATGGTAAGGTATGGGAATATTTTAAATCCCCAAATGACTTCACTGACGGCGAATTTTTTTTACCTACTAAATAGGTATAAACCAATATCTTAGAAAAAAAATTTCCATTAATTTCGATAAGCTTACAACCTTTTAGTGGAATTTATCATCTTTTATATTGCTACCTGGATTTAGCTTTTTTTCATCTTATCGTTTGACTATTATAGTTTTGTTTATATGCATATTCATATATGCGTAATTGGTAGAATTATGTTTGATGCTATTGAATCATGCCGTTTGTTCAGGATGCAGATAAAAAAATCGGATCTCCCGAAAATTTTTGGATTGCTGTTGAT
>JANQFB010000554.1 GCA_028278085.1 Chitinophagales bacterium
CTGACATTGCCTGCCGTAGCCTTGGCGAAGGCAGGCACTCACACTTTGTTCACCGTAACCGCCAGTTGGCGGAGGCGGTGAACTCAAACTCACTCTCCACTCTCACTCTCCACTCACACTCCACTCTCACACTTTGTTCACCGTAGCCTTGGCGAAGGTGAACTCCCAACTCACTTCCTCAACTGTGGTGCGCCCTTCAATGAACGCCCGGCGGTGTTCAGCTTGGTAAAGGTTTTCATCATTTTCCGCATCTCATCGAATTGTTTGATGAATTGGTTGACTTCCTGGATACTTCGACCGCTGCCGTCAGCGATCCGTTTCCGGCGGCTGCCATTTAAGATCTGCGGATTAGTTCTTTCTTCCGGCGTCATCGACAGGATGATGACCTCGATCTTATTAAAAGCATCATCATCGATATCGATATCCCGGATAGATTTCCCGACGCCAGGGATCATGCCTAACAGGTCTTTCAGGTTTCCCATTTTCCGGATCTGCTTCAACTGGGCCAGGAAGTCGTTGAAGTCGAATTGATTTTTGCGGATCTTCTTTTGCAGCTTTTTGGCCTGCTCTTCATCGTACTGCTCCTGGGCTTTCTCCACCAGCGATACAATATCTCCCATGCCCAGGATCCGTTGAGCCATCCTGTCCGGATGGAAGATCTCTATGGTATCCAGCTTTTCGCCCGTACTGACGAATTTCACCGGTTTTTCCACGACATAGGTGATCGATAAAGCTGCCCCACCCCGCGTATCACCGTCGAGCTTGGTCAGGACCACGCCGTCGAAATCCAGGCGGTCATTAAAGGCCTTGGCCGTATTCACGGCATCCTGCCCGGTCATGGAATCCACGACGAATAATATTTCATCCGGGTCGACCTTCTTTTTGATCGCCGCTATCTCTGTCATCATTTCTTCATCCACCGCCAGGCGTCCTGCCGTATCGATGATCACCACATCCGCACCCATTTCCTTAGCCTGGGCAATACCTTTTTGGGCAAGATCGACCGGTTGTTGGTTGCCTTCCTCCGTAAACACTTCCACCTGTATTTGTTCACCCAACACTTTCAACTGATCGATAGCAGCAGGGCGGTACACATCGCCGGCAACCAGGAGCACTTTTTTCGCTTGCTTGGATTTCAGATAATTGGCCAATTTCGCGCTGAAAGTCGTTTTACCCGAACCCTGCAAGCCGGCGATCAGCACAACAGCAGGCTTCCCGGTGAGGTTGATGTCGGCTTTATCGCTTCCCATCAACACGGTCAGCTCATCTTTGACGATCTTGATCATCAACTGCCCGGGCGAAACTGCAGTCAGTACATTTTGGCCCAGCACCTTATCTTTGACCCTGTCGGTAAATTCCTTGGCGATCTTATAATTAACATCGGCATCGACCAAGGCCCTTCTGATCTCCTTGATGGTAGACGCGACATTGATCTCCGTAATACTTCCCTGACCTTTTAGCGTTTTTATCGCACTTTCCAGCTTATCAGATAGATTCTCAAACATCGGATTGATTTAATATGGACAACAAAAAGCAACCGTTTTTACCGGCCACCGGTAAAATAGCTACAAAATTATTTAAAATTTAAGATTAATCCTATGGCCTGTCCCGGCGTCATAGTTTTCCAAAAATATTGATTGGAATGAAAAGTCTGCTCGAATTAGAAGGTCAAATCCTAAATCAAAAACCAAAAATCAAGCATCATAAATCAATGCTCGCAATAGATTTATGATGTACGATGTATGATTTTTGGTGTGTGATTTTATAAACCTAATAATACCGGAGCCGGATCACTTCCGCCAGGTATTTGGATAAACGCATAACCTGCCGCGTGTAGCCATATTCATTGTCATACCAGACATACAGCACCACATTCTTCTGATCCGGTGAAATGATGGTAGAGGGCGCATCCACGACCGAGGCATGAGAATTCCCGACCACATCGGCCGATACCAGTTCATTGGATAAGGAATAATCGACCTGTTCGATCAGGTTGCCCTGCAGCGAAGCATTTTTGAGGATATCATTCACGCTTTCTTTATCGACCGTTTGGTTCAGGGTCAGGTTGAGGATAGCCAGGGAAACATTCGGGGTAGGCACCCTGACGGCATTTCCTGTCATTTTACCCTGGAGATTCGGCAGCACTTTGGAAACGGCATTGGCTGCACCGGTTTCGGTGATCACCATATTCAGGGCTGCTGCACGGCCCCGGCGGTATTTCTTATGAAAGTTATCCAGCAGGTTTTGGTCGTTCGTATAGGCGTGGACCGTTTCGATATGGCCGTGGACAATGCCCAGGGAGCGGTCGATCACATCCAGTACCGGAACGATGGCATTGGTGGTACAGGAGGCGGCCGAATAGATGTTTTCTTCTCCCGGTTTGAATTGTTCATGGTTCACCCCGTGCACGATGTTAGGAATATCCCCTTTGCCGGGAGCGGTTAGCAGAACCTGGCTGATGCCTTTGGAATTCAGGTGTTGCCCCAGGCCTTCCCGGTCGCGCCATGCCCCGGTGTTATCGATGACCAGCGCATCTTTGATACCATAGGATCCATAATCGATCTCGCCGGGATTGTTGGCCGCTATCATATGGACCGTCTGACCGTTAATGATCAGGCATTTGTTTTCGACATCCTCGACAACAGTTCCCCGCAGCTTGCCATGAACGGAATCCTTCCGGATCAGGCTTGCCCGCTTAATGATATCTTTTTCAGTATTGCTCCGGGTTACAATAGCTCTCAGTCTCAATTGTTCCCCTTTACCGGCCTGTGCTACGAGCTCTCTGGCCGCCAGCCTGCCGATCCTTCCGAAACCATAGAGCACCACATCTTTGGGCTGTAATTTCAGGCGGTCCTGCCCGATAAACGAACCGAGCTTGTTGTTCACAAAAGCGACCTCATCGTCGAAATTGTCCATTTCCTCGAGCCATTCGCTGCCCAGTCGTCCCAGGTCGATCCTGGAAGGGGCGAGATCGAGGCTTGCGATAGCTTTGGCCAGGGCTAAGCTGATCTCGATGGTGATAGGTTTTTCCGCAAATTTTTGTGCATATAAATGGTGATTGAGGATCGTACTCGATCGGGTATCCACCAATTGCCTTCTGAATATTAATAATTCGACCGAACGGTCAAACCATAAATTGGACACGACTGTTCCCAGCTCCATTGCTGCCTTTTCTTTCTGAATCCATGCGTTTAGCTCAGATTCATATTGAATTCCCATGTTAATTATTGATTTAGAGGTTGAGAAGAAATGCGATATGGTCGTACGATCCGGGGTAATCAGGTACCCAGGTAAGCTTTCAGTAATTTGCTTCTGGAGGTGGACCGCAATTTGTTAATGGCTTTGTCTTTGATCTGGCGGACCCGCTCCCGGGTGAGGCCAAATTTTGCGCCGATGTCTTCCAGCGACATGCTGTGTTCTACGCCTATACCGAAATAGAGCTTGACCACATCTTTTTGCCGGTCGGTGAGGGTATTTAAGGAACGTTCGATCTCTGTTCTCAACGATTCCTTATATTCCAGACTGAGGTCTGTTTTGGAGGAATTAGGATTTTCAATAACATCCAGCAGGGAATTGTCTTCCCCTTCCACAAAAGGCGCATCCACCGAAATATGGCGGGCAGCTACACCTAGGGTCGTTTCCACTTCGTCGGAAGCAATTTCCAGGATATCGGCCAATTCCGTGGCGGAAGGTTCGCGTTCGAATTCCTGTTCCAGTTGGGAAAAGGCCTTGTTGATCTTATTGAGGGAACCTACCTTGTTCAGCGGTAAGCGAACGATCCTGGATTGTTCGGCCAGGGCCTGTAAGATGGATTGACGGATCCACCAAACGGCATAAGATATAAATTTGAAACCCCTCGTTTCGTCGAAACGCTGGGCGGCTTTGATCAGCCCCAGGTTGCCTTCATTGATCAGGTCGCTCAGGGATAATCCTTGATTTTGATATTGCTTGGCTACTGAAACGACAAACCTAAGATTAGCCTTTGTTAATTTTTCCAGCGCTATCTGGTCTCCGTCCTTGATCCGCTTGGCCAGATCGACTTCTTCTTCCGGTGTTAAAAGATCAACTTTTCCAATCTCCTGCAAATACTTTTCCAGTGATTGACTTTCCCGGTTGGTAATAGATTTGGTAATCTTAAGTTGTCTCATAATTAGGCGGCTTTTATACAGGAATTCCCGAAAAAAGTTAGTCAAAAATAAAGAATGTAAAGTACAATAACAACTTTAATTTGTTGAGCCAATAAGTTGATAAATAATGGTTTCTAAGGCTTATCCGATATGAAAGTGACTTTGCAAATTTTAGAAACTTTATGGTAAAAAAACAGCAATTGTATATTTTTTTCACTAACATTGTAAGCCGGTGGAAAACATTGATACTGTTTCCCATTGGGGATGGATCGGGCAGGGAGGATGGCTATGGCTGGCTTCCTTTTTGATCCTTTCCCGAACTGAATAATACGCTTAAAACCTAAGATCATGGCCGATAAGGAATTATATACACTAGAGTATGTAATTAAGTCGTCGCCGCCAATCCTTTACAATTTCGTTTCCACCCCGTCCGGGCTGGCCCAATGGTTTGCCGATAATGTCGATATCAACCGGGATGTCTACAGCTTTTTCTGGAATGGCAATGAAGAAAGGGCCAATGTGGTCGAGGCCATGGAGAATGAATTTCTAAGGCTACAGTGGGAAAGCAGTGGTGCGGATGAGTATTTCGAATTCCGGATCAAGAAGGACGAAATTACCGGCGATACCGCTTTGATCATTAATGATTTTGCCGAACCTGACGAAATGGATGATTCCAAAGCCTTGTGGGATAGCCAGATCCAGGTCCTCATGCAACGGATCGGCGGTAGCTGAGCGGAAAGGATGGCCGTTTGCCAATCCCGTTACTGGATCGTCGATAAGAACAATTCATAAGTCTCCCGGCCAACCGTCAAAAGATCCTCCCATCGTTCGAGCTTCAATTCCCGACAGATCTTTATAAAGCCATGGTCGGTGAGCTGTTTTTGGAGTGCCTGATCGTTCAATTCATCGATCAAAACATAATTACCCTCGACGATCTCATGCTGCCAGGGGTTAGCGTTCATACAATAATATACCTCCGTATGCCTGAGCTGATCAATATTGGCCAGGAGGAAAGGGGCATAGCGGTCGAGGCTGGCACCGGAAAGATGAAGGGTGAAATTGAAGCACTTACCCCACCAGAACCAGGATCTGAAAGCAAAAATATCATTCCGGGTAAAAAGCCTCGGGAAGTCCAAAATAATAAAAGGAAGACCCTGGTAATTTTCTCCCTTGGAGATCTTTCCGCTGCGATGATCCGCATCTTTTGGAAAGTCGAAGTTTTGGTGGACGGGTGTTTGCTTGAGCTCCGTAGACAGCAGGCCCAATAATTCATAGATCTTATCCGTTATGTTCTTTTTATGGAGAAAGAATTCCGTCTGCTGCATATGATGGAGTTCTTTCGCGTTAAAGTTTATTTTTGTATGGTTCGGAAGGGTCATAACATCAAATCCAAATATACGTGAAGAAAATCGATAAACTGGTTATCTCCTCCTTTTTCGGTCCTTTCATCCTGACTTTTTTTATCACCATGTTCGTGCTGGTCATGCAATTCCTGTGGAAGTATATCGACGACCTGATCGGGAAGGGGCTGGAGCTGGATATCATTATGAAATTGCTGTTTTATTCCTCGGCCACCATGGTGCCCATGGCTATACCACTGGCCGTGCTGCTGGCTTCGCTGATGACATTCGGTAATTTTGGCGAGCACTACGAATTAGTGGCTTTGAAATCCTCGGGCGTTTCCTTGTTCAAAACCATGCGCGGTTTGATCGTTGGGATCGTTTTCATCACTTTTGGAAGCTTTTATTTCTCCAATTATGTGTTGCCGGTAGCCAACCTGAAATTCGGCTCCTTGCTATATGATATCCGCCAGCAAAAACCGGCGCTGAATATCCGGGAAGGCATTTTCTATAACGGGATCGAAGGATATAGTATCCGGATCGGTAAAAAAGATCCTGACCACCGGACCATCTTCGATGTCATGATCTATGACCATACCAGCGGGCGGGGCAGCGATAACGTTTTGGTAGCGAAAAAAGGGGAGATGTATACCACGGAGAATGGGCGTTTCCTCCACTTGAAATTATACGACGGTTCACAGTTCCAGGAAGTGAAGCCCAAGGGGAAAAAGAAAAAAGACAAAGAGTACAAACAGTTGAGAACACGCTTCTCCGAATGGGAAAAGATCTTCGACCTGTCGAGCTTTCAACTTACCCGGACGGATGAAAATTTATTCAGGGATCATTACCAGATGTTAAATCTCACCCAACTGGAAAATGAGATGGACACCCTCCGGCAGGCCATGGCCGACCGGAAAAATACCCTGAGAGGCTATATCAAACCGATCTTTACCTTTGTCCGGTCCAGTTGGGATTCCGTACCGCCGCAGGCATATGTCAGGCAGGATATGGAACCCCTTTCGCTCGACAGCCTTACCCGCAAGAACAAAAGTATTATTCTCAAAAAAGTGAAAAGCCAGGCCAGAAATGTTAAGAATTATGCCAATGTAGTGATCCGTGACCTG
>JANQFB010000556.1 GCA_028278085.1 Chitinophagales bacterium
CCTGCAATTAAGGGTCAGCAATATCACCGCTTTATTGTCGGAGGTGGAAGCGCTCGATCCCGACCGGAAGAAGACCTTGAGGGAAAAGATCCGGCTTCAACTGGACGAATGGATCGGCAATGAAAATATCGACGAAAACCGGTTCGAGCAGGAATTGATCTATTACCTGGAAAAGCTCGACATCTCGGAAGAAAAAGTCAGGTTGCTGAATCACTGTGAATATTTCTTACAAACGATGGCTGAAAATAAAGGCGCTATCGGCAAAAAGCTGGGATTCATCAGCCAGGAGATCGGCAGAGAGATCAATACCCTGGGTGCAAAATCCTATAATGCCGAGATCCAGCAGTTGGTGGTTCAGATGAAAGATGAGCTGGAAAAGATCAAGGAGCAGATCGCCAATGTATTGTAAACGGGGAAGACTTTCGGCATAGCTAATATTCATGTCAAAGGCAAACGGACAATCATATGGAAAACTGATCGTGTTTACGGCGCCTTCGGGAGCGGGGAAAACAACGATCGTCAAACACCTCCTCGCCAACAATCCGGATCTTACCTTTTCGGTATCTGCCTGCACCCGGCCGCAAAGGCAGGGAGAGGTCGATGGCCGGGAATACTATTTTATGAACAATTCCGAGTTCCTGGAAAAAGTAGCTGCCGGGAAGTTTTTAGAGTGGGAGGAAGTGTATGAAGATACCTATTATGGCACCTTGAAAAGCGAGATCGAAAGGATCCGTCAAACCGGGAAACATGTCGTTTTCGACATCGATGTGGAAGGCGCCCTGAACATCAAGAAAACCTACGGAAACGAAGCCTTGTGCGTATTTGTCCAACCCCCATCCGAGGAGGTGCTGATCCAAAGGCTCAGAGGCCGGAATACAGAACAGGCCAGGAGTCTCGATATGCGTATCCAAAAAGCATCGGCCGAGCTGGCTTATGCTTCCAAATTCGATAAAGTACTGGTGAATGATGAGCTGAGCCTTGCGTTATCCACAGCTCAAACGTTAGTAAATGATTTCTTAAATACTAATTAATTGTTTATTTTTAGGCGGACAACCCTTAGTGTCATGGTAACAGCAATTACAAAGGGCGTTAAAGTTATCGTTGAAACTTATTACCAGGAAGACTATTCCAGGCCTTTGGATAATGAGTTCACTTTCGCTTATCAAATAACCATCGAGAATAACAGTAATCACACCATCCAGTTGCTCCGCCGCCACTGGTATATCCTCGACTCCAACGGCACCCTGCGCGAAGTGGAGGGCGAAGGGGTGATCGGCCAGCAGCCTGTTATTGAGCCGGATGGAACCCACCAATATGTATCCGGATGTCATTTGAAAACGGATATCGGTAAGATGTACGGCACTTACATGATGACCCGTCTATCCGATGGCCGCTATTTCGAGGTCGACATTCCCGAGTTTGTGATGGTAGCGCCTTGCAAGCTGAACTGATCACGCTACCCGCTAAATCCCCTGTTAAATATTAATTGGCGCCTTTCTCCAGGTACTGCAAGTACTTATTGTCTGTCGAAAGAATGAACTTCGTGGAAGAATCCAGCGTATTTTCATAAGTTTCCAGGGATCTCAGGAAATTGTAGAATTCCGGAGATTGTCCATAGGTATCCGCATAGATCTTCACCGCTATGGCATCGGCATCCCCCCGAATCTTCTGGGCTTTCAGGTAGGCGCTTGACAGGATCTCCTTTTTCTTCTGCTCGGTCATGCCCATAATATTTTCCTTCTCCCCCTGGCCCTGGGCACGGTATTTTTCTGCAATCCTGTTCTGGTCGGAAACCATCCGGTTGAACAGCTTTTCCTGCACCTGCTGATTATAATCGATCCTTTTGAGTTGGATATCGACTACTTTGATCCCCAGTTCCAGGTCATCCAGCTTGGTACTGACACTTTGCAAAATGGATTGGATGATCTCGAGCCGCGCACCTTTGTATCTATCCTCGGCTGCTTCCGTAGTGTCGGTGGCCATGGTGGGATCTGCGGTGGCAACATCGTGGATAACCATCTCTCTTTCCGTATAGCGGATAATTTCGATCATCACCCGGTTGGATATCTCATCCCTGACAGATCCGTCGATAATATCATCCAGCCGGCTTTGTGCCATCCGCTCGTTCTTCGTGGATTTATAGAATTGCAGAGCATCGGTGATCTGCCACCGTGCAAAAGCATCTATAAAAATGTATTTCTTATCCCTGGTCGGGATCTCATCGGCATCACCGTCCCATTCCATGATCCGCTTTTCAAACCGGATCACTTCCTGGATAAAAGGCACTTTAAAATGCAAACCCGGGGAAGTGATCGCTTCGCCTATGGGTTTTCCGAATTGAATGATGATCGCCTGTTCATTTTCCCGGATCGTGTAAACCGAACTCCAGATCAGTATCAGTATCAACAAGGGGCCCGCTATGTATGCTATTCTTTTCATCATTTGGTCCCTCCCGTACTATTCAGATTTAACAGTGGCAACAGGTTTTTCATTCTTTTATCAACCACTACTTTGTTTTTGGTTTCCCCATAGATCTTATTCATCGTTTCCAGGTAAAGCCGGTCTTTGGTGATCTTAGGCGCTTTCCGGTATTCTTTCAGCACCGCTTCGAATAAGGCGACATCACCTTTGGCATTATTCGTACGTTCGATGGCATAACCCTCGGCTTCGGCAATTAATCGTTTGGCCTCCCCTTCCACACGGTAGATCTCTTTGTTATAGGCTTGCCGGGCCTGGTTAATGGCCGATTCCTGTTCCTGTTTGGCGCGGTTGACCTCGTTAAAAGAATCGGCAACCGGCTTGGGTGGAAATACATCCTGTAATTGAACGATCTGGATGGATATACCGGCATTATATTTATCCAACAAGGTCTGCATATGCTCCTTGGATTGATTGGCGATAGCGATCCGTTCCGATTGCAGGGCCTCCTGGAAAGAACGGTCACCGATCATCAACCGCATAGTGGCCTCGGAAACATCACGGATGGTATTTTCAACACCCCTCACATTGAAGAGATAGGCTACCGGATCCTTGATCTTGTATTGGATGGCCCACATCACATCGGCGATGTTCAGGTCACCGGTCAGCATCCAGGATTCGTGTTCATAACCGCTGGTAGCATATTCCGAACGTACACCGGGATTGGTGGTCCGGAAGCCGAACTCCAGTTTGTACTGGTAGTCGACCTTTATTTTCGAAACCTCATCGATACCGAATGGCAATTTGAAATGCAGGCCCGGTGTGGTGGTATTGATATACCGGCCAAACCGCAGCACAACGCCGTTTTCATTGGCATCTACCGTATAGAATGAAGAAAACAATGCGATCACCAGGAATAAGCCTCCTGCAGCGATCGCTATTCTTTGGGGAGAGAGATCCGATAGATCGAACCGTTCCCCTGGTTTGGATTGAGCCATAAGTATTTTGTTTAGGTCTGTTAATTCATTAGAAACCGAACTTTCCCGGTTTATATTGAGATTGTAAAAGGATCATTTTACCGTCGTTAATAGCCATCAGCTTGTCAAGGCTCAGGCCCGGATTCGATTGCATATAGGCTTTGACGATCTGCCAACCCACCCACGATCCGACATTTCCGGGCGATTCGGCAGGCATCCCGGGCGTGGTGGGGCCATCATTAATATACTTGCGAAATTCCAACAAATCCGTTGAATATAACAATTCATGTTTAATAAAAAAGGCCCATATTTCTGCTTCATTATCCGCGCACCAATCCAACTGCTGTTCGCTTAGTCCGATCTTGAGGCTATCCGGCGTATAGGGTAAGATATGATCCAGCAAATAAAGGATCTTTCCGTTATAGATCATATGGTTGATCAGATCGTTTTTTTGCGCTCCTTTTTCAAATTGGCCCATCAACCATGATCTCATGGCGTTTGGCACCATATATTCGGGGCTGAATTTCCGGATCTTGTAGCGTGGGAAATTCAATTCCGGAGCATTGTAATAAACATAATTCCGGCCCAAATGCATGTCCAATCCTATACCCAGCACCCGGTCGGTGGTGATCGCTGCAAAATTGAATTCCGTGATCATCGTCACCACCCGGGGGATCTCTTCGTCGGGAAAATAGAAGCGGTAATACCGGAAGGCATCTTCCAGTTCGTTGTGCAATGGGGAAATATCCCCGAAATGGGCCTGGCAGGTGTCGTAAAGGCCCCGGATAGCCTGATTGGCTAAAAACCGGTTGAGTTGAAAGCGGTATCGTTGCAGGGTATCCGCCAAATTGCCAAAATGCATGATCTGCTCGAAGTAGACCGGAAAAAACTCCGGGTATTGTTCTTCCAGCGGTAGCAGGCTAAAGCTTTCGGAGGTAAGATCCAGTGCGAAAAAATCCTGCTCGAATCTGTCGATCCGCAGCGAAACATCGATATGCGACACATCCGGAATATCCCTGAGATCACAGGCTGCAAAAAAAAATATCAGCAACGGAAGGAAAGTGGATAATTTTATATATTTGGAATACATTGCCGAAATATTGGAATAAACCTTACCTTTGGATAGGCTAAATCAAAATTACAGTTATTATGAGAAAAATTTTATGGGTCGTAGTTATTCTTGTCGCTGCTAAAGCTTCATGGGCACAGGATTTCAGGTTTGGTCTGGCTGCTAGTCCTTTACTTTCATGGATGAAGCCGATCGATGAAGGCATCAGCTCCACCGGCGTCAGATTCGGGTTCAACTATGGCCTGATCCTTGACTACAACATTGCCGATAATTACGGGATAGGATCCGGGTTGAGTATTACACATAACGGTGGAAAGCTGAAGCACGATTCGGTCATTGTTTTTTTGAATGATACCTTTCCGGTGAATGCGGAAGTGGAATATATTACCCAATATATCGAAATTCCCCTCACCTTAAAATTCAGGACGAACGAAATAGGATATATCACTTATTTCATGCAGTTTGGCGTTACGCCCGGTATCAATATCAGGTCAAAGGGTAATGTCAAGACCAATACGGACAAGGGATTGGTTGGAAAAGACATCGGCGATGAGGTTAAAGCCTTTAACCTGGCCTTAACGATCGGCGGTGGTATCCATTATTCCCTTAGCGGTAATACCGCATTGGTAACCGGCCTGTTTTTCAATAACGGCTTTGTGGATGTGACCGCAGATGCCGACAAAAAGAAAGCCATCCTGAACTATTTATCCTTAAAGATCGGGGTGATTTTCTAAGGCTCAAGGATTTATTCATCGCTTCTCCATTCGGTTTTTCCGCCGCTTCATATACTGACACACCATGAGGATCGCCATCGCGCAACTCAACTATCATATTGGGCATTTCGAGCATAACTATCAGCGGATCATTGACGCTATTGAAACGGCAAAAGCCAAGCATGCAGACCTGGTCGTTTTCGGGGAATTAGCCCTCTCCGGCTACCCTCCCAGGGATTTCCTGGAATTCGACGACTTCATCGATCAATGCGACCAGGTGCTACGAAAGATCGCGGAAAGATCGGTCGGTATTGGGGTGATTGTCGGCGTACCGGTGAAGAATCCGCAGATCGAAGGTAAAGACCTTTTTAACGCCGCCTGTTTGCTTGCGGATGGCGAGATAAAGGAAAAAGTTTATAAAACCTTGTTACCCACCTACGATATTTTTGATGAATTCCGCTATTTCGAACCCAATAAGGAATTCAAAACCATTGCTTTCCAGGATAAAAAGATTGCGCTCACCGTTTGTGAAGACCTGTGGAATATCAATGATAACCCGCTGTACACCATCTGCCCGATGGATGAGCTGATCCGCCAGCAACCGGACGTGATCATCAATTTATCCGCCTCTCCTTTCGACTATGACCATGCCGCAGAAAGGATCCGGGTGTTGAAAGCAAATGTCAGCAAGTATAAATTGCCGGTGTTTTATGTCAACCATGCCGGCGCCCAGACCGAGATCATCTTCGACGGGGGATCATTGGTGATGAATCCTGCGGGCAAAGTATTCGATGAGCTGCCCTACTTCACCGAAACGGTAAAAGTCTATGACCTGGATGAGGTTTCGGGATCTGGCGCCAGCCTAACCCAGGATAATGAACAACCGAAAGAAAAGAACGCCCTGATCCACGATGCCCTGGTCACAGGACTGGGCAATTATTTCCGGAAACTGGGATTTTCCAAGGCCATTTTGGGCCTGTCGGGCGGTTTGGATTCCGCCGTTACCGCAGTGCTGGCAGCTAAAGCGCTGGGTGAGCAAAATGTCCATGCCGTGCTCATGCCATCCAGGTATTCTTCGGAACATTCCATAACCGATGCCAAAGCGCTTGCCGAAAGCCTGGGTGTGAGCCACGAGATCATCTCTATCGAAGCGGTTTACGATCAATTCCTGGATACCCTGGATACCCAGTTCAAGGGACAGCCTTTTGATATTGCGGAGGAAAATATCCAGGCCCGGTCAAGGGGCTTGATCCTCATGGCGCTTGCCAATAAATTCCATTACATCCTGCTCAACACAACCAATAAAAGCGAAATGGCTGTTGGCTACGGCACTTTATACGGCGATCTGGCCGGCGGCCTTTCCGTGATCGGTGATGTGTATAAAACGCAGGTATATGAGCTCGCCCAATATATCAATCGATCCGCGGAGGTGATCCCCGAAAATATTATCCGCAAACCCCCGTCGGCCGAGTTAAGACCCGATCAGAAAGATACGGACAGCTTGCCCGACTATGACTTGCTCGATAAGATCCT
>JANQFB010000587.1 GCA_028278085.1 Chitinophagales bacterium
GTTGCCGGCTGCCCCAGCGGTTTTGGCCGTAATGGTAACCACCTTTCCGGACTTGCTTACCGTGATTTTAGGGTCATTGGTATTTTTAATAGCTGTTTCCAAAGCACCTGCGGTGGCGGTTGCATTGGCGCCCTTGTTAAAATCCGTACCTTCCACATATGTTTTGGTATTGACGGTTACCGAGTCTCCGTCGATCTTACTATTGTCGGTAATATCCAGCGTACCCGAAGCGGCCTTTGCTGCGGTGCTAAAACCGGCGGAAACTTCTTTCAGGCTTTGATCATGAAAAGGGCCATTGCCTGCTCCCGTTCTATCATCGGTAATTTTTACACCACTGTCATCGTAAGCCAGGTCGATAGCCGTTTTAATGGATGGATAATAAGCCGCACCATATTTCAATTCATCTATGCCCACATCATTGTTCCTGAAATTATTGCCATCGTTAAATACCGTGTCGTTGGTATTTGTTTTGACATCCATGATGGCAAAGCGGTCTTGTAGTTTTTCGCATTGGGCCAGCATGGCATCATTAATGACTTTACGGTCTTTGGCGTCGGAAAGACTGATCGCTTCCGGGACCACCAACAGGGTAACTTCATCGATTTTTTCTACGGCATTGATACCTCCTAATAAACCGGTGGATTTGTCTCCTTTAGCTATGGATTGATCGTAATCTCCAACAGATACGATATAACAGGGACCTCCGCCATTACCAAAGAACATTTGCAGATTATAATACATGGAATACTCCTTCAGATCGCCATCGGGTGCAACAGCAATGGTCGTTTTATCTTCCGTTACCCCATCTCCGGTAAGGGTGGCTTTGAATTTTTCCTTGGCCGGACCACCGAACATGGTTTCGTAATCCAGCAAGGAGGTAATCCTGGTGGGGGTATTAACCGGAATGGTTTTTCCGTTTTTCTCACTTTTTTGCGTATGACCGATAAAAGCGGGAATAGCCGTTTCTACCGGTGCTACGGAAGCAGGTAACTTGGATATCTCTTCAATATAGACACCCGGTGTTTTAAAATCAGTTGGCATGATAATTCAGTTTTTCGTTGGTTTGGTAATTAGATATAAATGATCATTGAAGATTTCAAGTTGTCTATAGCCGGATTGGGTAAATTAGGCACCAGTATGGTCTCGTTACTACCATTGATCTCTCCGGCCTTCTTGCGTTTTAATTGTATTTGTTGACGAGGTATATCGCTGCTTGAAATAAATTGGGGCTTGAATTGGCCATTCTGCATCGTCCCGGAATGAAAATAGATCACCGTCTGATCAGCGTTTTCCAATACCTTGATATCCTTATTGATGATATCCCTTTTGATGAATTTGATCTCGGGATTATTGGCTTGTGCAAAACCCTTATCCTCTATATTAAATTCATAGTCCTGCTTGTCTTTGGTTTTCATGACGATATAATATTTCCAGCTTTTTTCGACCGCATGGAACAGGATCCTGAAAGTTTGGGGATCACTATAGTTAAAAGGTATGGGAGGTCCGTTAATGATCCGGATAATGCCAAAAACAGGCTGGCGGTAAAGGTCATTGCTTACATAATAATCGGTCATGGTGGTTTTACCTCCGGAGATCTGCCTGAATTCATACAGGCCTTCGGTTCTCAGGTCGACGGAATAATTGAAAACCATATTTTCATTGACCAATTGAACCTCTTTTATTTTCAGCCCTGATGGATCGAAGATCTGTAGGGTAGCTGTTTTATCATCGGTCTTAAAAGCATGAGTAAACTGGCTTGGCCTTAGATCCGCAAGGGTTGATTCCAGGGCAGGGTCGGTATCTTCATTTTTGAACATCAATATTCCCTTTGGCCTTTTCAAATGATCGAGGGTACTTTTATGGAGGCGGGTGAAGTTGGTAAAGAAGGGATTTTTTAACTGCACCGTAAAGGTAAATACGGTTCCGGTAGCTGCCTGCAGGATAGGTGTTTTAGCCTTGGAAGCTTCATAATACAGCGAAAAACCATCCTTGTTTTTTTTGAAGATCATTTTATGATCGGCTAATTTTCGCTGGCAAGCCGGTGTGGGCTGGAATTCAAGATCCCTGCAAATCATATCTGCATAATGCTTATGCATCGACCGAAAGGTTAATAATGGTTCTACCAAATGGCGCATGCGGTTTATTGAGGTTTGAGGTGAATACGTTGCTCTTTTATCACCGGTAATATTTCTTCTACCTGTCCTTCGAGTACCGTCAGCATTCTAAGCTTATAGATAACGGAAGGGTAATATTTAGCGCCTAAGGCTCCCCACAGTTGGTTGATCTGCTCAAAATTGATCGTATACAGATCTGCCATGATACGCTGAATGGATGGATCCAAAGCCGGGTAAGATTGATGGTCAAAGTAATTGCGGCCCTGGAAAAAACGGACGACCAGGGAGATAATCTTGAGGGCTTCGTCGTACTTATTGAAATTGGCTGTTAATAGAACATACAAATTCAGCCGTATTTCAGGGTTAATACTGGTCGCCAGATCGTTTTTGACGATTTTGGAAGGTATTTGGGCCTTATTCGTCCGCTCTTCCTCAATGTTGACTAAAGTAATGCCTAGCGTATTATCCGGGATCCCGGTTTTGCCATCTTGATTGATAATATTGGCGAGCGCTGCTTTTTCATCTGTAGAACCGGTATTTAATTTTAAATAGCCATTTAATTCGTTCCTGATGAAAAGCAGTGATTTGTCGATCATGGTTTTTCAATGTCCCATAAGAACATTTGACATAAATATAAAAGGTAGTGAATTAACATACAAGTGTTCAATCATAAAATTTTAAAAAAATGCAGAGGCATTCATATAATAAATTGATTTTAAACTTAGAAGTGGTCAAAACTTTTTCTGTTTGTCATCCGATTGTTTGATGTATGTCATTGGCACCGCTTTTTCAGGGGCTTAATTTTGGGATTATTTACATGTTAAATTTTGCACATGACCCGACTACGATACACCAAAAAAGATCTTTTATGGCCCTTGCTGTTTGTGAGCAGCCTGGTGATGCTGCAACTAAGTTGTGATCATAAAAAACCACCCATAACCGAAGATCCCGATAGCGGACCGCATGGATGGGCTGCAGGAAGCAATGTAGACAAATACGGAACCATTATTCATACGGCCGATGGTGGCCGCACCTGGGTAAGGCAGGGAGATGCACATACCATACCCGATGCATCTTTTAATGATGTTTGTGCGATCGACAAAGATCATGTTTGGGTGGTCGGTCAAGCGGTTGACGGTTTTGGTACCATATTAAAAACATCCAATGGCGGAACGAAGTGGGACCGGTTAGGAACCGATACCACTTTGCCGGATCTAGCCTTTACAGGTGTAAGCGCAGTCAATAAAGATACGGTTTGGGTGGTAGGAGATAGCGGTGTCATCCTGAAAACCACAAATGGGGGCAAAAACTGGACCCGGCAAAAGCATGGAACAAGCAGCAGCTATATGTTCGATATGATCAGCGCCGTGGATGTTAACCATGCATGGGCTGTCGGCGCCGGAGATTCCATAGCAGTGATCTTACATACTTTTGATGGCGGAAACCGATGGCACCGGCAGGGCCTGGACAGCTTAAAGCGGATCAAGAGGGGGAACGGCCTGCTCGATGTACATGCGGTTAACAGATCCGAAGCATGGACGGTGGGAAGATTCGGACAGGTATTATTTACCCTCAACGGCGGTAAAAAATGGACCAACAAATGGACCAAAGGAGGGTTTTTGCATAATAATGGTGTTTGCACGGTGGGCGAAAATATCGTTTGGGTGGCCAGCGATGACAACAACATTTACCGGTTGAACCATATCGACAGCCCCTGGGTCCAGCAACGGGCGGACAGTGCGGCAAGCGCGATGTACATGGGCATTACGGCAATGGATAGCCATACGGCCTGGATCGTAACCTGGTCTTATATGGGGGGAGGGCAGGTTTTGAGTACCAACAACCCGGATAGTACCTGGAAGGTCCAGCAGAGCCCGGTAGATGCTCAATTCAGAAAGGTATCTTTTGCCGGCGCCAGCCGGTAATTGCTGTAGTAACGGACGAAAACAGTTAAGCCGGATAGGGGAGGTTCAAGGACCTTTATCCGCCCTGGAATACCTGCAACATCCCGGTAAACTGTGATAGATCTCGTTGGATGCTTTTTCTATTTCCGTATCATGCCCGGCAGTTGCAATCGCTTTGGCAATCACTTCCTTACCGGCCTTGCTCTCGTCAAAATGAACCCTGATCAATTTGCTTTCCTTATCCCAAACCGCATGGGCAACCCCCTCGACAGACTGCGCCGCTTTCTCAATTCGTGATTTGCACATATC
The DNA here is from genome assembly GCA_028278085.1 of Chitinophagales bacterium. Lineage (GTDB taxonomy): Bacteria > Bacteroidota > Bacteroidia > Chitinophagales > JANQFB01 > JANQFB01. The sequence continues at coordinate 4,328 of JANQFB010000587.1, forward strand.
ACAATTACCGCTGACCATGAATGTCGATTCTGCCATCCCTTCCATAGCTTCCGGTGAGCCCGGCATACCAGGTGTATCACCATGCCGGTGTCCGGGCATTATGGTTCCGCCTGTTTTGTTCATCATACTTTTCTTCCCTGCAAGCTGAGCGGCGGCATCGACCTTGAACGCTCCGTGGGTAACCACCATTTCCCCGTCTTTCAGGCCATCTTCTACAATAAAGTAACTGCCCAGGTCATGGCCGAGCGTAACTTCCCTGAACTCAAACACAGGCTTGTCGACATATGGTTGAGCCACATACACCACTGACCGTTTACCGGTCCACATGACGGCAGATTTCAGAACGGTTAATTGAGCTTCCTCAATGGGTAATTTAGCGGTGATGGTACCATTGGCAAACATTTCCGGTTTCAACTGTCCCTTCCTGTTGCTGACTTCCAGTCGGATAGCCGCTGTGCGTGTTTGCGGACTAATGATAGGGTCGATAAAGGTGACCTTATCGATAAACTCGACGCCGGGCAGGGAACTAACGGTGAACCGGATCTCATCACCCACTTTCAGCCAGGGGATATCGGCTTCATAAGCATCGAATGCTACCCATACGCTACTTAAATCAGCAACGGTGAACAGCACACTACCGGCTTTAACATGATCCCCGACGGATACGGTCCTTTTCAGGACAACCCCGCTGATGTCGGCCCTGATATCAACCACTTCCTGCACTTTCCCGGCTTTTTCGATGGTATTAATTTGTTTGTCCGTCAGTTTCCATTGTTTCAATTTGTTCCGGACAGCATGGTATAACATCGGGCTGCTATCCTTCGTTTTGATGGCCTCAAACAATTCTTTTTGTGCGGTTATCAATTCGGGGGAATACACGGAAGCCAGCCTTTGCCCGGCCTTAACGGTTTCACCCGTAAAACTGGTATAAAGTTTTTCGATACGTCCGGGAATGTGAGAGGTTTGATTGCTCACCCGGCGTTCATCCACCTGTACCTTTCCCTGTAAGTAGATCTCCTTTTCCGGCAGCATAAAGCCGACCGCAGTGGTTTGAATGTTCGCCAGCTTTGCCGCTTCCTCACTCATCTCAACCATATTTGGCCCGGCATTGAAGTCGCCTACAGGCACCAGGGCCATTCCACATATCGGGCAGTTGCCCGGCTCGCTTTGCCGTTTCTGCGGATGCATCGCGCAGGTATAAGTCGTTTCTTGTGCATGTTCTTCCGGGTGTTCGGTTGCTAAGCCATTCCCGCTATCATGAAAGAGCACCCATCCAACAGCCAATCCTATCCCTATTCCGGCACAGATCAGCAGAATCTTGTTGTTTAATAATCGATTCATATCGGATTACATTAATGATTTGATTTTTGCAACTGCTGTGTTTTTATCTTTCACAGCTTTGATGATCTCCAATTCATAATTCAGTAACATACGCTGCACACGCAGGATCTCTTCAAAATCCTTCCCGTCAGCGCTATAGGCTTTGATCAAGATCTGCCGGGCCTGTCCGGCAACTTTAATTTGTTCCCGGTAAAGCTTTATTCGCCTGCCGGCATCCGAATGAGCCACCCAAGCCCTTTCAAGGTTTGTTTGCAGCTCGTTCCGTTGTTCGTCTTCCAGGCTTTCCATCGCTTCCAGGTTCAAACCGGCTTCTTTTACCTGCGCTTTATACTTGCCCCTGTACAACGGTATTTTGATAGACATCACGGGCATCAAAGCATCCTGTCCGTTAGCAGGGGTTAGCATAGCAGCTTGTCCGGCAGGCAGATCGGTACGTTCACTTACCAACACATAGTTAACGCCCAATCCGAAAGCAGGAGCCCCCATCTTTTTAGCGGCCTTGATGGAATATTCATGAGCCAGCTTCATGTGTTCAAAGCTGGCTAACCGGTCATTTTGTGCGAGGATACTATCGGCCAAGATTGATTTATCAGCTAGTAATTCGATCACCTCCAATGTATCCGGCATCACGACGCCGCTATCCGGATCCCGGTTCAGTTGCTGGTTAAATGCCGTGGTGAGCAGTACCCGCTTATCACGCCAAAACAACAAGCGGTTGTCCAGTTCCGCGATTTCCATTTGAATGCGCAGCACATCCACCATACCTGCGGTGCCGCTCTCGAACCTGGTCGTGGCCAGTGATTCGAAGGTTTTCAGGATCTCAAGGTTTTCTTCCATGATACGGATCCGCTGCTCCGACTCGTACAGGCTGTAGTAGGCTGCTTTAACCTGGTAGAACAGGTCGCTTTTTGTCTGCTCGAACGATGCATAGCTGGCTTTCGCCGCTTCCGTTTTCATATCCTTTTTGACCCCGAGTGTCCCGAACCAAGGAAACATCTGCATGGCGGAGAATCGCGCTTCTTGTGCGCCCACCCGTGTTTCCACCGGGCTAATGAAGTAGCCGAAGCTTATTTCCGGATCGGGCAATCCCATCTGCGGAACTTGCTCCAGGGCCGCCTGATAGGCCAAAAATTTTGCTTTCAGCGCGGCATTGCTGTCGGCAGCCATGACGAGGTAATCATCAAGCGTTTGCGCGTTGCCAGTAGCGTATACTGCTATGAACAAAAGGCAGCATACCAATGTACTTGCCTTCATCACTGAATTTATAGGGTTGATGTGATATTGCTTCGTTAAGATCATGCTTGCTTGTTTTGTCGCTTTATTTTTCGTTCCTGCCACATGCTGTACAGTACCGGTATCACAAAAAGTGTGATCAATGCTATGGTCATTCCGCCAAAGCTGGGTATGGCCATGGGCACCATAATATCAGCGCCTCCCCCTGTTGAGGACAGAACAGGCAGTAAGGCCAGCAAAGTGGTGGCCGTAGTC
>JANQFB010000589.1 GCA_028278085.1 Chitinophagales bacterium
CGCTTTGGGAGCACGCTAGTAACCTGCTTGCAGGAAATGGTGCGGAACCGGACAAATTCGATCAGCCTTATGTCTCAAAACCCGAATAACCTCTTTGGATCCGCTGCATTAAGCTCGGAACAAAACATCATATTCCCGGAAGGTGAAACGATCATCAAAGAAGATGTTTATTATGAAGTACAGAACCTGGTATTCCTGAAGGGTGCGAAAATCGTGATCCGGGAAGGCGTAACTGTCCGCATTTGCGGAGAGATCTCAGCGGGCTTATACGAGATATTCATTATCCCGGAGGTCGATGAAGGAAAAAAGCCCGGCCGGGTAATCTTCGAAAAGATCACCAATGTTTATCCCCAGTGGTTTGGCGCCGATGATACGGGGAAGAATGATTCCACCAGGGCCTTTGAGCTGGCGATCGAGTCCATACGGACCCATGGAGGCGGTTTGGATTGTATCGGAACTTTTCTTTGTGCCGGGATCAAACCTTATGCCGGGAAAGCCAGGCTGGTCTGGTACGTGATCAATGTTCCTTCCAATATCCGGATCTTCAGTTCATCCACCTGTTTATTTACCGGCTTGCCGAAAAATGAGGCCACGCGGGATTATGCCTTATTCGAAGTGAGTAACGGCGATCAGCATGTGACCTTCGACAACCTGACATTCGACGGAGGAGAAAACAACGCCAATTCCACCAAAGGACTGGGTATCGCAGTGGTGATCAGAGTATTGGATACTAAGCCCGTGGCAGCCAGGAATATTATGGTGCACAATTGTTCAGGGACAAACCTGACGTTCAACTTTGTTTACTGGCAATTCGTGGTACCCCGGGAAGTATTGTTGTTTGTACTCGACAATTTAACCGTAAAGAACTGCTATGTTAAAAATATAGGCAGAGGCCAGGCTATCGGGGGCTCGAGAGGTCAACGGATCAATGTGATCGGTAATTATATCGAAAAAACCGGCCTGATAACCAGGGGGCGCTTAGCGATCGATATTTCAGGCGGATGTATGGAGGCCATCGTTGCGGATAATATCATCATCAATACCGGCGGGGGTATAAAAGTTGAAGCCTCAGACGGTGTTTCCGACCGGGCCATCATCAAAGGCAATATCTGTATCGGCGGTGACAACAGCAACCGGTTCGGATGCAGGGTTGTGGGTAACCGGGTGATCGTGAGTGACAACATTTTTCAACACTGGAGAGGTACCGGCATCCAGATATCCATTGCCTTTGCCGACCAGCATGGCAATATTTTTCAATCCGGCGACAATATCATCGTTGCGAACAATATCGTGGAAGATATCGAACCGGTCCAAACAAATTTCGAGCTGCCCTTAAATGGGGGGACCCAAAACCCCATCCTGCTAGGGGCACCTTTCTACATCCGATCCAACGAATTCCCTGACAATCCTGATTTTCCCAGGAAAAACGCCATTTTCATCCGCAACAATATATTTTCCAATTGCCGCTTCTATGGCGCCATCGCCGCCTCCGGGGTAACCTTCGAGGGGAATACCTTCAAAGAGATCGTGAACGGAGCGATTTGGGTGGCCAACGACTTCAACGATTTTCCCAGCCCAGGAAAGGCCACAAGCTTTGACAATCTGATCATCCGTAACAATAAATTCGAGCGGATACCCGCCTATCCCATGGTCATCAACCGGAATCCTAATGTAAACCCTGTTAAAGGCAGCCGGAATGTGGTGATCTCCGGAAATCATTTTGTCGAATGTGCCGGCATTGGCCGCATTGACCACGGGGAGCAGATCAATGTGAGCAGCAATATATACAGTTATTCCGGTGAGCGCAGCCCGTTCATCCACTTGTGGATCAGCCATGTAACCAAACTAAATGTCAGTGATAACATGATCGATAATCTCACCCCCAACCAGGAAAACACCGGCATAGCTATCGAACATTCCAGGGCTTTCGTGGCCGGACAGAATGTGATATCCGGATGTGCGGTAGCGCTTCGCACGGCTAACACCGGGGAAAAAGGTTTGGTCAGCAACAATATCGGCTATAATTCCCGTAAGGGCTTTCACCTGGATGAAAAAACAAGCGCTGCGAACAATCTCTAAGATCCACCGGAACAGCCAACACATTTTCCACTCCTATTTCTTCCCGAGCATTCTGTATGAATGGAATGTATGTTACTAAAAAAGAAATATATATGAACAATTGAATTTTTAAAGCCGAAAGTTGCCCTCCTGGATTATAAATTATAGATTTAGACATAGAATTATGCAAGCCATCAAAAATTAAAATATCATGGAACATCTAATTGCCAATCCTACCCAGAATGAAAATACGATCGTGTTTCCGGTCGGTACTACCACCATATCCAAAGACACGACTTATGCCACGGAAAACTTGGTATTTGCCAAAGGAGCGATCGTTGAGGTCGAAGCCGGCGTTACCCTGACGATCGGTGGCGAGATCACCGCAAATGCCTACCAGATATTCAAGTTGGAAGGTTCCACGGAAGATGACAACCGGGCCGTAGTAACTTTTAGTAAAATATATACCGTACTTCCTCAATGGTTCGGAGCGGATGACACCGGAGAAAACGATGCGACCCAGGCTTTCGAAGATGCCCTGCGCTCTATCCGTCAATCAGGCGGCAGCCTGGATTGTGTCGGAACATTTTTATGTGCGGAAGTGAAGCCTTATGCCGGGAATGTAAATCTGCAATGGTACGTCATCACTGTTCCCAGCGGGGTACGGATCTTCAGTTCTTCGAAATGCATGTTTCCGGGAAAGTCAGGTGTCGGAAGGTCTTATGCCTTGTTTGAAGTGTCTAACGGTAACGCCAATATTGAATTCGATAACCTTTCTTTCGACGGCGGTGCCGGCAATGCCACGGCTTCCACCGCAGATGGACTCGGTTTGGCCGTAATGATCAGGGTGCTGGATACCGATCCCCAACCGGCAAAAAACATTACGATAAAAAATTGTACGGGCCTGAACTTTTACAACAATTTCGTGTTCTGGCAAAATGTTGTGGAACCGGATGTGCTGCCTTTTACCGTCTATAACCTGGTTATAGAGGGGAATTATGTCAAAAATGTCGGTAACGGGGAATCGATTGCCGGCGAACATGGCAGGTATTTACGGATCAGGAATAATTATGTGGAGAAAACAGGGATCGGCGTCAGCGGTAAACCCCGGCTCGGGATCGATTGTTCCGGTGGTAACTGGGATGTTATCATTACGGACAATATCCTGGTCAATAATGGCGGAGGCTTTAAGGTAGAAGCCGCGGGATCGACCGATACCGAATTTAACATTTCGGATCTTGCCAACGAGGTGGTTATTGCCAATAATGTATGTGTGGGAGGCGATAATACCCGGACATTTGCCTGTAAGCTCTCGGGCAGCCGGGTGGTGCTGAGCAACAATATTTTCTACGGATTCAAAGGCACCGGTATAGAGATCTCTGGCGCTGCAGGATATTTATCAGGGGATTATATCATGTTCTCCAACAACATTATACAGCATATTGAAGCCGTTGATCCGAGCGAAACAACTGCCATCTCTTCTGAGGGTATACCCTTTATTATCAGGGCT
>JANQFB010000237.1 GCA_028278085.1 Chitinophagales bacterium
TTCATAGAGATCCCCGGGAGCCGATGATTGTAAAGTATGGAAAATTTAGTGTATTTTTGAGCTCCTTTCGATTGCACAATAATACTAAAAAGTCAAGAAATATGCTATCTGTACAGCCTACCGAATCGCCTGTTACGGGCCAGTCGTCTATCTTTAACGACCTGAATGTTATGGGGCATGAGCAAGTGGTTTTTTGCTCCGATAATGCCACGGGATTGAAGTCGATCATCGCCATTCATGATACGACTTTAGGTCCGGCCTTAGGCGGTACCCGGATGTGGAATTACGCTTCGGAACAAGACGCCCTCAGGGATGTACTGAGATTATCACGAGGGATGACTTATAAAGCGGCGATCAGTGGCATCAATCTTGGCGGAGGAAAAGCAGTTATTATTGCCGATCCATACCAGGACAAGACCGAAGCGCTATGGCGCAGGTATGGGAAGTTTATCAAAAGCTTAAATGGCAAATACTATACGGCGGAGGATGTAGGCACCTCCACGAAGGATATGGAATTTGTGGCCATGGAAACGAAATTCGTTACCGGTGTTCCCGAATATATGGGTGGCAGCGGCGACCCTTCCCCGGTTACTGCCTATGGTACCTACCTGGGCATAAAAGCTTGTGCCAAAGAAGTCTGGGGGCAAGACAAGTTAAGCGGAAAGAAGATCATGGTTCAGGGCGTGGGTCATGTAGGTGAATACCTGGTAGAACACCTGGTGAAAGAAGATGCCGTCGTTTTGATCTCCGATATCAATGAAGACCGTTTGAAATACATGAGCGATGCTTACAAGGTAAAGGTGGTCGGTAAAGACAGTGTATATGACCAGGATGTCGACATTTATGCCCCTTGCGCCCTGGGAGCTACCCTCAATTCAGAGACCATCGACCGGTTGAAATGCAGTATCGTTGCCGGTGCGGCAAATAATCAATTGCAGGATGAAACGGTGCATGGAGAAATGATCAAAGACAAGGGTATCCTTTATGCACCTGACTTTTTGATCAATGCCGGCGGTGTGATCAATGTGTACATGGAATTGGAAGGCTACAACCGGGAAAGGGCCTATGGCACTGCCGATAAGATCTACGACCGCACCCTGGAGATCATCGCCAGATCCAAAGACGAAGGCATCACCACCCATGAAGCAGCCCTGAAAGTTGCGGAAAAGAGGATCAGGGATATCGCCAAAATAAAATCAAAATTATAGGGCTCCGCTCATTTATCCGTTTTATACGACTGTTCTTTCCCAGGTGTAATGTTAAGCAGAAGAAACTTGCGCATCAAAGTGATGCAGGCTTTGTATATCCGCGAGCAAACTCCGGATGCTTCCGTTTCCGAGATCCAGCGAAAGCTGTTTACCAGCATTCACAATGCCTACCGGCTGGCGCTCTATAATCTGCGATGTTTGATCGATGTTATCGATTACGTCAATAAGGTGGCGGATATCAAACATAACAAGTACATCCCTACCGAAGAAGACAAGCAATTCAGTACCAAGATCTACAACAACCCGGTAATTCGGCAACTGGTCGATGATCGGACCTTTCAACAATTGCTCAAAAAAGAAAAGCTCGGCCATCCGGATGAAAGCGTAACAAAGCCCCTCTTCAAAAAGATCTCCGATACACCCGAATACAGATCCTATGTGAGCAAAGCCACCGATACCCGCGAAGATGCGGCCATGATCCTGCAGTGCTATGAAACCATACTGACGGAAGAATTGTATCATCAGCACCTGGAAGAACAATTTATGAATTGGTGGGACGATGACTATATCATTGTCAAAACCCTGACACAACTGGTCGAACGCCTGGGCGAAGGTTCGGTCAGCGACCCCTTCGGCAACTTTTTGGGAACCATGGAGGAAGAAAAGGCGTTCGCTTCCAACCTGTTGTTCCGGATCATTGAAAAAGAAACCGAATTGAGCGCCATGATCGAACCGAAATTAACCAACTGGGATAAAGACCGTGTGGCGGCAGTAGACATGCTCCTGATGAAAATGGCCCTTGGTGAGTTATTGTATTTTCCCACGATCCCGGTCAAGGTATCTATCAACGAATACATCGATATATCCAAGAATTACAGCACACCGAAAAGCAAGGACTTTGTCAACGGTATCATCGACAATTTGATGAAAGAATTGCGCGAAGATGGAAAGATCCAAAAAACAGGCAGAGGTCTGGTCGAATAAGTTGTTGAAATGGGTATTTTATTTTAAATAGTTTTTCTAATTTTGCAGTCTGAACAAATTTTTGATTGAAAACCTCGTTCATGATGGTATGCCTCCCGGAAAAGCGACGGGCAGTATAGCATCTGATCTTTGAAAACAAAACTTACACCGATGAAAAAATCATTAATCGTGCTTTTGGGAGCAGTTGTTTTTTTAGCCGCCTGTAACCAGGAATCCTCAGATGGGGCCGATGATAGCGCCACCGGTAATGACGTATCCACAGATGTGATCAACAACCCTAAAACCGCTAATGCAGAGGTTAATGTTGATCCGGCAACGTTGCCCGTTATGGAGTTCGAAGTGGAAGAATATGATTACGGAACAATAACCGCCGGTGATGTGGTGGATTATACCTTTAAATTTACCAACACCGGTAAAGGAGATCTGGTGATCTCCAATGCCAAAGCTTCTTGCGGCTGTACCGTTCCTTACTGGCCGAAAGAACCCATTCCTCCGGGTGAAAGCGCAGAGATCAAGGTTTCTTACAACAGTAAAGGCAAATCGGGAAAGCAGAAGAAATCCGTTACCATTACGGCTAATACGCAACCCAATACCAAGGTTGTTTACATCAGCGGCGAAGTTACACCTGCAGAAGGTACGACCGCTACGCCAGCGCCGACCCCGGTTCCGGTACAACAGTAGTTTTACATGTTGGATACCTATATGCTGTTGATGGCGCCCCCTCAGGGGGAAGATGGAGGTGGTATGTCTACCATGCTCTTCCTGGGAGCGATCTTTCTGATCATGTATTTTTTCATGATCAGACCACAAACCAAAAAGGCTAAAGATCAAAAGAAATTTATCCAGGATCTGAATAAAGGGGATAAGATCGTAACGGCAGGCGGGATACACGGCAAGATCCTGAAAGTCGGGGAAACAACACTCCTGATCGAAGTGGATGCCAATACCAAGTTAAAAATTGAAAAATCCGTCGTTTCACTGGACTTGACGAAAGCATTGGCAGACGAGAAATCCTGAATTTTCCCCGTAACCTTGCATGTTGACCGACCGTTTCCGTAATTTCTTTGGCAAAAGGTTCCTCAACAAGAAAAATTTCTCCAACGAAAATGTCGTGATCTTCGTCGTATGCATCAGTATTGCTACGATGTTCTGGTCGCTGACCAAGCTGTCTAAAAGTTACAGCAGCACCTTATCCGTTCCTATCCGCTACACCAATATGCCCAAGGATAGCGTATTGACCCACACCCTGCCGGAATTCCTTTCCGTAACGGTGGAGGCGCCCGGGTGGAACCTGCTGGTCCGGCATATGAAGCTCTATCAAAGCACGTTAACGGTGGATCTGCAGTTGTTTAAAACAACCGCTTACCTGGCTACCAACGATAAAACCAACTTGATCTCCGGTCAGTTTCCCAGCGATTTCAATGTGATCAGGATCCATCCGGATACCATCAATTTCGACATGGATAGCCGCCTGCAAAAAAAGATACCCATCAAGTTGAATTACACGATCGACTTTGAAAAACAATACGACCAATCCGCTCCTGCTTTCGCTGTCCCCGATTCCGTGCTGATCATCGGACCGAAATCGAAGATCGAGGTTTTCGAATACTGGTCGACCCAAGAGCGATCCTACGAACAGGTGAATAAATCGATCCGGGAAACGGTTGAACTGGAGATCCCCCAATCACCGGGCATCAACCTCTCCTTTACGGAAACCGAATTGAATATACCGGTAGAACAGATCACCGAAGATAAAACCGAGATCAATATAACGGTAATACCCCCCAACAACAAACGGATCAACGTGATCCATATGCCACAGAAAGTTACCGTTACCTATAAAGTTGCCCTGAGCAATTATGAAAGGGTGGGATCCAATTTGTTTGAAGCGGTGGTTGATTTCAGTGATATGGATCTGATGAACAACAATACGGCAGCCATCGTGCTGACCCGGACACCTGATTTTATCAAGTCGGCAGATTTTTATCCCAAACGGGTTCAATACATCATCAATCAATAACCGTGATTTCCGAGGTATTAAGATAATTGAAAAGATACTCATCAATATACCACAGAACTAATGTTGAATGATGAAGAGTGAATGATGAATGAAAAAGAACTTCATCATTCATCATTTATCATTCATCATTCCCTGTTCGGTATTCTGAAACGATATGGGTGATCTCAAAACGAGTCAATAACATGCTTCTTTTGCCAAACAACAGTGATCAATAATGCTTAAAGTCGGCTTAACCGGAGGTATCGGCACGGGGAAAACACTGGTTAGCAAAATTTTCCAATTACTGGACATACCGGTTTTTAATGCCGACCAAGAAGCGAAAACGCTCATGCAAACCGACGCCGGGTTGGTTCGGCAATTAAAGCATACTTTCGGAGAGGATATCTATGATCCCCAAGGCAAACTCCGGCGAAAGGCGTTGGCGGATAAGGTATTTACCGACCCCAAAGCTTTAGAAGCATTGAACGCCCTGGTTCATCCTGCCGTTGGATCCGCCTTCGGTCGGTTTGTGAGCGGGCATGTCCATAAAGTATATGTGATCAAGGAAGCTGCCTTGATCTACGAGAGCGGCAGCTATCGGCAGTTGGATATGGTCATCAGTGTATCCAGTCCCCTGGAATTAAGGATCAGGCGTATTATGGATCGTGACAATACCGACCGGTCATCTGTTGAAGACCGGATGAAAAACCAGTGGCCCGAAGAAAAAAAACTGGCACTTGCGGATTTTGTGATCGAGAACAATGAAGCTGTTTTGCTCATACCACAGGTATTGGAGATCCATCAAAAGATCAGCGCCAAAATTGCCGGCTTATAAAATAATACTTGCACCAATTTCGTTAATTTAGTAGTATGAAATAAGCAGGATTGTTCAGCGCCTATTTTTGATCAAAAACGATCTTGTTAATTCCTTGCTCCCGGAACCATAAAACAACCGTCCGGATTGAAGCGCAGCGCTGCAGGAATTAAATTTTATACGCATGAAATCACTTTTCTTTTGTCTGTCTGTTTTATTCGCTCCCTTCGTTCACGCTCAACTCCTCGATTCACTGGCCTTAGCTCAACAAAAGCAATACCGCTATTTCGATGAGGCCCTGCAGGAAAAAGACAAAGTCTATATCCTGAACCTGAGTGAGAACAAGTTTTCCAAACTGCCGGAATCCATCGGTACTTTCATGAAGCTACAAAAGCTCCACCTGGGCTGGAACCAATATAAGCGTCTGCCCAACAGTATCTGTAACCTGGCTAATATCGAGATCCTCTATGTCAACGACAATAAGCTGGATTCCCTTCCCGGAGCATTTCATCAATTGGAGCATTTGAAAGCCCTGGATCTGAGTGGCAATAATTTCGAGCATATTCCGCCTTCGATCTTCTCCTGTCAGCAATTGGTATTCCTGGATCTGCGGTTCAATAATATACCCATTATCCCAACCAACATCAATACTTTGAAAAA
>JANQFB010000001.1 GCA_028278085.1 Chitinophagales bacterium
CCATTATTCGTCGGTCTGTTATTTAAGTTTCCACCGGACGATGCTGTTCCGCCGCCTTTCCTCACATTACCACTCCTGGATTTATTCCCGCTATTCGACTTAGCCGGTGTTGATCCGGACCTGCTCGGAGAAGCAGAGGACTTGCTCGGCGTCGAATAGGATTTGTTCCCCGAACGGGTCGGCGTAGCATTAGAACGGCTGGAACGGGAACCGGAAGTACTGCTTTTTGCAGAAGACGTTCTCGAACTACTGCCTGCAGCTTTGGTACTGCCGGATGACCGGGAATATTTATCCGGGCTAGTGCTTCGGGATGGACTGGTCGAACCCGAGCCTACCCCTTTAGCGGTTCCGGTACGGCTGCCTGAACGGCTGTTGGAGCCGATCTGCGTATTGCCGTTCCTGGATCCTCCTTCCGAAACACGCCGTCCGGTTGTTCTGGACGTTCCGTTATCTGTCCTGGAATAGCTGTTTGCCTTATCCCTGGAATTACCACTGTAGCTATCGGTCCGACCGGTCTTCCCACTATATCCACTCCTGTTCTTATAGTGCGTTTTTCCGGAATAGCCGTTCGGATTACCACCTAAACTACTCCGGTTGTTACTCCTGCTATTGGAACTGGTACTACCCCGGCGTCCAAAATAGTAGCCACTATTGTTGTAGTAATTGTACGTTGGTGAATAATAATATGGACTATAGTAGGACGCATCAGCGAAGCCATTCCAGTAGCCATGGTTGTAACCGTTCCAGTAGGATCCACCCCAACCGAAATTGCCAAAGGTCGGGTAACACAAAGCGGGTGAATAGAACCTCCTGTAAGGCCAGCCGTTTCCCCAGTAAACACCTCCCCATCCCCAGTTAAAGGAAAATCCCCAGGATGGTCCGTACCAGTTGTTAAAATATATACTGGAACCATAGGCATATGGCGAGTAATCATACCAGTAGAGGTCGGTATAAAAGGGATCCCAGTAGCTCCAGCCGTAATAGGGCCGGTGGAATCGCCTGATCCGCGTGGCATAATAGTAATCATCATACACATACGCATCACTATAATAGTTATTGGTGACGTAGGTATCTCCGTTCTCATCCTCGTAAATGCCTTGGGATGAAGACCGGGGATCATCATCATAAGACTCTATGTAGTCTTCTTCCCGCTGCATCCCTTCTTCCGGTGCACTTCCTTCATCAGTCCCTATTTCGGTATCATCCTCCGGTGAATAATAAATGTCATCCACCTGTCCGGAAACTCCCATGGAAAGGAACAAAACCAATGTAAATATGGGGATTGCGGTCATTAACGTTTTCATGATTTAACTTTTATGCGTTCAACGAATTCAGCGTTATAATTGCTATCTTTGTTCAGTTCACAAATAAAAATAACAAATACCGTTCCAATTTTTGAAAATGAACAAAGAAATTACCAATAGGAGTGAAGATTATGCCAAATGGTACAACGATCTGGTGATAAAAGCAGGGCTTGCCGACTATTCGGCCGTGAGGGGGAGTATGGTCATTAAACCCTACGGTTTTGCTATTTGGGAAAAGATGCAGCAGGTATTGGATCGAATGTTCAAGGACACCGGCCACGAAAACGCCTATTTCCCTTTGTTCATCCCCAAAAGCTTTTTGAGTAAGGAAGCGGATCATGTAGAAGGCTTTGCCAAAGAGTGTGCCGTTGTTACACATTACCGGTTAAAAAATGATCCGGACGGTAAGGGTGTGGTCGTGGATCCCGAGGCCAGGTTGGAAGAAGAACTCATTGTCAGACCGACTTCCGAGACCATTATATGGAACTCTTATAAGAATTGGATACAATCCTATCGCGACCTTCCCTTATTGATCAACCAGTGGGCCAATGTTGTCCGCTGGGAGATGCGGACCCGTTTATTTTTGAGGACAGCGGAGTTTCTGTGGCAGGAAGGCCATACGGCGCATGCCACCAAAGAAGAGGCGATAGAAGAAACCCTTCAAATGCTTAATGTATATGCTGCCTTTGCCGAAAACTGGATGGCGACACCGGTGATCAAGGGGGTAAAAACGGCCAGTGAACGGTTTGCCGGAGCGGTAGACACCTATTGTATCGAAGCTTTGATGCAAGATGGCAAAGCGCTGCAAGCCGGCACTTCCCATTTCCTCGGGCAGAATTTCGCCAAGGCTTTCGATGTCCAATTTTCCAATAAGGAAGGTAAAATGGATTTTGTCTGGGCCTCCTCCTGGGGTGTATCGACCCGGCTGGTCGGGGCGCTGATCATGGCGCATTCCGATGACGACGGTCTGATCCTGCCACCAAAGCTGGCGCCGATACAGGTCGTGATCGTACCTATCTACAAGAATGAAGAGCAGTTGAATATGATCCGGGAAAAGGTGCAGGGATTGAAGAAGGAATTGGTGAACAATGATATCTCGGTTAAATTCGATGATAACGACAATAAAAAACCCGGATGGAAGTTTGCGGAATATGAAATGAAGGGTGTTCCGGTGAGGATCGCTATCGGCCCCAGAGACCTTGAAAACGGTACGGTAGAAGTAACCCGGAGGGATACGCGCGAAAAGCAATCCATGCCCATGGAAAATTTGAGCGCCCGTATCATCGAGCTGCTCGACACTATGCAGCAAGACATTTTTCAAAAGGCAGTGGATTTCAGAACCGAGCATA
>JANQFB010000052.1 GCA_028278085.1 Chitinophagales bacterium
CAACCGAAAAATGGTTGGATCGGAATAAAAATAAAAACAAGCCGATATCCATTAACGATACCCCCCAGAAGATCCCGTACTGGAATAACGAATAAACCAATAAGGTACCCACGGGCAGGATATTATAGATCGAAATATTGCGCAGGATCAGGAGAAAATAAAAGCAGGCGATCACAACTCCGTGTGTGGCCACCACCTGGATGAAAGAGTTATGGGCATGGTAATCCCCGAACCACAGTTTATAGGAGCCGTTGCCAAAAACAAAATTGCTTTTGATAAAGCCAATAAAAAACGGCCATATCTTGTCGCGACCGGAAACATCCACCTTTCGCTGGTTCCGGGTAAGCTGGTCGATCAGGACATCCGAATACTGGTACGTGAAATAAACCAGGCATAGAAATATCGCCAAACCGAAAATGCCGACGGAGATCAGGTGTTTGTTCTTCCATTCCAGCGACAGCACATACCTGACGATCATCAATATGATATACAGGGTAAGGGCGATAATCGACGTCCGGTTAAAAGTCATGAACATAGCGATCATAAAAGTGGCCATCAACCCATAGGCCATCCATCCCCTGAGCCGGACAAAATCGATCAATAAAAAAGCCAGCAATATTTTAGCGGCCACAATACTGGAATTTTCACTCAGGCCATACGACCGCCGGTTATACCACAATTCTCCGGTATCGAATACAAAATATTCAGGCAATCCGGTAAAAAAAGTACTCACCCCGTTCAGGTATTCCGCAATAACGACCAGGCTTTCTCCGAAGATCAGCAAGATCAGGATGATGATCTCCTTCCTGGAGATCTTCACCGCAATTAAATAGGTTAAAAGTATTAACAGGAAAAAAGGCACGACATCCTTTATCCCTTCGATCTTCATATAATGGAGAACGGTATTGGCGAGGCTTAAGCCGATGATAATAAAGATCAGCAAGAGGTTGGTGGGCATCCGGAAATCCCGCTCGGCAAAAAACCTCAGGAAAAATGTGATGATCTCCCGGCGAAATTTCACCACGATATAAACCAAGGCCAATAAATAGGTATAATGGGGGATATAGGCGAGTGTGGGGATGTAAGATAATAAACCTAGCATAACGCAATCGATAAAAGATCCTCGTTACTTATAGTACAATATTCTGACTGAGCGGTATAAACGAATAGACACCCAGTTCAACAAAATAATAATGATCTCATGACCGAGGATCCGGAAAAGATATTTTTACCCATAAAAAGCTAACCGGTTTAAGTTATTATCTTTGATGGCAATTGTCAAAAATAGTCATTTTAGCACATTTTGATGAAGTTTATATCAATAACATCCGCTAAACGGTAATTCGATGAAGATACTTACGATCCTGGGTACACGTCCCCAATTCGTGAAGGCGGCAGCGGTTAGCAGGGCATTTGCGAAACATCCGTCGATTGAAGAGATAATCGTGCATACTGGGCAGCATTATGATGATCCGATGTCGGCTGTTTTTTTCAAGGAAATGGAGATCCCGGCGCCGCAATATAACCTGGATGTCAATAAGCTCGGCCATGGCGCTATGACCGGGCAGATGATGGAAGGCATTGAGAAGATCCTCGTGGAAGCGAGGCCCGATTATGTATTGGTTTTTGGAGATTCAAATACAACCCTGGCCGGTGCCCTGGCCGGGAAAAAGATGCATTATCCCGTCATACATGTGGAAGCCGGGTTAAGAAGCTTCAATATGAAGATGCCCGAAGAGATCAATCGGGTTTTGACCGACCGTATCTCGGATATGTTATTTTGCCCCACAGCGATCGCGGTGGCCAACCTCCGGCAGGAAGGGATGGACAAATTCCCGGTGGATATCATACAAAACGGCGATGTGATGTACGATGCCGCCCTGCATTACGCCAACTTTTCTGCGGAAAGATCGGGCATCATGGATAAGATCGGGCGGGATGAGTTTATCCTTTGTACCATGCATCGCCAGGAAAATACGGATGATGCAAAGCGGTTACAAAGTATCGTTTCAACGATCAATGAGATCGACCGGCAGATCAGGGTTGTCTTACCGCTGCATCCCCGAACAAAAAAAATGCTGGAACACCACGGACTGGCTTTAACCGTAACCGCGATCGATCCGGTGGGATACTTTGATATGATCGAGTTGCTCAAGCATTGCCGCCTGGTGATGACCGATAGCGGAGGCCTGCAAAAAGAAGCTTTCTTGTTTAAGAAATTCTGCGTAACCCTCCGGGATGAAACGGAATGGGTCGAATTGGTCGACCATGGGTTTAACCGGCTGGCAGGCGCCGATAGCCAGGCGATCAGGGCAGCCTACCAGGATTTTTTAAACCGGGAAGCTGATTTTAATGTCGGTTTATTCGGCAATGGCGATGCCAGTGATATTATTGCTGCAAAGTTGCTGGAGAAAGGGGGGAGATAGATGTTAGACTGATAGACATTAGACTGTTAGATTTTAGACTTTAGACTTTTAGACTCATCCATCTCAAAGTCTAAAAGTCTCATATCTAATAGTCTAATGTCTAACCATCTAAAATCTAAAAAACCCAAACCAAGGCATCGGATAACGCCGGGCGCTGATGATCCAGGCCAGCAGGAATTGAAAAAGAAATGACAGGGCAGTCGCCTGGGCCGCGCCGATAGCGCCGTTGCTCCGGATCAGGAGATAATTCAACACCAGGTTGAGCAGGGCTGTAGCGAAGGTTAGCTGGGCAATGACAACGGTCTGTTTCAGGTAGAACAGGTAATTCACCGCCATTTTATACATGCCATTAAAGCCGAAGCCCAAAGCGATCCAAAACACGAAAACGCCGCCTCCCTTAAATTCTTCTCCCACAAAAATTTTGAAAAAGTAAGGGGAAAGGAAGGTAACCACCAGTACGCATAAGATCATCGCAGCAAAGAACAGCCAGGTAAAGGTTACAATTTTCCGTTTCAAACCCGGATCTTCCAGCTTCAATTGTTCATAAAACCAGGGCGACCATGCCTGGTTAAAAGAGCTTTGGATCAGGCTAACCACCATCCCTACCTGGTAACCGACACTATAAAGGCCCATCGCCGATAAGCTGACCATATGGGTGATAAACAACCGGTCGGAATAGGTAATAATGGCCGCTCCCAACACATGGGGGATGAGCGGAACGCCGAATTTCAGGGCATGGATCAGGTAAGCCTTATTATACCGGAGTTTGATCCAATTGCCTTTAACCAGGTAGTAAGCGGCGATCAAAGCAAAAAAGGCGACAGTAACCACCTGCCCCTCGATCCGGCCTTCCCAGGTATGCGTCCAGGCAATGATAAAAAATATCGATAAGCCGATATCCAGGGAGGTGCGTAGTAGCCGGAAAACACTGTATGGGATCGCTTTATGCTGCACCCGCCAGATAGACAACATATACTCGGTCATCTTTTGTCCGGTGGCAAATACCAATACGGTCCAAAGCCATTCCGAAGGGAAGGCGCTGAACCGGCTGATCAGGTTGCCAAAGATCCCGAATACCAGGACCATGACCAAGGTACTGCCGAACAAGATATAGATGGCGTTGCCCACATATACCGGAAAATCTATTTTTTCCCGGTCGAAGTATTGCCGGACCAAAGCGCTGTTGCCATTCAACCCGATAAATGGCAGCACCGCATTGACCAGCACCTGGAACATCGAGACCAGGGCATAATCTTCCGTAGACAGGTAGTTGGTCAAAAAAGGCAGTAAAAGGAAAGGGATCGCTGCATTGGCAAAGTTGGCAACCGTATAGATGCCGGCAGCTTTTAAAAAGGATCGGGTTTTAGCGGTCATATACGCTTGAAAGGTAAAACCTCTTGGGCTATAAACGTAATTTTCATGGAAAATAATATAATATAATAAATCCCGGGCGTCGTGATAGCTGATCATTGCAGGGTCCGTTCCAGGGCATTTTCAAGGTTGCGTTCAAAGTCAGGAAGAATGATCTCTTTGTTAGCGTCTTGTATCACGGTCTTTTCGGACGGCTGGAAGTTTTGGATGGTCTGCACCAGTTGATGGGGTTCATCCACATATTTGGTTACCGCCGGGTCATGCAGCACATTTCCGAAATACTGGGTTGCCAGTTGATCGATATTGATCATGATATTGGGGATGCCCAGGGAGGGCGCTTCCATGGCACAAGTGGAGTATACCGTCGCATGAAAATTGGCATGCACAATGATCTCATAAGTGTTCAGGTGATCGAGTAGGATGATATTGTCAGGTAGATCATGCGCTGCAGGGTCGAATTGTTCCCGGTATCTTGGAATGAAAATGTAAACGATGCTATCATCCATCGCCGCAGCTTCTTTTAAGAATCCGATCAGTTTGGATTCAATGGTAACCTGGGAAGTGATCGCAACGATCCATTGGTATTTTTCCTTTAACCGGGACATTTCCCGGTCTTCGGGAGCGTGCTTGGCCATATAATCCAGGTAAAAAGAACCCACCGGTATCACCTTGTCGCGATGGATATAGTGATTACCTTCCCGGAAAACTGCTTGCTCGAGCCGGCCCAGGGTCAGTAAATAATCGGGAAAGAAATGAGGATCGAAGGCTTTAAAGACATTATAGCCGAAATGGGAGTCGTTGATCACCCCGTGTTGAAATTCGATAACCGGTATACCGGCTTCCCGGATCGCTTTCATATAAGCGACGTTGTTATAGGCGCTGATCATAAAAACGGCTTTGGGCTTGCGGAACCGTAAAAAAAGCTTTGTCAGCCGGTATTGCGACAGATACCTTTTAACCAACGTCTGGTAGGGGAGCGTGACCCCGGTTTCCGAGGCTATTTGTTCAAGGATATCGGCTCCCATGACCCGGACCCGGTGAATGAAAAGCCGGGCATATACCGCTTCGGCAAAGTGCAGGAAGATCTTGGAAACAATATGTTTGGTGGGAATGCTGCGGATCGGCCGGTGCTCCGGCAACGGCAGTTCGATGAAAAGCACTTTATCGAGGTGCTTCGACAGGGCGTCGCAGCGGTCGATATACTGATCTCCGACCCGTTTTCTTTGGTTGGTATAGGAAAAAACCCAGTAGTCATAGCCCCGGAAGAAATTCAAAAAGCCATAATGCCACGATCGCAGGAATTGCCTGAAAGCAGCCTTACCGATCTTGACACTGCTGTCATGCCGCGCGACCAGCTTATCACCGAGGTATACCCTCAGATAGGGCCACACCTGGATACCTCCAGCTTTGATATTTTCAACAGGAAATCTCAGTTCAATGGATTTGAATTGTTCGAGTAGATCCATTAAAACCGGCTTAGGGTAGTTGTTGGAGGTATTGCTGCATCAAGGGATAGTGATGATCGATGGCCGTCCGGGTTTCCGACATCCTGGGATAGTGATGTTGTTGCTCATAAGCAAGCTGCTGTACAATATCGCGGGCCAGGCTCGGATATACCCGGAAATTATCTGCCAGCCCCAGGCGGGCCAGGCCCCTGTAAAATTTGCCGGTTCTCAGGCTCTTAAAAGCGACCGGACTGATCCCGCCGATCACTTCTTTCAGGGCAACGCCACGGCCGTCTTCACTGATCAGGATCGAGGGTTTGGAAATACTCGACATAAAGATATGGGCATGAACCCGGTAGCCGATATGAACAGCTACATTCGAATAGGCTTCGATCAGGTTTTGCTCGCTCCCGGAAATATCGACATAGGCAATTTGTTGCCGGTCCAGCCACGCTGTCATGCGTTCCTGCTGTGTAACATTCCGGTCGATCTTGTGGTGAAAATAAACCGTGAGCCTGGCTTGGGCAAAGCCGTTGCGCAGGCTTTCGATGATCCGCTGCATCATACCGAACATCCGGGCGCTTTGAATATAGGATACGCCCAGGGAAAACCCGATCGTCCCTAATTGCTCCGGGTATTGAAAGGGTTTGTTCAAATAGGCGAGGTCGTACAGCGCCGGGCATCCGGTCATCATAAATTGGTTCCGGCCATGATGCATGAGGGTATTTAAGGTATGGTAATCCCTTACCCCGGACAAATATCCCGACTGTTCGATCCGGTCGAGGAGTGCCTTGCTGTCCGGATCTATGGGATAGTTGGCTGTTTCCGCCCAACTGCCGGTCCTGCCTTTATAGCCGACACCCATCATCAGGATAGGCACCCGGATTTTCGTCAGATCGTCGGTAAGCGGATAGATCCTTTGGCGCATACCGTTTTGCAGCGCCGGTCCGCCGGTAAGGATCAAGGCTTTGGATTGATTGATGGTATCTATCTGCTCCTCCGTCAGCGGTTTCCAGCCGTCGAGATCGACAATTTCGCGGTCAGGCCGGTTGCTGGCGAACAATTGCTTGGCCCGGTACTTGATCAAATAGTCGCCGGCATTGTTTTTACTGCCGGTCAGGATTACATATTGATCTTTCATCTGGGCCAGGGTTGGTTGCGGGTTCCGGTGAAAAGCCAGGGCAAAAATACAGGAATTTTTAAGAGGAGGCTGTAGATTTTAGAAGGCTTATCCCATCAGGGGATCAGGCATTCCGTCAAGAGGAGACAGGCGGTAAAATTCAGCTACAACAAACGGCCGGATGCAACCATTCGAGCCTGCTCCTCATCTCCTTAATTGTACCGGGGTTTGAACTAACTTTTAAAAGAATACTGCTCACATGAAAAAGTTACTTTTAGTCGGTTGTTGTTTATCCTTGATGATCACGGCCGCCAGATCCCAGTCCATCTCCGCGGGAGGTAGTTTTAGCCTGGTTATTTGTTCCGATAGTTCTATCGTCGGGTCAGGCTGGAATCATGTCGGCCAATTAGGGGATAATACCGATACATCCCAATCTTTTCCCGTACCCACGGTCGGTATCACTAACGCCATAAAGATCGCCACCGGCGATGAGCATGGGTTGGCTATTTTAGCTGACGGCACTTTAATGGCATGGGGCAACAATAATTATGGTCAATTGGGCAATACTGCCGTCGATTCTTTTACCACCATTCCGGTACCCGTTATGGGATTAACGGATATTGTTGAAATAGATGCCGGGGAAGAACATTCCATTGCTTTAAGATCGGATGGCACTGTCTGGACCTGGGGAGCAAATTTCTTTGGCCAACTGGGAGATGGTACGACAACAGACCGGAACCTCCCGGTCCAGGTAAGTAGCCTGCCCCCTATCAAAACGATTGCCTGTGGAGCTTACCATAGTTTTGCCGTTGATTCCATGGGTGATCCCTGGAGCTGGGGATATAACAATTACGGCCAATTGGGTAATTTATCCCAGGTCGACCAATATACGCCCGATACCCTTTATAAGCTGCATGATGTGGTACGTATGGGATCCGGAAGATATCATTCTTTTGCGATTAAGACAGACGGGACGCTTTGGGCTTGGGGCCACAATAATGCCGGTCAACTGGCACAATGGTGGCTCTCCAGTCATACCTCACCAACCTGGATCAATGAACTCAGTAATGTCGTTGCGGTGGATGGCGGGCTCGAACATTCTATTGCTCTGTTAAGTGATAGCACGGTTTGGTCTTGGGGCGGCAATACCAATGGTCAGTTAGGACTAGGGGTGATTGGAACGGAATATGATCCTGTACAGGTGCCTGGTATAAGCAACGCTACGGAAATTGCAGCAGCACACAAATTTACCATGGCAAAATTGGTGAATTCCACTGTCCTGGTCTGGGGAGGCGGCTTTCATGGACAACTGGGTGTCGGGATCAGCGGTACGGGCGCGAAATCTCTTTCTCCAGTGCCCATGGCAGTGTATTGTTTAAACTATCCCAACTATCTAAAACCGACACCTAAGTTCGGCGAAACCCATGGTTCCACGCACTGGTTTTTCACGGATTCCAGCAGCAACAATCCGACCTCCTGGCTTTGGGATTTCGGCGATGGGCATACCGATACGGTCCAAAATCCAACACATGTTTATGATACGGCGGGGAATTATAGGGTATGTTTAACAGCTACCAATAGTTTCGGATCAAAAACCTATTGCAAACGCTTTGATGTGAGCTGTATACCTGAGGTTTCGTTTGTTGCGGCAGATACTTTTCTGGACCTGACCCTCCATCAAACCGCTTACGGTGCTGATAGCATTTACTGGGATTTTGGAGATGGTTACGGCGATACTTCCTCCAATCCGGTTCATACTTATGCTGCCGACAATAATTATTTGGTTTGCCTGACCGGTACCAATACATGCGGGGCAGATACCTTTTGCCAGGTAGTTACCGTTGGTTGTGCAGTAGAAGCATCCTTTACCCATTCCAGTTCCTATTATGGATTCGATTTTTTCAATCAATCTACAGGAGCTACTTCCTGGCTATGGGATTTTGGCGACGGGAATACATCTACACTGGAGAATCCTTTTCATTTGTATGATACAGCCGGCATATATATTGTTAAATTGACCGCTTCAAACTATTGCAATTCGGACAATTTCTTCAGAGCGGTTAGAGTTGGTATGGAAACATCACCAATGTCAGCCAATAGTCAATTTACTATCTTGTCCTGTAACAACGGACAACTTTGGGCATTTGGAAAAAACACCTATGGTGGACTCGGCGATAGCACGACAAAAAATACCACTTCTCCGGTTGCTGTCAAAACGAATGAACCTTTTGTAGCCATCAAAGGAGGATTTGGGCATAGCCTTGCCTTACATGCTGATGGAACCGTCTGGGGCTGGGGGGGCAACTATGAAGATCAATTGGGTTTTGCTACGCCAAATGAACGAATACCCCACCGGAACCCACACCTGGATAGTGTGGTAGCCATCGCAACATCAAAGAACAGTAGCCTGGCATTGAGAAAAGATGGAACGGTTTGGGGCTGGGGATACAATTTTTATCATTGCGTGGCCGATACTTCCCTATATTCCGTTGATAAGCCCTTAAAGCATGAAGGACTGCCCTTCCCGATCGTTGCCATTGACCATGGATACCGTTTCTCTTTAGCATTGGATAACAGAGGTGATGTATGGGCCTGGGGAGAAAATCATCGGGGTCAGCTAGGACAGGGACACTATGGTTTCAGGTTATACCCGGTTATTGTGAAAAATTTACCGTTTATTGTTGGGATTGCAGCCAGTGATAACCGGGCTTATGCATTGGCCTATGATGGAACGGTTTGGGCCTGGGGATATAATACCAGTTCCCATTATTGCGGAGATACTTCGAATAGCACATATACCTTGTCATTGCCTATACAAATTCCGGGCATCACAAATGCAGTGGCCATCAGCGCCCGGGAAAATGTAACCTTGATCCTGGATGCCAATGGGGAGGTCTGGTCATTCGGACGTAATACCTATGGCCAATGCGGTAACGGAACATGGATTTCGCCCGGCCTCATCAACAAAATACCCGGTTTATCCGGTATTGTTTCCATATCTGCCGGAGCTGACCACTGTATTGCCCTGGACAAATATGGCGACTATTATGTTTGGGGGAAAGGTCAATATGGGGCATTGGGATTATCCAATAATAAAAACCAGAAGATCCCTAACCTGCATCCCATAGGGTGTAGCGGCACGCCTTTATGTCCGGCTAACTCGACGTTGAATTTTAACTATGTTGTCAATCAGGATGCGGCAAGCTTCACAGATCTTTCCGTCAATGTACAGTCCATTGCCTGGGATTTTGGTGATGGGCATGGTAGCGTAGATAGCACCGCTGATCATGTATACTCCGATCCCGGTATCTATAACGTCTGCCTGATCGGGGATAATGGAATATGCTATGATAGTTTGTGCACCCTGATTCAGATCGATGCATATGTCCAACAAAATTTATCCATTTGTTCGGGAGATAGTATCTTCCTGGAAAATACCTGGCAAACCTCAGCCGGATATTATGTAGACACCATTACTACCGTTCAGGGATATGACAGCATTGTTGAAACATTTTTGACAATTTTACCGGCCTACAGTGATTTTGACACCATATTAAAGCAATCCGGCGATAGCATTTTCCTGGCTGGCTCCTGGCAATTTACTGCCGGGACTTACCTGGATACTTTTAAAACGGTACATTTTTGTGATAGCTTCATCTATACCACCGTAAATTTTGTAGCGATCCTCACAACCGGTGATACGTCCATATGCTTCGGTGATAGTATTTGGCTGGCAAACAACTGGCAAAAAACCAATGGAGTCTATTATGATACTTTGATCTCGCAACTTGGATTGGATAGCGTGGTCGAAACGAATTTATCCGTGCAACCGGTTTATCAGCAATACGATTCGGTTCAACTATACTCCGGCGACAGTATATTCCTGGAAGGCCAATGGCAGTATAATGCCGGGAATTATGTTGACCATCTGCAAACGATCATGGGTTGCGATAGTATTGTCCACACAAATGTCAACATGGTATTCCTGCAAACTTCCGTTGACACGGCCATTTGTTTCGGCGATAGCATATTCCTGGAAAATTTCTGGCAATTTAATGCAGGTATTTTCCAGGATACCCTGCCATCCTACCTGGGCTTTGATAGTATCGTGCTAACTACCCTGACGGTAAATCCGGTGTATCATCAGTATGATACCCTGGTAATGCCTGCCGGCGACAGCATTTATTTTGGGGGCGCCTGGCAGAAGAATGACGGCACCTTTACGGATCCCTTTCAAAGCATAAATTCCTGCGACAGCATTATTTATACAACGGTCGACTTTGTATTCATACTAACGCAGATAGATTCCTCTATTTGTACCGGCGATAGTGCATGGATAGGTAGTGCTTGGCGCAAAACCACCGGCGTATATTATGATACCCTGACTTCCTTCCAGGGTTTCGACAGTTTGGTACAAATTACACTGTCCCTATTACCAACCTATTACTACCACGACACTTTAATGGTACAAGACGGCGACAGCATTTACCTCGCCGGCGCATGGCAAACGGTCGACGGTACCTATACCGATACTTATCAAACCATACAAGGATGCGATAGCCTGATCTCTATGACTGTTTCCTTTATTTCCATATTGGTTCCCGTCAATGCTTCGATCTGTTCCGGCGACAGTATGTTATTGGGTGGCGCTTACCAAACTTCAGCGGGTGTTTATTATGATACCCTGGTCTCCCATTTAGGCTTCGATAGTGTGGTCCAAACCACCTTGAGTATCCTGCCGGTCCATCATCATTTTGATACTTTACAGGTTAATGGTGGCGACAGCATTTTCATCGGGGGCGGCTGGCAAACCCAGGATGGTAATTATACGGACACGTTACAAAACAGCTTCCAGTGTGACAGTATCGTTACGACTACTGTTTATTTCATTTATTTGCTGACACATAAAGACACGGCCATATGTTTTGCCGATAGCATCCTGTTGGGCGGCGCCTGGCAATCCGAACCTGGCTTTTATGATGACACCCTGATATCGCATCATGGTTTTGACAGCGTGATCCGAACGGCATTGTTTCTCAACCCTGTGTATTATACCTTGGATTCCGTGAGGCTTAAACCCGGCGACAGTGTTTATGTGGGTGGCGGCTGGCAATCAAGCCCCGGTCTCTATCTCGATAGCCTACATAGCATACATCAATGTGACAGTATCATCCAGACTTACGTTACCGTCGATGATGTTAATGGCATCGATGCCGGATCAACACCATTTTCCATGGCAATTTTTCCGAATCCTAACCATGGACTTTTCCAGGTTCGAATCAACAATTCCGTAACGGCTGAATGGTTTATCGAGGTATTCGATATGCCCGGACAGTTGATTTTCAGGGATAGACTAACCGGATCTCAAAGCTCATTTACTTTAGATCTTTCGGACCAACCACCGGGCTATTATCAACTGCGGATCATTGGAGCTCGTGGGCTATTCGTTCATCGTCCGGTTATCATCATAGATCAGTAATGCGATCAGGTGGGATCTGGCTATGATCAGGCTATTCTCATGAATAATCCGTAACTTGAATAAATGATGGTAACGCTGTCCATACATGCGTTTCAATACAATAAATAACAATCTTATATGAAGGCACATCGATTTTTTTGGCTATTGTGGATAACATTCAGTATTGGAATGCCCGGCATCTATGCGCAGTCCATTTCCGCGGGCGGAAGCTTCAGCTTAGTGATCTGTGCGGATAGTTCCGTAATCGGAGCCGGTTGGAATCATGTTGGCCAATTGGGAGATAGCTCGGACATTTCCCGGTCGCTTCCCACAAGCGCCATTGGCCTTTCCAAAGTGATCAAGATCGCTGCGGGGGATGAACATTCGCTGGCCATACTGGAAGACAGTACTTTGTTGGCCTGGGGGAACAATAACAATGGACAATTGGGCAATACCGGTATCGCTTCGTTTTCCACGGTACCGGTTCCCGTTGTTGGTTTGTCAGGTATCATCGAGATCGCTGCCGGAGAAGAACATTCCCTGGCGCTTCGAGCGGATGGAACGGTTTGGGCATGGGGTGATAACGTTGCCGGACAGATCGGGGATAGTACCTGGATACAGCGGAATTTACCGGTTCAGGTGATGAATTTGCCTCCTGTAAAGGCTATTGCCTGCGGGGGATGGCATAGCATGGCCGTCGATACTGCGGGTTACCTATGGACCTGGGGTTATAACTGGTGGGGACAATTGGGCAATCAATCGAATACAGACCAAAATTATCCGGATACGGTTTATAACCTGCCGGATGTGGTTGCCATCGGTGCGGGAGCCGGTCATTCACTGGCAGTAAAGGCCGATGGGTCATTATGGGCCTGGGGCGATAACCGAGAGGGCCAGTTGGGAATAGGAATTATTACAGGCGTGGATGTTCCGGTTGATGTGGCGGGGTTGACGGATGCCATTGATATCGATGGAGGCCTGGAACATTCGATAGCACTTAAAAATGACGGGACGGTTTGGGCCTGGGGAAGGAATGCCAACGGTCAGTTGGGAAAAGGTGTGCTGGGGGATGAAAATATGCCGATTCAGGTACCGGGCATCGGCAATGCTGTTAGTGTCGACGCCGGTTATAAATTTTCAATGGCCAGGCTGGCAGATACCACAGTTTTGGCCTGGGGCGGTAATTTTCACGGGCAATTGGGCCTGGAAACCAGCGGATCCGGGACGAATGAGCTTTCTCCGGTGGAGATGCATGTCTATTGCTTAAAATTTCCCTATGGTTTGCCACCCGTCAGTGATTTTACCGGTATGGATACGGTGGACCACTGGACCTTCACCGACAGGAGCCTGAACAATCCGGAATCCTGGTTATGGGATTTCGGAGATGGGCAAACCGATACGGTACAACATCCGGAACATACATATGCGACTACCGGCGCTCATACCGTTTGTTTAACAACCACCAATCCACATGGTTCGGATACCACCTGTCAATCTATCCAGGTCAGTTGCGCCCCGGATGTTTATTTTACCTCTGCCGATTCCTTCCTGGTCCTTCAACTGGAGCAGACGGTTTACGGTGAAGACAGTGTACGATGGGATTTTGGGGATGGGAACCATAGCACCACAGCCGATCCTGTTCATACCTATGCTTCGCCGGGCACTTACACCGTCTGCCTGATCGGTTTTAATGCTTGCGGGTCAGATACGGTCTGTCACGAGGTAACCGTGATCTGCACACCGCGAACAGCATTTGATCATTCCAGGCAACTATTGGGCTTTCATTTTATGGATCGATCCCTTGGAGCCACGAGTTGGGCCTGGGAATTTGGAAACGGCCAGACATCTTCCCTGCCCTCGCCACCCCACTTGTATGATACCTCAGGTATCTATCGTGTGACCCTGGTCACCACAAATTCCTGCGGAACCGACACGGCTTACCGGCTGGTAAGAGCGGGCCTGGAGGTCAACACGATCGACGGAGGCCATGATTATTCCGTGGTACGATGCAATAATAGCCTGCTTTGGTCCTTTGGCCGTAATTACTACGGACAATTGGGTGACGGGACTACTAATCATCAATCTTCACCCGTTCAGGTGCAGGTGTCCGCCGCGGAATGGTTTTCATCCGTCAAAACAGGAGAGAGCCATGTCCTTGCCTTACATTATGACGGTACTGTTTGGGCCTGGGGTAATCATTGGAATGATCGGTTAGGGTTTACCTCCCCCGATCCAACGATCCCTCACCGGATCCCCGGTCTAACGGATGTTATCGCCATTGATGCCGGATATTACCATAGTCTCGCGTTAAAAAAAGACGGTACGGTATGGGGTTGGGGAAGCAATTTCTATAGCGTATTGATGGATTCCTCGGGGGTGGATTTTTCCGTACCTGCTCCGCTGGTCAATCTTCCGAGACCCATGGTTGATATTGCCACCGGCGACCGGTTTTCCCTGGCGCTCGATGATCAGGGGAATGTTTGGGCCTGGGGATTTAATTCTTTTGCCGAATTAGGCCAGGGTAACAGCAGCCCGACAACATCCGGACCGGTAAAAGTTATGGAACTGACCGACGTTATCGCCATAGAAGCTTCCGATCATTATGCTTTTGCCATCACGCAGGATAGTACCCTTTGGGGATGGGGATTCAATAGTAATTATCCCCCGCTGCTCGGGGATTCGACAAAT
>JANQFB010000055.1 GCA_028278085.1 Chitinophagales bacterium
GTTGCCGGAATAACGACCTGGATGTTAACGGTGTATATACCAACGCCAGCGTCGCAACCGTGCAAGGACCTTCGACAACGCTTTCTTACAGCGGCGGGCCGAATAGTGTTCCGAACAATGATGCTAACGGATTACAGACCAGTGTCAACTATCCAACGGCTTATACCATGATCCAGGAGATATGCGTGGATATTACGCATCGCTCCGCCAATGAACTTGCAATCGTGTTGGAAGATCCTTGTGGCCGGACCATAACGCTTGTTGATCATCAGGGAGCCATTGGACAGCGTGATTTTCAGGGTACCTGTTTCGATGATGCAGCCGCAATATCCATCAACGACCCGGGCGCCAATCCGCCTTTTATCGGCACTTATATCCCTGATGAACCCTTGTCCGACCTGGATAGCTGCCCGACAGCCGGTAACTTCAATCTGTATGTTATCGATGATGTCGATAAAACTGCAGGTCGCACCTTGATCGGATCGTTGAATAGCTGGCATATCACCTTTGCGGAAATGATCGGTGGCGGCGAACCCGTGCAAACCTGGAGCTCTGCTTTATATCTTAACAGGACCGACACCGATACGGTGGTCTTTAATGCAGCCGTAAAAGGTGAATATCGCAGGTATTTCACTGTTGAGGATGATAATTGTACAGTTGTCGATTCCGTAGATATCCTGGTTTGTAACTGTGATCTGCATACCGACAGTACTGCTGTCAAAGTAGGACCGGTTTGGGGGAATACCTGGATCTTCGATTTAAGTGAACCCTTCCATTGTGATTCCGTGGATGCCGGTGATTTCGATATTGTGATCGGCGGTGGTACCGGAGCGCTGTGTACCGGATCCTTTAACGTGGTAACCGCCACTCCACTGGGATGTGCGGTCGATGGATACACCGGTATTGATACTTCCAGCCAAATCCAGATATCTATCTCTCCAAGTTTACCGAACGATTGTAACCTGCGGTTGGTACCGTCGGCTACCAATAATATCGTTAACCGGTGTGGAAACTTCTTCCAACGGAGCGATCCCGGTATCATTCTGCCGATTGAATTGCTCAGCCTGACCGGAACTTCCGTCGATGAAGGCATTTACCTGAGCTGGGTAACAGCTTCCGAAACCGATAATGATTACTTTACGGTAGAGCGATCCGCCGATGGTAAATCATTTACCGGGATCGGCAGGGTTGACGGAGCTGGTAATTCCACGACCGAAAAGCAATATCATTTCACGGATATCAGCCCCTTGGCCGGCGTTAATTATTACCGGATCAAACAAACGGATACGGATGGAGATTTTACCTATTCCAACGTTATTTCCGTGGAAAACCTGCAAACCGTATCCAATTTCGAGATCATCAATATCACCCCGATCCCTGCCGTGGATCACCTGGAAGTGAAGTTCTCTTCCCCAACCTCGGACATGGTGGAAATGGAAATGTATGATATGGTGGGCCGGAAAGTGTTCTATCAACCCTTGTCCGAAGTCGAGATCGGCATCAATGACGTAAAACTGGATATTTCCAGTGTTATGGAAAGTGGTGTTTACTACTTGATCATCAAACAAAACGAACAAGTACTGCAATCGAAAATATTGAAGTACTAGTACTCGTTACTCAACATACTACTTTAAAAAGCCTTGAAGCTGCCCCTTCAAGGCTTTTTTATTGGATGGCCCTCGATCGATTTTCCGAATGTTCCGTGCTGGAAATCCCGGATGATAATGTTTGGGAATTTCAATTTTTCTATACATCTTTAGCCCTTCGAATCACACCGGTTCATGGATCGGATCCATCATAGCAATTGCCCTTTGTGCGAAGGAAAGAACAAGCAGCCTTTCCTTTCGGTGAAAGACCATTCCATCAGCGGGGAACCGTTTGAGCTCGCGATCTGCAAGGATTGTGATTTCCTGTTTACCCAGGATGCACCCTCGGAAAGCGCCATAGCCCCCTATTACGAATCCGAGGATTATATTTCACACAGCGATACAAAAAAAGGA
Source organism: Chitinophagales bacterium (assembly GCA_028278085.1). Lineage (GTDB taxonomy): Bacteria > Bacteroidota > Bacteroidia > Chitinophagales > JANQFB01 > JANQFB01. Next base: position 2,001 of record JANQFB010000055.1, read on the forward strand.
CTGGTCGACCGCTTATACCATCTGGCCCGGTCGTTTATGCTGAAAAGCAAACAAAAAACCGTGGAACAGTTGGCGGCCGGGAAAAAGCTCCTGGATATCGGCAGCGGTACGGGGTATTTTCTCCACCACATGCAATCCGCCGGCTGGGAGGTTACCGGTATTGAACCCAGTGAAGCCGGGCGGTCATTTGCTCAAAAACAATTCGGCCTGAACGTCTATCCAACCGATGAATTGTTTACGCTGGAAAAAGGACAATACGATGCCATCACCATGTGGCATGTTTTGGAGCATATTCACGATATGCACCGATACATGGAAATGATCCATACCCTGTTAACGGAACAAGGATTGCTGGTCATCGCTTTGCCCAATCATACTTCCTATGATGCTCACCACTACCGGGATTACTGGGCCGCCTATGATGTTCCCCGGCATTTATGGCATTTTTCACCCAAAACCCTGGAGCGCCTGGCCCATAAACATGGCTTCCGATTGATCGGAATCAAACGAATGCCATTGGATGCATTTTATGTGTCGATGCTCAGTGAAAAATATAAACGGTCATCTCTCGGATTATTCAAAGGCATCTTTACCGGTATGATCTCCAATATCAAAAGTTTGGGTGGAAAAAAACGATGCAGTTCGTTGATCTACCTGCTGAAAAAAGGATAACTACCCAGGGGGCTTCGGCGTTTTTCGGATCACATGAAGAGGCGAACATTCATTCTTAGCGGATCGGCTGCATTGCTGGGATCCATCGGCCTGGATGGCTTTTGGCTGGAGCGATTTTATTTCGAGGTCAATGAATTTTTTATCGGTTCTAACAATCAAGACAGGAAGGTCATAAAAATTCTACAAGTATCGGACCTTCATATGAGAACCATGGGTGATCTGTACCGCAGGATCGCCAAAAAGATCAACCGGATATCGCCGGAAGTTCTTTGTATTACCGGGGATGCGGTAGAATCCTCCCAATATTTGCCTTACCTGCAGGAATTCCTGCAACTCATCGATCCGGGGATCAAAAAACTTGCCGTCATGGGGAATTGGGAGCACTGGGGAAAAATAGGGCGGCAACAATTAACTGATTTTTACGATAACAACCAATGCGAATTACTGATCAACCGATCGGTTCAGCTAAAAACCAAAGGCAAAACCCTGTCTTTCACTGGTATTGATTCTTACGTAGGTGGAAAAGCCAATCACTTGAAAGCCCTGGAACATTATCAGCCGGGCGATTGGCATATTATGCTTTCCCATTGCCCGGTGTATACGGATATCATGCGGGGAAAAGCGGATATCGAGGTTCCGGTCGACCTTATCCTTTCCGGCCATACCCATGGCGGCCAGATCAATCTATTCGGATTCGTACCCTTTTTACCCAGGGGCAGCGGAAGGTATATCCGCGGCTGGTATGAGGATGAGCAATATCCCATGTATGTTTCAAAAGGAGTCGGTACCACTATTCTACCGATCAGGCTAGGTTCCCGGGCAGAAATAACCGTCTTCAACTTCCCGGCCTGATCGGCCGTTTTGCATGGACCGAATGAAACCAATAGCGGCCACGCCAGATAAAAGCTGCGCAAGGATTTCACGGAATTCCAGCCTAAGTTTGTTTATCTTTAAGGGCAGCCCTAAAAGACATATCCATGATTGCAGACAGCGCTAACGCTATTTAAATGCCGGAAAAACTATTGATGATCTTTATCCGGAATCCGGTACGAGGGAAGGTAAAAACCCGTTTGGCAGCTTCCATAGGCCCTGATGAAGCGCTAAAGATCTACGAAAATCTGCTGGGGCATACACGGGAGATCTCAACGGCTACCATGGCACATAAATGGCTGTTTTATGCGGACTATGTGGAGCGCGACGATAGCTGGCCCCGGGATATTTTCACAAAAAAACGTCAAACGGGAACAGATTTAGGGGAAAAGATGTTTAATGCCTTTGAAAATGCCTTTGAATCTAATTACGGATCTGTTATTATTATAGGAAGTGACTGTCCCGGATTAACCACCACATTGTTGGAAACAGCTTTTACTTATTTGACCACCAAGGATATAGTGATCGGACCCTCAAATGACGGCGGCTATTATCTATTGGGTATGCGTCAACCCGTCCCCCAAATTTTCCAAAACAAGTCGTGGAGTACCCCAACCGTTTTGGAACAAACCCTAGCTGATATTTCAATGTTGGGTCTTTCTGTGGAGCTATTACCTGAATTGACGGATATCGATACGATCCATGATTGGCAGGCCTGGCAACAACAAACAGCGAGATCATGAAAACATACGTGGGCGGGTACATCGATAAAAGCTCCCTTTATTCCTTGAAAAGTTAAAAAACGACCCGAAAGATGTCCGAATACCTGGAAACAACCAAAGCCGTTTATAAAGATGCAGCCGTGCAGCCAGTACAGGGATTATGCTGTACCACCAATCCCATTTGGCAACTCCCAGGCCTCGAGATCCCCGGGAAAATGCTGGAAATGAATTACGGATGCGGCACTACAGTCCATCCCCGTGACCTCGTGAATGATCCGGCGGTGTTATATGTAGGTGTCGGCGGAGGTATGGAGCTTTTGCAGTTCTCATATTTCAGCAGACGGAAAGGAGCCATCATCGGTATTGATGCCGTTCCGGAAATGCTAGCGGTTTGTTACCGGAATTTCGAGGAAGCGGAAACTTTGAACCCATGGTTCAGCAGTGATTTTGTTCAATTGAAAGCCGGAGATGCCCTTAACCTACCGGTTGACGATGCTTCCATAGATATTGCAGCGCAAAACTGTCTGTTCAATATTTTCAAACCCGCCGACCTCACCCAAGCATTAACCGAAATGTACCGGGTACTGAAGCCTCATGGCAAATTGGTATTATCGGACCCTGTGTGTGAGACAGAGATACCGGAAGCGCTTGGGGAGGATGAAAAGCTACGGGCCTTGTGTTTAAGCGGGTCTATTCCCCTGGACGCCTATGTTAAAAAGATAAGCGATACAGGTTTCGGAACGATAGAGGTCCGTGCCAAACGACCCTACAGAATACTCGACCCGGCGCACTATGATACCCCACACTTAATTTATATCGAAAGTGTGGAGATCTGTGCGATAAAGGATCCGATGCCTGATGACGGACCCTGCGTATTCACCGGCAAAACGGCCATTTATTATGGTAGCGAGGATTATTTCGACGATGGGAAAGGACATGTGTTGCTGCAAAATCAACCCCTGTCCGTGTGTGATAAAACAGCCTCGAAACTGGCGGCGCTCGATAGAAATGATATTTTTATTTCGCCTTCCACCTATTTTTATGACGGCGGGGGTTGTTGCTAAGGCCAACATTGCTTTTTAAACCTAATTATGATTGAAAACTTTCCCGAATGGCATACATTGAAATAATTCAGCCGGAACAATCCACAGGTCGTTTACAGGAGATCTATGCTCAAATCAAAGAGAAACGCGGAAAGATCGCCGAAGTTCACAAGATCCAAAGCTTAAACCCGGAATCTATTGTCAACCACATGGATCTCTACATGACCATTATGTTCGGTAAGTCTCCCCTGAAAAGATATCAGCGGGAAATGATGGCAGTGATCGTATCTAAAAACAACGATTGTGACTATTGCCAGCAGCATCATGGAACAGCATTGCTGCATTTCTGGAAAGATCAGCAGAAGATCGATCAGCTAAAGCAGGATTACCATGCCCTGGGCCTGGATCCCGCTGATCAACAGTTGTGCGAATATGCAAGAGAATTGACCGTCAATCCGGGTGGCATCAAAGAGGAGGATCATATCCAAAAACTCCGGGAAGCTGGCCTGGATGACACGGCTATCCTGGATGCTTCCCTGGTCATTGCTTATTTCAATTTTGTCAACCGGATGGTACTTGGCCTGGGTGTGCACCTGGAACAAGACAACGGGAGAGGATTTTATTACGATTAACAGCCTTCCCGGCAAGCCTCAAAGAGCTGGTATTATTGTTTCACAACCATTAACCGGTCCTTGAAAATTATCCCTTGGGTATTGCTGGTAATAACCATATAGATCCCCGGTTCCACCGAATTATTGATATCAATCCCTATTAAGGCGCCGCTGCTGTTGTAAATGACCATCTTTGAAAATACTTCCCTGCCTACCATATCGGATAAGACGATCAAAACCTCTTCCCCGGACCGGGTATCTCCATCCGGCAGCACCACATAAAAGGACTCCCCGTTCCTGACCGGGTTCGGAAATAATTTATACCCCTGTGCGGCTAACAACAGATCCTTCCTGACCGGAACCATATCGGAATAGGTATAGCTGCCGTCAAAGTCGACTTGCTTTAAGCGGTAGTAGGACAATCCGCTGTACGGGAATTTATCCAGGTAGCTGTAAGTGCTTATATCAGCAGTGGTACCATTGCCAGGTATCCGTGCGATGGCGTCAAAATGCATACCATCTTTGCTCCGTTCAAGGGCAAAGTGGTCATTGTTTACTTCACTGGCCGTAACCCAGGTAAGCAGGATACCACCGGGGTCATTTTTTGCCGTTAATATAATCCCTTCAATGGGCAGCAGACCACCATCCTCCAAAGGATTGGATCCGGCCAGGGAAGAACCGAATGTAATGGGGCCAAAAGAAGTTATCGCCCCGCTCGAGGTCACGCTTCCGGACCCTACAGTACCGGATACAGCTCCCTGGCCGTCGTTTTGCCAAAGGGCGCCATCGAAACTGCTGATCTTGATATCGGCGAGGTCATTGATACCGCTTCGGCTGCCATTTCCCCAAAATAAGGTAACGGTCAGATTGTTCGTGCCCGATATTTCATTGAGGTCCCAATACTCGACCGTACTGACATTATTCAGCGAAACCGATAACGCCGAGGTATTCACATAAGCCCCATTATGATATTCCACCTGGTAAATATCGCTGGTATTGTTGGGAGCGCTGATCGCAATGGGTGAATAAAAGCTCCCATCGCCAACCGGAAAGGTAAATGCATCATCCCCGGCCTTACGCAACGGGCCATCGACATAGCTTGCCGAGGAACCGCCGGTAGACACACCCTCATCCGCTATCATTAAATAGTTGGTAAGGGTACTATAAACGACGCCGGTTGAAAGCGCTAAAATACTATCGACCCTGGTTTGATTGTTTAAGGTAACCCCAAACCCGCTGGTATTGCTGATCGCCAATATCTCAAAATCTTCTCCGTTCGGGTTGGTAATCGATTGTGGATTGGAACCTTTAAACGTTACGGCCATTTTATACTGTCTAAAAGGATCCGGGGCCGTGCTGTTATTGATCCAGTTGCCTTCGATGTCTATGTCGTTTTTAGCCGGATTCAAGATAGCAGACCCGGTAATGGTCAGATCTCCGCTGACTTCGAGATCAAAGCCGGTATATTTGATATCCGAGGTTGACAGGATGAGATTATAATAAGAACTGACCGGATCTTTAATGGCTTGCATCCCTGCCATATAATAATTAACCGTGTTTCCGGGCGTGGATGCTTCAAGCTTGCCGAACCCGGAAAAGATCTGGTTGCCGGAATTCAAGATTCCTCTATTATCGAAAGTGGCATCGGCATGGGTGGCTACCAGGTTGGCCGGTCCGAGACTTATGGTGCCATAATTGGTAACGGTGGGAAAGGAACCGGAAAAAGATGCCAGGGCCAAATCCCCGCCGATCATATCAATATCGGCGCTGCTTAAAATATCCAGGTCTCCAAAGAGGTTGACGGTACTCGTGTTGCTAACAAACCCCGTTCCGTCAAGGGTGTGGGAAGTACCGGCAAAACCCCAGATCAAGAAACTGGCACCATCGAAATTTCCATTCAGGATCAGATCCCCATTGATATGAAACATCCTTCCGGATGCCAGCAATTGAGCTCCTGCCTCGACGTTAAGATCATTAATAATGGTGGAGGCGGCGGTCAATACAATTACGCTCCCATTGGCAATAACCGCATCGTCAGTACTGGCGGGAATACAGAAACAATCCCAGGATGAAGGGTCACTCCACAACCCCGCCCCCACAACTACCGTTGTCCGGGTAAAGGAATAAGCCTCACCGGAGAAAAGAATAAGAACCCATAAAAACCTCTCAAATAATACATGAACCGCTCGCATAACAATAATTTTAATACCCAAAAAAAGGCACAGGTGCAGATCTGTCAGTTGATCTGCCTCTCTATTAATGTTGCTCGCGGAAAATAACCTGCCATAATAAGGCAGGATCGGATAGATCTAAAAAGCTAAAAATTTCCTATACGGGTATAAGAATCTGTCAGCTATTTATACCTAAGTTAATACATTCCTAACGGATCTCCAAATAAAATTCATCTTCCGGGTCCTTTATTGTCTCAGGACCATTAACCGGTCATTGAATCGAATTTGATCATCATTACTGGCAATGGCCACATAGATGCCCGGATTGAGTTGGTTGTTGACATCCACAGCAATATGTACCCCATTTTTCTCAAAGACGATCACTTTGGAAAATACTTCTCTGCCATTGATATCCGCTAAAACGATCAGCACCTCCTCTCCGGCTTCAAAGCTTCCGTCGGGAAGACTGATATGGAACTGTTCCCCGCTTACAACAGGATTGGGAAATATCTTAATGCCGCTGGTAGCCGCGGGCAGTATGTCGAATCGGGCGGTAACGGTTTCCGTATAGGAAAAATTACCGTCGAAATCTGTCTGCCTGAGCCGGTAATAGGACATACCATATAAAGGCTGTTCATCGACATACAGATATTGTGAAACACTACTTTTGTTCCCGGCTCCTTTTACCCTGGCAATGGGCTCGAAATGTTCTCCGTCGACGCTTCTTTCCACCGTAAAATGATCACAATTCACTTCAACTGCCGTAACCCACTGAACGTTGATCTGTTGATGGTCTTTAACGGCGTTCAGTGAGATCAGTTCAATCGGAAGGATCGTACCGGCTCCGAGCGGATTGACACTTCCTGACGAAGAGCCAAAAGTAACATAGCTATAATCGATCATGGATATATTACCTTCTATTTTTCCGGCGGCCAAATTCCCGCTAACAGAACCTCTTCCAAGGTCGAGCCATTTACTGAGCGTGGCGTCATAATTAGAGACCGTCAGATCATTCAGATCGTTTATATCACTTTTGGTACCATCTTCCCAGTAAATCGTAACTTCAAGGGCATTGGAACCGCTGATCTCCTCCAACCGCCAGTATTCAAGTACACTGACATTATTCAACCCCGCCCCTTTGGATCCGGGGTTGATCGTAGGATCGCCGATATATTCGGCGCGATAAGTATCGGTAACATTAGCCGGAGAAGATATTTCTATCCGGGCATAGTGATTGTCGTCGCCAACCGGAAAAACAAATCCGGAATTGCCCACTTTTTCCATGGGTCCGTCAACAAAACTGACATTGGAGGAAATCGTAGAAGCGCCGTTGAGTACCGTTAACATCGACGATAAAGAGGTATATAATATCCCGTCTAGCAATTCCAGTTGAGAATTGATGTGAACAGGCCCTTTTAACGTTACACCGGTGCTGCTGGTGTTCACCATCCTGACATTGTCCAAAGTTTCCAAGGCAGCCGTGTTGATGTCTTGTGGCTGAGATCCCTGTATATATATGATCGTACCGGTCTCAAGAAAAGGATCTGCATGAGTACTGGTGTTGTTCCAATGACCGCTTAGGTAGATCACTTTACCCATCGGGTCGTATTGAGCCGATCCTTCAATGGTCAGATCTCCATCGATGGTGATATCATGATCCGATGTTTTTGTTCCACTGGTACCGATCTTGAGATGGTAATAGGTGGAAACCGGCTCCACGATGTACTGATTGCCCGCCTGGTAATAATTGACCGTATTTCCGGGGGATGACGCATCCAGTTTTCCTTTACCGCCATAGGCCTGAAATATTTCGCTGGCAGAGTTCAGGGTTCCCCGGTTAATGAACATACCGTCAGATCCCTGGGATGACAGGTTTGCCGGACCAAGGCTGATGGTACCATTATTGGTTACTACCGGATCAGGGCCCGCATTATCCACTAAAAAAAAGTCACCTCCGATCATGGAAAGATCAGAGTTGGAAAGAATATTCAGGTCGCCCCTGATCGCCAATAAATTCGTATTGCTGAAAAAACCGGATCCGCTAAGCGATGCTGTAATCCCGGGTGCTCCTAACATGATAGCGCTGGCGCCATCCAGTTGGCCATCCAGAATGATCCAGCCGGCGACGTTAAAAACAAATCCCGAGGCTTGAAGGACGCCCCCGGTCTCAATTTCGAGCCCCATGATCTTTAAAGCGGTGATCGCCAGGATTACTGTTTTTCCCGAAGGAATGACTGCCGTATCCAGAGCTGTCGGAACAGTACCCAGATCCCAGGTTGTCGGATTACTCCATAAGGCCGGAGCGGCATTTACCGCGACATATCTGTCAGCGTAGCTATTTAAGCCGATCAATAGTGCGATAGTAAGAAAGCCGTGGCTTAACAGACTTCGAAACATAAGGCAAATTTTTTAGTTAATTAATACAATTAACACTTCATTGCCTGGGGTCACTTGGTTGTTGTTTGTTCTAAAAGCCCGGAGCTATAAGCTCATTTCGCATAATCAGATAGACATTACTCAGGCTTTTAAGGTGGGTAGATTATTGATAATGTCTATTAGACTTTAACTAAAATAAGTCATCAGGTAAGCAATTCCAAATAAAAATCACCAATCCCGGGAAAATGGATGTTTCTACTTATGGAAATACTTAGAACCTCGTAGGCAAAACAACCATACTAAATCCCTAAGAGATTTTCCAAGGATGAAAAAACCTATATGATTTGATTAAAATGCGGGAAATAAAGGCGAGAGCGTTGTTACTGCTCCAAAATATATACCCGCTCTCTGAAGACTATCTGGTCGTCGTTGCTGGCCACTACCATATAAACGCCGGGACGAAGCTGATCATTGACGTCAACGGCAATCTTTGAACCATTCTTCTCAAAGACAACCAATTTGGAAAAAACTTCCCTGCCGGTAACATCGGCCAAAATGATCAATACTTCTTCGCCTTCAACGGAGCTTCCGTCCGGTAAGGCAATATTGAAGTTTTCACCGCTAACGACCGGGTTGGGAAATAATTTTACCCCACCTGCCGCCATCAACATATCATTCCTGACGGTAACCGTTTCGGTATAGGAATAGGTTCCATCAAAATCGGTTTGCTTCAGCCGGTAATAAGAAATTCCATACAGCGGATGCTGGTCGAGGTAACTGTAATTGGTAAGCTCCGTGGTATTACCGGCGCCCGGAACCCTGACCAATTCATCGAAATCGAGACCATTGGCGCTCCGCTCGACCGAATAATGATCATTGTTGATCTCGGTAGCCGTAATCCAGTTGATCCTGACGCCATTGGGTTCTTTGACGGCATTTAAGGCAATCAATTCAATCGGTAGAGGCCCGCCTACATCTCCCAAAGGATTAAATCCGTTGGTCGAAGAGCCGAGGGTGAAAGATCCATAAGTGGTTACAGCGCCTACAGAAGTGACGCTACCGGCAGCAGGGGAGCCCGAATTGCCTCCCTGGCCCTGATCATTCCACTCAGGAACACCTCCGTCGAAATAGGAGACTTTAAGATCTCCCATGTTGTTGACACCGCTCCGGGTGCCATCTTCCCAAAACAATGTAACGGCGACCGTGTTACCCGTAGCAATCCGGTTCAGGTTCCAATATTCCACAACACTGACGTTATTTAGGGCAGCATCCACTGACGCAGTATTAAAATGGCTGCCGTCAAAATATTCAGCTTCGAATATAGCCGCAGGTGAAGCCGGTGCAGTCATCCCGATACGGGCAAAAATGGTTCCGTCACCTACCGGGAAGGTAAAAATATCATTTCCTTCTTTTCGCATCGGGCCGTCGACAAAACTGGCCGCAGATCCGGAAGAGGATGTGGCGCCATCGGAAATGGATAACAGGCTGGCCGCAGAAGTATACAAATTACCGTCGACCAGGCTCAAAGCATTATCTACTCTTATATCATCATTAAGTGTGACACCGGTCGCACTCGTATTGTTGATGATGAGGTCTTCAAAAGTTTCTCCGATATTACTGGTAATGGATTGGGCTGCGGTACCGTCAAAAGTAACATCCGAACCCGCCTCTACAAAGGGATCGCCATTTGTACTAATGTTGTTCCAATGACCGGCAACATCGACGTCAAAGCCGCTCGGATCGAATTGAGTGGATCCGTCGATCTTCAGATCTCCGTTAACATCGACATCGGCCGATAAGGATTTGATATTGGAAGTTTCAAAATATAAGTGGTAATAGCTGCTCTCCGGCGGTTTGATGGCCTGGTTTCCGCTCTGTTGATAGATTACTATGTTCCCGGCAGTAGAGGCTTCAAGTTTCCCTTTACCACCATTCTGCACAAAAACTTCACTCCCGGAACGCAAGGTGTTTCTATTGTCGAACATGCAATCGACACCGGCGGCTTTTAAGTTGGCTGGCCCTAAGCGGATAACACCGAAATTGGTTACCACCGGATCCGGTCCACCGATATTATCCGCTAAATTCAAATCCCCGCCGATCATGGAAATATCCGTACCGGCAAGAATATCCATATCTCCCAGTATGTTGATGGTACCAATGGCCGTAAAAGTACCCAGACCCGACAAAGTGGTTGCAGACCCGGGAAAACCGACAGTGATCAGGCTGGCGCCGTTTACATCTCCATTAAGGATAATGTTGCCACTTACCTGAAATATGGCTCCCGCTACGTTGAACGTACCACCGGCCTGCACTTCCAAACCGGTACATTGTGCAAAGGGTAGTACAAGGGTTACATCGCTAACGTTGGAGATCACCACATTATCAATGGCTAAAGGAACGCGGCCGCAACTCCATATGGCCGGATTAGACCATAGGCTGGGAACAGCCGTTGTACAAGTACAGGTTAGCGCAAAGGTATGAATGGAAATCGTAGTGAATATAGCAAGGGAAAATAGCCGGGGAAAAAAATGCTGTAGAGATTTATACATAATCCAATAGTTTATATATACCTTAAAAATAGCTTATCTAAGGCATTTTAACAAATATTTTTCCGTTTAACGGGGTGTGCCGGAAGGCTCTATTGCTGGTCGATGATAAGGATCCTTTCCTTGAAAACGATCTTGTCATAATTGCTGGCTAAAACCATATATACACCAGGGTCCAGGCGGTCATTGACATCAACGGCTAATTTGGCGCCATTGTTTTCATAAACCACTAACTTGGAGAAGACTTCCCGGCCAACGACATCGGCGAGGATGATCAAAACCTCTTCTCCTTCAACGGAACTTCCGTCCGGTAAGGCAATATTGAAAGACTCACCGCTCAATACCGGGTTGGGGAATATCTTCACACCATTCGCAGCAGTGATCACATCATTTCTAACGGTTACAACCTCCGTATAAGCAAAAGATCCGTCAAAATCGGTCTGTTTCAGCCGGTAGTAGGAAACGCCGTAATAAGGCTGGCGATCCAGGTAGGAATAATTGGAAAGCGATGAAGTATTCCCGTTTCCATTGACAATAGCGATCTCTTCAAAAGTAAGTCCGTCGGCGCTTCTTTCCACGGAATAGAAATCGTTATCGATCTCTGTTGCCGTTACCCAGTTCACCCGGACACCATCCGGATCTTTCAAAGCATTCAACGCTATCAATTCGATCGGCAACGGACCGCCGCCTTCACCCAGGGGATTCACAGCGCCGCTCGACGAACCGAAAGTAAAAGGCCCGAAAGTAGAGATAGCGCCATTGGAAGTAACACTACCTGCTGCAGTGGTTCCGGAGGTGGTGCTTTGTCCGCGGTCTTGCCATTGCGATCCGTCCCAACCGCCCACTTCGATATCACCCATATTGTTGATATCACTTCTCGTTCCGTTCTCCCAGTACAAGGTTATGGAAACATTGTTACCGGTGGCAATCCGGTTCAAATCCCAATATTCGACCGTGCTGACGTTATTGAGGGCAGCCACCAAAGAGCTGGTATTGGAGTAGGAGCCATCATGATATTCCGCTTCGAATATGGCTGCCGTCGAAGCCGGAGCACTGATGCCGATCCTGGCAAACTCGGAGCCATCGCCTACGGGAAAGGTAAAAATATCATTGCCTTCTTTCCGCATGGGACCGTCCACAAAACTTGAGCTGGAACCATTGGTCGAAGTCGCATCGTCTGAAATCGTCAGCAAGCTGCTGGCCGAACTGAATACGTTTCCATCCACCAGGCTTAAAGAGTTATCAACCCTGGTATCATCGTTCAACGTAAGGCCGGTGGCGCTTGTATTATTGATCACCAGATCGTGGAAGGTTTCTTCGGCGGAACAAGTTAAATTCTGAGGAGCGCTGCCATCAAAAGTGATCTCGGTACCGGCCTCCACGAAAGGATCGCCGTTAGTACTGATATTGGTCCAGTCACCGGCAACGGAAATATCAAAACCTGCCGCATTCAACTGTGAGGAACCGTCGATCCTTAGGTCTCCGTCGACATTGGTATTGGCTACGAGCGTTTTGACGCCGCTGGTCTCGAAATACAAATGATGGTAGGTACTTTCCGGCGCTTTGACATTCTGAGCCCCGGCTTCCATATAGGCCACGGTATTCCCGGCAAAGGAGGCTTCAAGCTTGCCCTTCAGGCCGTTTGCCTGAAAAACATCACTTCCCGAGTTCAGGGTGCCCCGGTTATCAAACATACAATCGACACCTGCAGCTTTTAAATTAGCAGGGCCCAGCTTGATCGTTCCGAAATTGGTAACAACAGGATCAGCTCCACTAAGATTGTCGGCAAGGTTCATATCCCCGCCGATCATTTGAATATCCGCAGAGGCCAGGATATCCATATCCCCTAAAATATTGATCGTAGCAATACTGGTGAAAAGTCCCGACCCATCGAGTGTGGTGGAAGAACCGGGAAAACCGATGGTTACCAAACTTGCTCCGGCCAACTCACCGTTCAGTATAATATTGCCGGTAACCGTGATCAAAAAACCGGAAGCAGACAATTTACCGCCTGTATTAATGGTTATATCGTCAATTTGTGTAAATGGCAATGCCAAAATTACTTCATCCGTACCCCTGATAACGATGTCATCCGTCAATGCGGGTACACAAACACAATCCCAGGTAGTTGGATTACTCCAGATGCCCAAGGCTGTATTGGATGTTCTGACCGCGGCAAAACCGGAGATGGTAAAGGAAATTAATGCAATGAGAATAGCAATTTGCCTTGCAAAACCGAATAGGAAAGTTTTCATTTTTTGGGGTTTAAAGTATAGTTTGTCAAATCGCACTATGCAAAATAACAAAATTTTTGATGTATTTGCCTCTTTCCAATCAACATTTTAACGGATATTCGGGGTCGCTTGTTTCAAAATTGTTGATTTTTTTTAACCTGTTTCGATCCGCTGGAATTTATTAAATTATTTTATGTTGAATACCAACAGTTTATGAAGAAATCTTGACCCTTCCCATATGCCGGAATTCACATGTAAAATCGTTAAAATTTAAGGATTTTATCGAGTGTCCGATAGCCTCAAAAACGCCCCTGTTCCTCCCTGGTTTTTGGACTTGGATTGAATTACAAATTATTTATTATCAATATTAAATGGATATTCGTAAACTTATATTTCAAAAGCCATTTTTATGATCGGTGTTTTTATCTACGTAAAAACGCTTATGTGTGAAAAAAATAGCGTAATATTATAAGGTGAATTGAAAAAAGTTATAAATTTAAAATCCTGGGAAATATGTAATTCTTCGCTTGTCCGGAATTGAAAACTGTGTACTGATCCACTTAAACATGACTGGCATTCTTTGTTTCACCCCTAATTGATATCCATTTAAGTTAACTGAGCACACCACATAGATGAGATTATCCATTTATTCTTTCCTGGTAATAACCCTTTTATCGGTACACACAAGCTTCAGCCAGAATAACCCTCCGGTTTTTAACCACGACACGGCATTTACCTTAAAAAATACCCGCCTGGTGATCGACGTTCAGGCCAATGATTTCGACCCTGACGGCGACCCAATGAACACGGTTATCCTGGTTCATCCCAAAAATGCCGACCTGCTCGGGGCGACCAATTGTGCGGTTTCACAAGCCAGAACCCTGGCAGCCGACAGTATCGAATATTACCCCTGCGACGGCTATTGCGGCCCTGACACCATTGGCTACCGGATCTGTGATTCCCCCGGTGCATTATGCGAAGACACGGCATGGGTCTATATTTTCGTTTGTGCTCACCCGGAAGCCAACCCTGACTCTATTACGACGGATGAGGAGGTTGCCGTAACGATCGATGTACAAGATAATGACACCGACCTGGACAGCGATTCCTTGATCACCAGCCATATATCCGGCCCCTCAAACGGCAGCTTTGCCCTGATCGGGGATTCCAGTATTCAATATACACCGGATCCGAATTTCAACGGCCGCGATACGATCTTTTATGAAGTCTGTGACACGGATGGCTTGTGCGATACTTCCCTGGCGATCTTTATCATCAACCCGGTGCCGGATACACCCATGGCATTGCCCGATACGGTGATCTTGAATGAAGATGCATCTATCGTTATCCAAGTACAGTCGAATGATTCGGATGCTGACGGTGACCCGCTCACCACTAGCATCGTGATCGATGCCATGCATGGCTCCACGAATATTATCAATGGAGACAGTATCTCCTACTCCCCCGACCAGGATTATAACGGTTTGGATACCATCGTTTACCAGGTATGCGACGGCGGGGGTTTATGCGATACGACCATTGTCAGTATAACCGTTAATCCAATGCCGGACCCACCGGTGGCGGTAAACGATACGGTGCAATTGCCGGAAGATTCAATGATCGTAATCGATGTTCAGATCAATGACAGTGATGCCGATAACGATCCCCTGGTTTCCGCTGTATTGATCGATGCTTTGAACGGGCAAACCGCTGTTTTGGACAATGATAGCATCCAATACACCCCGGACCAGGATTACAATGGTAACGATACGATCTTCTATACGGTTTGTGACCCGGCGCTGACCTGTGATACGGCTATGATCCTTATTACGGTAACTCCCGTTAATGACAAACCCCTGGCAGTCGATGATTCGGCCGCTTCTTCTTCCCTGAGTAATGTGGTTATTCCCGTACAGGTCAATGATAGTGATCCGGACCACGATAATTTAACGACATCTGTGATCACCCAACCGGCGAATGGTACGGCCACCGTGCTGGATAACGACAGCATTGAATTTGAGCCGGACCTGGTATTGTTCACCCATGATACCCTGGTTTACCAGGTTTGTGACCCGGGATCGCTTTGCGATACTGCCACCGTATACCTGGTGTATAACCTGGAACCCAACCAACCCCCTGTTGCCGATGACGACAGCACCACCACCTTCCTGGAAACAGCCAAACTGGTATT
This sequence comes from Chitinophagales bacterium, assembly GCA_028278085.1. Taxonomy (GTDB): domain Bacteria; phylum Bacteroidota; class Bacteroidia; order Chitinophagales; family JANQFB01; genus JANQFB01. Next base: position 17,437 of record JANQFB010000055.1, read on the forward strand.
CGTTCTGTCGAATGATACGGACCCGGATGGCGATTCGCTTGAAGTGCTGATCCTCGACGGCCCGTTCAACGGTATGGCAGTGGTGGAAAACTCCGGAGGTATAACTTATACGCCGGGGATGGGCTTTTCGGGCTTCGACAGCCTGCAATATGAGATCTGTGATGACGGACTTCCGTCTTTATGCGATACGGCCGGCCTGCACATCGAAGTCGTATCAGGTGTTACCATTCCAAGCGGATTTTCTCCCAACGGAGATGACGTCAACGACTTTTTTATGATCCTCAACCTGGAACATTTCCCCGGCGCCATGCTACACGTGTTCAACCGATGGGGTAGCCAGGTATTTGAAAGTTCCGATTATCAGAATGACTGGAACGGAACTAATAAAAACGGTGAAGACCTGCCTGACGGCACTTACTTTTATATACTGCAAATCGATGAAGAAACAACTTCTTCCGGACATATCACCTTACACCGCTAACGGCTTATGAAAAAAACGATCTTCATCATAATATTCCCGTTTTTGCTGCTTACGGCACAAGCCCAGCAGGAAGTACTTTTCAGTCAGTATATGTTTAACGGCCTGGCCCTGAACCCAGCCTATGCCGGTAGTAATGAAGTGCTCAGCTTTACGGCCCTGTACAGAAAACAATGGGTGGGCCTCGATGGAGCCCCGGAAACCCAAACGGTCAGTTTTCATACACCCCTGAGGAATGAAAAAATAGGTCTAGGCTTACAGATCTTCCATGATAAGATCGGGATCTTTAACCGGAATGGCGCTTACGGCAGCTATGCCTTTCACCTGCCGACCACCAATGGCGCTTTTTCCATCGGATTACAAGGAGGGATAACCTCTTACCAGGCCAGGTGGGCCGACGAAGTCACCATTTCCCCGGGCGACAACGCATTTGCCAACAACTCCGAGACCATGATCGCCCCTAATGTCGGTTTTGGCCTGTATTACCGGACCCAAAAGTATTATGCCGGCGTTTCCATTCCCTACTTATTGGAAAACAACCTGGATTTTAATAACAATGTAACCAATGCCTCCAAAAGGTCACATCAATTCAGGCATTACTTTTTATCGGGAGGATATGTTATTGCGCTGAAACCCGATATTCAACTGAAACCCGAGATCCTGTTGAAATACGTGCAAAACGCACCCACGCAACTGGATATCAACCTCACGGCGCTATTTTATAACTCCCTTTGGGTCGGCGGAGGATTCCGGACAGACGGTTCGGTGGTATTGCTCCTGGAGTATCAATTGAACAAACAATTCAGCTTTGGATATTCATTCGATCTGTTGAGCAATCCGCTCAGAAAGGCCAATAGTGGTTCTCATGAAATTATGGTTCGATACGAATTTAGTTTTGATAAAAGCAATCTGGCACATCCGCGGTACTTTTAACCGTTAAAATGTCTGTTTACATATGAAGGGAATCTCTACACTTTTACAGGGTCTTAAATATTGTCTGGCTTTCCTGCTCTTCATTTCCTTGGCAGGCAAGGTTTTCGGTCAGGATAAAGATATTGCCCTTGGCGAAGCTTATTATGAAAATGTATCCTACGCGAAAGCCATCGAACATTTTCTAATGGCCCTGGAAAAGGAAGAAAACCAGGAGGATGCCGAACTGATGGCTAAGCTGGCAGACTGTTACCGGTTAACCGGCAATACCAAAGAGGCAGCCTCGTGGTATTTACAATCCGTCGATAGCGGGAAGGTCGCCGCATCGACCTCGCTACACCTGGGACAGGTATTGATGATGGAAGGGCAATATGAGGAAGCTAAAAAGTGGTTCCTGGAATATGCCAAACAAAGGCCCGGAGATCCCAGGGGTAAGGTCCTGGCCAATTCCTGTTCGAATATCGGTCAGTACAAATCCGCTCAACGTAATTACAGCGTCAGCTCTTTGCCTTTATCCTCGGATCTGACGGCCTTTTCCCCGGCCTTTTATGGGGAAGACCTTGTTTTTGTTACGGAACGGCAGGATTTTGGCATCCGACGGAACAATACCTGGACCGGCGGCGGTATGTTGGATCTCTATGTGATCCGGAAAAATAATAATGGGGATTGGCAAGAGCCGAAACTGTTCTCCGCTCGCCTGAAATCCTCGTTAAACGAAGGCCCGGCTACTTTCACCAGGGATGGTAAAACCATATATTTCACCCGCAATCATAAAAGCAGCAGCGGCGAAAAGGTTAAAAAACTACAGATCTTAAGCGCCACCCGCAAGGGCGGAGGATGGAGTCAGCCCAAACCCTTGTCGATCAACAGCAAAGGCTATAATGTCGCTCACCCCAGCATTTCGGCCGACGGACAATTTTTGTATTTTATGTCGGACATGCCGGGCAGCAAAGGCGGATCGGACATATACGTTAGCCGGAAAAGCGGCGATTCGTGGGGAGCCCCGCAAAATCTAGGGTCGGAGATCAACACCAAAGGTAATGAGGCCTTCCCCTTTATTCACCCTGACGGCACCCTGTATTTTTCATCGGATGCCCATGAAGGTATGGGCGGACTGGACATTCACATCGCCAGGAATAATAACGGTAAATGGACGCGCATTAAGAATATGGGCTTCCCTGTAAATTCGGCAAAAGACGATTTTGGCATAATTGTTGACAAAGATTATCACAACGGTTATTTCTCTTCTAACAGATCCGATGGTACGGATAACCTGTATAAGATCAGGATCCTCCAGAAAGACGATATCATGGCCATTCAGCCTGAAGGACTGGCCATCAGCGGAAAGCTGACCGACGACTCGGAAAGCGCGGTGGAAGGTATCAACGTTACGCTATTCAACGAGGATAAAACGGCCATTTCTTCCTTAAAAACATTAAAAGACGGTACATTCCGGTTTGAAATGCTTACCCCTGATCAGCAATATATGATCAAGGTAGATGAACCGGAAGACACGGAATTATATATCGAAATGGATCTATCCGACAACAGCGGTACGTTAGAAAGCATCGAAAGGACAAAGGTGAAAGACCATTATTTCAAGTTTGAAAAACTGCCGGCTATGCAGGAAATGATCCGGTTGCTGGGCGTGGAAGATACGGAATTGGAGATCGACGAGGGCAAACTGGGTTTTATCGGGAAAGTAACCGACCAGGATCAACAACCCCAGACCGGTGTTTCGATGATCTTGTATGATGAGAACAGGAAAGTGATCAGCCGGACAAAAACCGACGACAAAGGCATCTTCAGATTCGAAAATCTGCCGGCCGACGTCAATTATATGTTCCAGATCGATGACGAAAACGATGCCGGATTCCTGGTCGACATGTTTATGCAAGATGATAAAGGAGGGCTGCTTAAAATGATCACCAGGAGGAGCAAAGACGGTATGTTCCTTTTCGAGAACCTGCCGGCCTCATCGGCCTTGCTTTCCATGATGGAAGTGGAAGATACGGAATTGAGCGTCGATGATGGAGAGCTGGCCATTTTTGGTAAGATCGCCGATGGATCACAGCTACCCCAGGGAGGGGTTTCCTTGTCTTTATATGATGAGAACAGAAAAGTGATCCAGCGAACCCAAACGGATGATAAAGGCATTTTCAAATTTGAAAACCTGCCTTCCGACAAAAACTACCGGATCAAGATCGATGAAGCCGACGATTCGGGTTTCCTCGTGGATATGTTTATGCGCGATGATCAGGGTAATACTATAAAACTGATCAAGAGCAAGGATGCCGAGGGTATGTTCGCCTTCGAAAACCTTCCCGCAGCACTTACCGATATGGCTTTAATGGCGGTAGAAGATACCGATCTGTTTATTGACGAAGGAAATATCGGCCTCAAAGGAATGGTAACCGATCCGTCTAAAAATCCGCAGGAAGGGGTGAACATGGTCTTACTCGACGAGAACAGGAAAGTGATCAGCCGCACAAAAACCAACGATAAAGGGCAATTCATTTTTGAAAACCTGCCTTCCGATATGAATTATATGATCATGGTCGATGAAGAAAATGATGCCGGCTTCCTGGTCGATATGTTCATGGAAGATGATAAAGGCAATACCACCCGCCTGCGGAAGCGCAAGAATGCCGATGGCCTCTATATCTTTGAAAACCTCCCGGCAGCCTCCGCTATGTTGAGCATGCTGGGCGTTGAAGACACGGAATTAAAAGCCGATGAAGGTAATTTTGGCATCTTCGGAAAAGTCGGCGATGAAAATAGCCCCGTCAGGGAAGGTGTAAAAATGGCATTGACCGATGAAAACGGTAATATTATTGCCCGGACAACCACCGATAGCAAAGGGATCTTTAAATTCGAAAACCTGCCTTCCGACAAAAACTACCGGATCAAGATCGACGAAGCCGATGACCAAGGCTTCCTGGTCGATATGTTTATGGCCGACGACCAGGGGCATACCCGGAAATTGATCACCCAAAGAGGGGCCGATGGATTATTTATGTTTGAAAATCTCCCGGTCCAGCAAGCCGGTATTGCCTTGCTCGATATTTCAGATACGGAATTGGCCATTGACGAAGGAAATATGGGCATATTCGGTAAGCTTGGCGGTGAAGATCCGGATGCCGGGAAAAATGTCAAAATGAGCCTCTTGGATGAAATGGGGAATGTTGTCGCTACCACAACCACCGACGAAGACGGGGTTTTTACTTTCGAAAACTTACCCACTAATAAAAATTTCAGGATCAGGATAGATGATGCCACGGACGAGGGCTTACTGGTAGATATGTTCATGCAGGATGATAAAGGGAATGCCCGCCGGTTGGCGACGCAAAGAGATGCCGGAGGATTATACATTTTCGAAAGTCTTCCGTCGGAAAAGTCTTTGCTGGAAATGATGGGGGTTAGGGATACCGATCTCGATATCGAAGAAGGAAATATCGGGCTCATGGGTAATATCAGCAACCTCGAAAAGCTGCCGAGGGAAGGGATCAGGATCATGCTGCTGGATGAAAACGATAATGTGGTGGCCACGGCCATGACCGATGAAAAGGGGAATTTTACCTTTGAAAACCTGCCCGGCGACCTTAATTACCGGATCAAGGTCGATGATGATTCCGATGCCGCATTATTAGCGGAGATCCTGATGGCAGATGACAAGGGAAATATCAAACGGCTCGTTAAGCGACAAACAGAAACCGGGCTTTTCGAATTCGAGAATCTGCCGGCCACAAAATCCATGTTGAGTTTCCTGGGTGTGGAAGATACCGAGCTTAGCATCGATGAAGGGCAAATGGGCTTGATCGGGAAGCTGGAGAATTCGGACAACCTGCCGCGCGAAGGGGTTAAAATGATGTTGCTGGATGAAAATGACAATGTTATCGGAACAGCCATGACCGATGATCAGGGGATCTTTACATTCGAGAACCTGCCGGCGGATCTCAATTACCGGATCAAGATCGATGACGACAGTGATGAAGGAGCCCTGGTCGAAATGTTCATGGAAGATGACCGCGGCAATGTTAAACGTTTGATCAAAAAAGAAGCAGACCAGGGGCTGTTTGAATTTGAAAACCTGCCGGCCAGCAAGAGCATGATAGGCCTGTTGGGAGTTTCCGATACCGAACTCGATATCGATGCCGGCCAAATGGGCTTGATCGGAAAGATCGAAGATCCGCAAAACCTGCCGCGGGAAGGTGTCAAAATGATGCTGTTGGACGAAAATGATAATGTTGTCGGAACAGCCATGACCGATGACCAGGGGATCTTCAAATTCGAGAACCTTCCCGTCGATCCGAATTACCGAATAAAGATCGCCGATGAGGCGGACCAGGGGCTGTTAATGGAATTGTTTATGGAAGACGACCAGGGTAAAACCGCCTATGTGGAACAATCCAAAACCGGTAACGGTACCTTCGCCCTGGAAAACCTGCCGACCTCCGGAGGCGGCCTGAGCGAAGCCGAATTAACGGATACCAAGCTTCAAATGCCGGAAGATGGCGACATGTACGTTTTCGACAATATTTATTATCCGTACGAAAGCAAGGTTTTTCATGATGATGCGATCAAAACCCTGCAAAAGGTGGTGAAGGTGATGAAAGAAAACCCGGAGTTGCGAATAGAGGTGGCCTCTCATACCGATAGTAAGGGTGAGGCGGCTTATAACTTAAAACTGTCGAAAAAAAGAACGGAAAGCGTGGCACGCTATCTTGTTCAAAATGGCATTAAACGTAAGCGGGTGATCAGCAAATGGTTCGGAGAAACCCAGTTGGCCGAAAAAGATATGACTGCCGATGGCAAAGAGATCCTCGAAGCCATGCAAAAAAACAGGCGCACCACCCTGAAAGCCTTCGACTTCCATAGCGCCTTTTCGGCGGAAGGCGGTAAAAGCGTGGTAAAAAGCGGAAAGCAATGGAAATTTGAGAATATTTATTACGAATTTGAAAGCAACAGATTTACCCAGTCCGCTAAAGACCAGCTCAGGGATATTGCCGCTACCCTTAAAAACAATCCGGAATTGCGGTTGGAAGTGGCTTCGCATACCGACAGCAAAGGACCGGAAGATTATAATCTGAATTTGTCCAAAAAAAGGTCGGAAAATGTTGTCCGCTACCTGGTCAGGCAGGGAGTGAAAAAAAACAGGGTCGTAACGAAATGGTATGGCGAAAGCCAGCTATTGATAAAAGATATAACCGATAGTGGCCTGGAGATACCGGAAGCTATGAAAAAAAACAGGCGGACGAGCTTTACAATTTTGCGATAATTTAACTTTATTTATAATAAATAATTTTGCTTTTTTTTGTAAATTAGTTGAAAATTTGGCTTGCTAAATACATCGTTAACAAATATGATATTGAATTTCTTAAAAAGATTTAATGGATTATACAGGTCAGCAGGGCTTGCGGTTTTGTTGATTGCGGGTGGGCTGTTGTGTTCCTTTCATCCCCAATCTATCGATGAAAAGAATACCAACACCAAGATCAAAGCCATATTCCTGTATAATTTCACTAAATATATCGAGTGGCCGTCCGATTATAAAAGCGGAATGTTTAAGATCGGCATACTCGGCAGCACAGATATGATCCAGGAACTAGAGCAAATGGCAAGTAAAAAAAAGGTAGGGGCTCAACAAATTGTTATCTCAAAATTCGCTTCTGTTGATGCCATTACCAAATGCCATATGATCTATATACCCCGCGAGAAAAGCGGGACACTGGCGGAAGTGGTCAAAAAAGTCGGTGGCAACAGCACATTGATCATTACTGACAAAGAAGGCTCGGCCCGGAAAGGAGCAGCAATTAATTTCGTGGTCGAATCCAACAAACAACGCTTTGAATTAAATGTTTCCAATGCCTTAAAACACAATCTCAAGGTGAGCTCCAATTTATCCGGACTTGCTATTGTAGTTCAGTAAAACTGAAAGTTATCATGAAACGAGCACTTATTCTCATATTTATATCCATCGCAGCATTGGCATCGCATGCACAAAAGGATGTGGTGAATGATGCTATCCGGCATTTGAAGAACAAATCATTGGATAGTGCCAAACTGCTGATCGACCAGGCAGTAGCACACGAAACCACCAAAGATCTTGCCACGACATGGTATTACCGCGGATTCATTTATAAAGAATTATACAAAGAGCGGGAAAAAAACGACGCTTCCTCTCAATTTCGGATCACTTCTTTTGAATCTTTCAAACACTCCTGCGAACTGGATGCTACCAATGAATCTTTCGAAAACAATAAAAGCAACCTGGATTATTTATCAAGGGTATTCTTCAACGATGCGGTCAAAACACTGAATACCGATCAATACCCGCTTTCACTCAAAAACTTCAAACATTTTAAAGAAACCTCGAAGATCATAGATCCAAATATCGACCTCACCCAAAAAACCATCGAGTACAAAATAGGTATCGCCACCGTATATATGCAGTTGTATGAACAGGATATGGAAAAGAACAAAGGCTTCCTGGAAAAGACCAAGGAATCTTATGAGTTTGTGCTCGACATTGATCCGGATAACATCCGTGCCAATTATAACATGGGTGTGTTGTATTACAACCAGGCGGTGAACATCATCCATTCCCTGGAATACGATACCGATATGATCGCCTTGAGTGAAATTCAAAATGATTGCATCAAATTATTCAAAGAATCGCTTCCTTTTATGGAACTGGCTCATAAGCTCGATCCTAATAACATAAATACATTAAAGGGTTTATCCGGTATTTACTACAGCCTGAATGAGATTGACAAATCTAATGAGCTAAAAGCTGCAATAGAGGACCTGAAAAAGAAACAACAGGATTAAGGTTTTTTCATAAAATATCCTCTGGCCAGTAGAAAAGAAGGTTTCATATCAAGGATGAATTTCACTATAGGTAAAAGAATCGGGGCTGGGTTTGCTATTCTCATCATACTCACCAGTGTCGTTTTTACCCTCACCAATTATACCCTTAATGAAAGTAAAGAAATAAATGATGCCATAACCACCATTTATAACCCTTCTATTACTGCCCTCGAAGACCTTAATATCGTTATTGTACGGTCTAAAATGCTTATCAACAATTGGGTTTTCATTCAAAGCGGTGAAGACAACATCTACAAAACCCAACTGCGAAACCTCATAGGGGAGGAGTACCCGGCAAAAAAAAAAAGAACGCTTGAGCTATCGGAAAATTGGCCGGAGCACCAGAAACTCCTGATCGATACCATCACTAACCGGATCGAAGAATTGTTCAGCTTACATGAGGAGATCATGATGCAGTTGAATTCTTTCGAAAGCTATGAAGATGCTATGGTGGTATTCATGATCAATCCCATGATCGAAGAAAACGGGGAAGTAGATGTCGCCACGAATGAGATCCTCAGCAAGCTCCAGTTCCTCATCAGCCGCCAAAAGGAAGAGAGTACCATGTTCACCACCCAAATGGTGGAATCGTTCAGTCTCCTCCAGTTAGTGGTACGCGGGTCGGGTATCTTGCTGGCGATCGGGGGTATCATCATTGCCCTGATCACCACACGGAGTATCGTCAACCCGGTCAATCAACTGAAAACCATTTTGCTGAAACTGGGTAAAGGCTTGTTCCCCCAGGAAAAGATCACCAAACGTTCCGACGAGATCGGCGAAATGTCGGAAGCGCTGGAAGACCTCGTAGCCGGGTTAAAACGAACCACCCAATTTTCCAACCAGGTCGGGGCCGGAGATTTCGAAGCGGAATTCGAACCCTTGAGCAGGGAAGATGTGCTTGGTCATGCTTTGTTAAAAATGCGGAATAACCTGAAAGACCTCACCTTCAAGCTCGAGCAGGATAAATTCAAGGTAAAACAGCATTCCATAGAGCTCAGGCAAAAAAACGATGAACTCGCCAAATTGTCTATTGTGGCCAGTGAAACCGATAATGCGGTAGTGATCGCTACCCCTGAAGGCCAGCTCGAGTGGGTCAATGCTGCTTTTGAGCGGATGTCAGGATTCACCCTGGATGAATTTATCGAGGAAAAAGGAAACAACATCATCGATACCAGTTCGACCGATAATATCGAAGCCCTGATCAAGGAAAGCATCGAGACGAAAAAATCAGTGGTTTTCGAGTCACTGAATTCCGCCAAAAACGGCCGGCAATTTTGGGTATCCTCTACCCTTACCCCGATTTTCGACGATACCAACAATATTAAGAAGCTCGTGATCATCGAGGCGGATATTACGGAACGGAAAACAGCGGAGGAGCTGATCCAGCGGAAAAATAAGGCTATTAAAGACAGTATCGTATACGCCAAAAGGATCCAGGAAGCTATTTTGCCCACCAAAGAGTTTATCAAGGAGGCGCTGCCCGACTCCTTCATTCTTTTTAAGCCCAGGGATATTGTCAGCGGCGACTTTTATTGGTACAGCTCGTTAAAAGGAAAAAGTATTATTGCAGCGGTCGATTGTACCGGACACGGGGTTCCGGGAGCATTCATGAGCATGATCGGCAACTCCTTGTTGAATGAGATCGTTTATGAAAAAGGCCTGCTCAAACCTTCCGCTATCCTCGACAACATGAAAACCGGTATTATCAAATCCCTGAAGCAAAAAGGAGAACGCGGGGAATCGAGGGATGGTATGGATATCGCCATTTGCGCCTTCGATCATAAAACGGGTATGCTGGAGTATGCCGGCGCCTATAATCCCTTATATATCATCCGGGCCATCGATCCTGCCAACAAAAAGCCATTCAAAAGAACGGCATCATCGAAGGTAATGGAGCCCGCAAAAATTGAAATGGATCCGGAAGCGACAAATGAAGAATTCAATTTGTATGAAATTAAGGCCGACAAACAGCCTATCGGTATCCACTACCGGAAATCCATCGAGCCTTTTACCAACCACAAAGTACAATTAGTCAAGGGAGATGCTTTTTACATCTTTAGCGATGGTTACCCCGACCAGTTTGGTGGTAAGCTGAACAAGCGTTTTATTACCAAACGCTTCAAAAAATTGCTCTTATCCATTCAACAGAACTCTATGGAAGAACAGGGAAAGATCCTCGAAAAGCACCACCTCGAATGGAAAGGGGGATTTGAGCAGAACGATGATATTGTGGTTATCGGGGTCAAATATTGATCAACTTTTGAAAACTCTTATCCATGACGGCAAATGCTCCGGAAAGATGCGGATGGGTCGGTAATGACCCGGATTACTTCAAATACCACGACCTGGAATGGGGCGTTCCTCAACATGATGACCGGAAATTGTTCGAGGCCATCGTTTTGGATGCTTTCCAGGCCGGTCTAAGCTGGATCACCATCCTGAAAAAAAGGGAGAATTTCCGGGAAGCCTTTGATAATTTCGACCCGCAGACAGTAAGCCAATATTCCGAATCGAAGGTCCGGGAATTAATGCAAAACCCCGGGATCATCCGAAATAACCTGAAGATCCGGGCAGCCATCAGCAATGCAAAAGTATTTTTGGAAACGCAACGATCATTCGGAACTTTCGATCATTATATCTGGCAGTTTACCAACCACCAAACGATAGTCAATCACTGGAACTCGCTGGACCAGATCCCGGCCAAAACACCCGAATCCGACAGAATGAGCGCCGACCTGAAAAAACGGGGATTTAAATTCGTCGGTTCAACCATTTGCTATGCTTTTATGCAGGCCACAGGCATGGTCAACGATCACCTCGTTACCTGTTTCCGGTATAAGGAGGTTTGACCATTCACCCTTATTCAAAACCTGTGAATCCAACGGGCCAGATCTACCATCCCCACCAGATCCGTTTCAAGGCGGATGATCTGCTGTCCACTAAAAGTGCTACCAAAGTATTGTTGTGCTCACCGGAATATTTCGATGTCGTCGACCGGAAAAATATCCATATGTCCCCATCGGAAAGACCGGTGAATAAAGCCCTGGCTATCCGGCAATGGGAACAGCTAAGGGACCATTATCGCCATCTCATGCAAACGGGCTTCCTCGAAGAGGTGGAGGTAATCCCGGGCATAAAAGGTTTGGAGGATATGGTCTTTTGTGCCAATCAATGCCTGCCCTGGATCACTCATAATGGCCGCAAAAAACTGGTCATGAGTAATATGAACCATAAGTCCAGGCAAAGAGAGGTAGGATATTTCAAACAATTTTTCCAGGATAAAGGCTACGAGATCCTATACCTCCCACCGGACCTTACGTTCGAAGGCATGGGCGATGCCATCCCCCATCCGGAGAAAAACTTACTATGGGGGGGTTATGGTTTCCGGACATCCTTAAACGCATATACATACATTGCTAAGGAGCTGGAGGTAGCGGTCATTCCGTTAAAACTTGTTCATTCATCCTTTTATCATTTGGATACCTGTTTTCTGCCCATAGACCCGGAAACGGTATTGCTTACGGAAGAAGCCTTCGATCCTCAAAGTCTGAAAGCTATCGCAGCGATTTTTCAAGAGGTGATCGCTATTCCAGCCGCGGAGGCCGGCACATACTTTAGCCTGAATGCCCATTGTATACCCGGCTTAAACGAGCAAAACAGGGTCTGCATCATCCAGGAAAACAGCCGGCACACCATTGAGATCCTGCAAAAACACGGCTACCGGATCATTACAACGGATACCGGTGAATTCATGAAATCCGGGGGGAGTGTGTTTTGCATGAAAATGATGTATTTCTGATTTTTGTAACGACCTACTTATGGGCTATGGTGTAGGCTACCATAAATTCATCAAGCGCTGCTCCATGGATCACCTTAATACTCATCCACCGGCCTTTCCGGCTTTACCATCGGTACAAAGCGTACCGGGATCACATCTTCGGACTCGAAGCCGGTTTCCAGTTTTCGGATCAGCTTTAATTCCTGGTATCTTTTTCCAACAGGTATAACCAGGAGGCCGCCGGGTTTCAACTGATCGACCAGTGCCGCGGGCACCTGCTCGGGAGCAGCAGTAACGATGATCTTATCGAAAGGAGCGAATTCCGGCCATCCTTTATAGCCGTCGCCCCATTTTACCCGGATGTTTCGGTAGCCCAGTGATCGAAGGGTGGAAGATGCCGAATCTGCCAATGCCTTGATGAGCTCCACGAAATACACACTATCGGCAAGCATCGACAATACGGCGGCCTGGTAGCCCGAACCGGTGCCGATCTCCAATACCTTATCATCTTCGCGGATCTCCAGCAGGTCGGTCATTAAAGCCACGATATAGGGTTGGGATATGGTCTGCTGTTCCGCGATCGGTAAGGGATGATCATCGTAGGCCTGGCTTCTGAACAATTTGGGCACAAAAACATGCCTCGGGACGTTACGCATGGCGTCCAATACCTTTTTATCGTCTATTCCCCTGGATTCGATCTGCTGCTTCACCATGACCTTCGCCTTTTCCTTCCAAACCTGATCACTTTTGGGTTCCGTTTGGCCGATCATTCCCTGGCCATAGAGAGATGTGCTGTAAAGCATGCTTCCCGGAACCAGGAAGATAGCCATCAAAAGACGAGAGCGGTATTTGGGCATGGATCCGATGATTCAGTTACCGTAAAGTTATCGATTCAACCATGGTTTCGGCACTGCCCAGGTCAAAATATTCCATTCGGGCCATTTGATCGTCCAGTACCAGGGAGGTAATACTCAAAGTAAATAACTGGTGTTCGTTGTCTTCACTCCCTTGAACAGCCCGGTGGTCATATTTTTCCTGCTGATGGAAATTTAAGGCATGTCCGACCGGATCGGAATTTGCCTTTTCCATCCATTGATAAAATCGCGCTTCCCTGGCGGTGATCAGCTCGGGAGGATACAGTTTTGCCGCCGACCATATCCTCGGGCCAGCTAAGGGCAGCGATTTCAGGTAACGATCTTTGCCGTCCCACCGGATCTCCAGGAGCTTGGGTAAACGGACATGCTCCAGGATAACCAACGTAAAGGGCTCGATATTTTCCAGGTCATAGGCCTCAAAATACTGCCGTGGGTCTTCCGACAATAGCGCATCGATCACCACCAAACCACGACTTTTTCGATAGGGCGGCCTGTGTTCATGGGCCACAAAAGCCCCGTTCAGCAAGCAAACGCTCCGGCCACTCTCTGTGGTGCCCAGCCAAGTACCCCCACCTAAAGGATCCACAGGCATCAACAGGCTAATGCCGTCAAAATTCCGTACTTGGGGATTGCCGGCCTTTGGTCGCAAAGCGCTTTCATCACGGTTGGAAGTCATTACAAACCGTTCGCTTTCCAGGGGAATAATGGTCAGTACACACATGGTAATAGGGGTTCGGGATAAATGATCCTGTCAATTTGAACAAAAGTTAAGAAATTTGTGCTACAATGAAACCTGTCATTTTATTAGTAAGCCTGATGCTTGCCGGAAGCCTGTTCACCGCCTGTCAGATGGGAGGGAACCAAGGGTCCGGTAAAAATGAGCTGGTCGTTGTGGCATCCATACATCAACGGCATTTACGGTTCAAAACTTACAGCCTGGATATCTTAAAGGCCTTGATCCGGGAGATCGATCCGGACATTGTGCTTGCCGAGATCCCACCCGACCGCCATGAGCAGGCCATAGAGCAATTTCTGGCTGACGGTAAAGTGAAAGATAAGCGAGTGGCCAATCTGCCCGAGATCAGCAAAGCATTGCTTCCTTTGTCGCAGGAAATGGATTTTGAGATCATTCCGGTTTCGGCATGGACGGCAGAAATGGCGGAACAAAGAACCCGTCAGATGCAAGCCTTCCGTAAAGATTCGGCTTTCCGCGATCGGTTCAAATTAATGACAAATGCCCGGAAAAGATCTGACGCTGCACTCAAAGCCGGGGGTACCTTGGGTGAACCCTTGTATATCCATTCGGATACCTATGATCAGGCGGTCGGTATCTGGACCCATACCTATAACGAACACTTCAACGACTTGCTGGGCGCCGGTGGCTGGGACAATATCAACCAGGCCCATTATGCTTATATCTCAAAAGCATTGGAACAACATAAAGACCAGGGCAAGCGGATCTTATTGCTGTTTGGCGCCGCCCATAAAGGCTGGTTCCTGGAAAAGCTGAAAAACCGGGATGATATCACGCTGCTAGCGGTCGAACCTTTCCTAAAAAAGGTGGTCGAGTAGGTTTTTCGGAACAAATATTGGAGGAAACGCCCAGGATGATTAAATTCGGTAGATGTTGCATTGGTATGTTTGTACTTTCCTGTTCATGCTGGTGTGTTGGGTATTTCCCGTCAAAAAAGTCAGCGCCCAGGTAGTCGACATCCGGGTCGATGCCGGACAAATTGCCGGTGAGCTGGCCCCGATATGGGGCGACCACTACGATCTCTCCGTGATCCACAGCCTCACCAATTATCCTGCCGATCTTGCCTTCCAGCAGCAGGTTTCCGGTATTAACCCCCGGTATTGGCGTTGTTCCGTAGGCCGTTGGGAAGTCGGGTTTACCGCCCCGGCCGGTGGAATTGACCCGGATACGGCTGTTCTCAGGCAAATGGAAAGAGAATTCTACCGCGGGGCAAATAATTTAAACGCTGCGGATGATCCGGCCAATTATCATTTTGCCTATTTGGATAGTCAACTAAATGCTATTCTTAAAACCGGAGCCATTCCGTTGCCCTGTTTCGACTATATGCCCTTCACCCTGAGCAGTAT
The DNA here is from genome assembly GCA_028278085.1 of Chitinophagales bacterium. Lineage (GTDB taxonomy): Bacteria > Bacteroidota > Bacteroidia > Chitinophagales > JANQFB01 > JANQFB01. Next base: position 32,468 of record JANQFB010000055.1, read on the forward strand.
CAAAGATCCCGGTAATGCTTTCAATTATTCGGCCAATCCCACCTATACTTTTTCAAACGGTATCCGAACCAGCCCTCCGGCCGATCCGGCAGTATACGCCCGGGTAGTACGGAATACCATCCGGCATACCAAAGGACTATTTGCAGGTACAAAAGACTATGGGATCACCTATGTCGAGATCGGTAATGAACCGGACCTGCCGCCCGCCCCGGAATTGATCTTCTGGACCGGTACAAGCCTCGATTTTTATAACATGTATGCTGCCATTGCCCAAGAGATCGATGGTGATACTGACCTCAACCAGGCTATTCAACTCGGAGGAGGCTCCTTTGCCTTTTTCCTGCAGCAGACCGTATTCACGGCAGATTTCCTGGCCCTGGTTGCCGCCAATAGCACCCGGCTCGATTTCTTATCCTACCATTCTTATCATGATGATCCGGGAGGACACTTTGCCGCCATGCAGGCGATACATGGACTGAGGAACACCTTTGCTCCCCAAGCCATACTGGTCAACGGTGAATGGGGCCGCGTACTGGATGGTCCGGACCCCGTATATGACCGGATTGAACACGGCTTGCTCAAAGCAAAAACCATGATCCTGATGCAATTATTCGGGATAAAGATCGCCAATGAAGCCCTGCTGATCGATCCCCCGGGAGATAATAATCTCGGCTTATTTTCCTCCGGGCCGATTGCCGGCAAACCGGTTACGGATGTTTATAAAGGCCTTAATAAGTTAAATAACTGTTTGAATGCCCTGCCTATCACCACCACACCACCCGATAATGAATATACCATTGCCGGTATGGATAATGCCAACGAGCGGATCTGCGTGATCTATATAGGTGATGATCCCGGAATCGGCCAAACCAAAACGGTTCAAATGCAGGTATCGAATTTACCCTGGTCCTCTTATTATGCCTACCGGTACGAAGTGTCAGAAGAAAGCTGGTCGGGTCAGCAGGGTGTCTGGCTGAAGAAAACCGATACCCTGACGGGTAATACCTTTAATGAAACCGTCAGCTACGGCCCGGGGCCGGGGAATGGGCAGCTTTTGATCTGGGAGTTGTCGAGCAAGCCTGTTACAGCCAACACATCGTTTAAACCAAAGCCGGGTTGGAAGATCATCCCACAAAAAGAGCAGCATAGGCTAATGGTCACCTGGAAAAACCTCAACACTTCCACCAGTACCGTTAGCTTGCTCAATACAGCCGGTCAACAGCTCCTGACACAACAACTTAATGGTACATCAGGTTCATACCCAATAGACATCAGCGGTATAGCGCCGGGTACTTATGTGGTGGTGGTGCAATCCGGCCATGAAAGGGATGCACAAAAGATCGTTCTCCATTAATTTTAACGATCTTTGCCGACATTTTTGATGGATCCTTAATGCCGGCTAACCTGTAATATAATTATGACCAAACCTATCATCGCCATCCTTGGTGCCGGGAATATCGGGCAATCGATCGCCAGGGGGCTCCTGGAAAGCAAGGCTTTTCAGGCGGAACAACTGATCCTGACCAAAAGAAGGATTGGACAACTGGCGGATTTCAAAGCGCTGGGTGTTCGCATCCTCGACAATAATCCCCAGGCTGTGTCGGCCGCCGACATCATCATTTTAGCGTTTAAACCCCATAAGATCAAAGCGGTACTCACGGAGATCGACCCCTATTTGAAGGAAGACAGGCATGTGCTGGTTTCCGTGGCTACCGGGGTGTTTCTACATGAGATCAGAGACATATTATCCGATGAAGTGGCCGTGTTCCGGGCAATGCCCAATACAGCCATCGCCGTCCGGGAGTCCATGACCTGTATTTGCGGGGAAAATGCTAACGGCGGCCAGGAACAAATGATCATCGACCTGTTTAACCAACTGGGCATCGCCATTAAGATCGAGGAAGAACATATGGATGCAGCTACGGTGCTGGCTGCCTGCGGTATTGCTTATGCCCTGCGCTTTGTTCGCGCCAATATGCAGGGTGGTATCGAGATCGGATTCGATGCGACAGATGCCCTGAACATCGCCAGCCAAACCGTGAAAGGAGCCGCTGCACTGCTGATCGAAGGCCATCAACACCCGGAAGACGAGATCGATAAAGTAACCACTCCGCAGGGATGCACCATTGCCGGCCTGAATGAAATGGAGCACCGGGGTTTCAGCTCTTCCCTGATCAAAGGTATTGCGGCATCTTTTCAAAAAATCAGATCCTCCTGAGTACCGTCCATCATATCGTTGTCCGAAAAACCGCGCGCTACTTTACCTCGGGTAATTTATCGGCTAATCATGTCTGGTTCGTTTGCCATGGTTATCGCCAGTCGGCGGAACATTTTCTGAAGAAATTCGAGGCCCTCGATCCGGGATCCCACTGCGTCATTGCCCCGGAGGGATTGCATCGTTTTTATGTGAAAGGCTACTCCGGGCATGTCGGCGCCTCCTGGATGACCAAGGAAGACCGGCTAAATGATATCCAGGATTATGTCTATTACCTGGACCAGGTATACCGGGAAGTATTCAGCAACCGGGATCCTCAAAAGGCCAGGATCCATATATTGGGATTTTCACAGGGAGTGGCAACCGTCAGCCGATGGATGCGCCAAGGCCAGGTAAAGGCCAATAGTCTGATCCTGTGGTCAGGCTTGTTCCCGCCAGATATGGACTTTGAGATCGACCGGGAAAAGCTATCCGGCATGGCTATTAAATTGATCTGCGGTACAAAAGATGAGTTCATCGATCCGGCCCAATTGCAGGAGCAAGCCAAAAAGATCGAACAAGCCGGATTACCCTATGACATGAAATTCTTCGAGGGCAATCATGATATCCAAGCCAACGCCTTGTTGCAACTGGCCGGGGAACTCTAAGTTTTTTCCGGGAGATCTAACAGAGCGCCTTAGGCTAAACCGGTCAAACTTAACTATTGGGAGGGGTTTTAGTCAATTCCTGCTTTACCCTGGCATCGAAATTGTTGCAAAAGTTTTTCATTTCTTCAATCGCAAAAGGACAACCGGTGGCATTTTCAAGGGTTTCCGCCCATGACATCATGCTTTGATAGAAGTGTACATACATTTCATCCACCTGCATCTCCTTGGTCCACAGGTTAATGTTCAGGGTATTTTTTTCTTCCGGATCCCACAAATTGATCATCATGGTCTTGGTTTTTTTGTCTTCCTTGTGCTGGGAATCAGAAGCATACCAATGAATGGCTGAAGGCACATTCTGATCATTAAGCTGAATGGTAAATTTGATGCGAGATGTTTTGTCTTTACCCATTGTTACCTGGTTTTAACCGTTATCGATGGCGGCTCATTTCAACGCCGCGATGTTCGGGGATTGAAAGGAATGCCGGAGGTTGTGCAGCAAAAATACAATTATCGGTTTGATTTGAAAACCTTCCGGACACATGTAGAATTAAAAGGGTTTCCTTAAATTTATTAAGTCAAAACCCTACCCTATTATAAATGCTGACCTCGGTACATCAGTGGATCATGTTATGCCTGTGTGTGGCTGCCTTATTAACCCCCTGGCGGTTAAATTCGAACAATCCGGCTAAGATCAACGGGGTCAGTTTTGTCTCACCGCCGAAGCCATTTACAGCAGACCCCATCAAGCCGATATTAGCGGTTAACGGTAATTGGGTCGCCATCTCGCCTTTTGCCTATTGCAAGGCAGGCCAACCCAATATCATCTACAATTCTTCCCGGCAATGGTGGGGAGAACGGACTGAAGGAATTATAGAGACCATCAAATTTGCCCGGAAAAACGGCTTGTTTATCATGTTGAAACCCCAGGTTTGGAATAACCAGGAGGGCTGGATGGGAACCTTCGACCTGCCGGATGAGGCATCCTGGAAAAAATGGGAACAGCAGTATGAAAATTATGTACTTCCCCTGGCCCGGGTGGCCGATTCCATGCAAGTGAATATCTTTTGCATCGGTACGGAATTCAGGATTGCTGCCAGGCAGCGGCCCGACTTCTGGTGCGGACTGATCGACAAGGTCAGGCAGGTCTATTCCGGGAAACTGACTTATGCCTCGAACTGGGATAACTTTCACCTCATCGGGTTCTGGGACGAACTGGACTTCATCGGTATCGATGCCTATTTCCCCCTGTCGTCCGAAAACACGCCGGCTGTCGACCAACTGAAATCCGCCTGGAAAGAACCTTACCGGTTGATCGATCAGATCCGTAAAAAATTCGACAGACCTGTTATCTTTACGGAATACGGCTACCGGAGCATCAACAAAACGGCCGGTAAACAATGGGAGCTTGAAGACGACTGGCATTACCGGGGAAAAGGCAACCATACGGCCCAGTTCAATGCTTTCAAAGCTTTGTACCAGGTTTTTTGGGATCAACCCTGGTTTGCAGGCGGTTTCATCTGGAAATGGTATCCGGATCATCATTCCGCAGGCGGATTGAACAATACGGATTATACCCCCCAAAACAAGCCGGTTGAAGAATTGATCCGGGAAGTGTACCAGCAATAACCAAATTTAATTCATCATCAAACAGTCACAGATATGTTGCAAAAATCAACCATAAAATTCCTCAAAGACCTGAATGATAATAACAATCGCGAGTGGTTCAACGATCATAAAAAAGACTATGAAGCGGCCAGGGATAATTTCATCGAATTTGTCGATGAACAGATCGCAGGCATCGGCAAATTCGATCCTTCGATCAAAGGGCAGGAGGGCAAAAAGTGTATGTTCCGTATTTATCGCGACGTCAGGTTTTCGAAAGATAAAAGCCCCTACAAACCTCATTTTGGGGCCGTGATGACCCGGAATGGAAGGCAGGCCCACACGCCAGGTTATTATTTTCACCTGGAGCCGGGTGGAAAAACCGTTTTCGCCGGTGGCGCCTGGATGCCCCCGGCCGATAAGCTGGCAGCCATCCGCCAGGAGATCGATTACAATACCAAGGACTTCAAAAAGATCCTTAACAACAAAACCTTCAAGGAGCTATTTGATAAATTGGATGAAACCGATATGCTCAAAACAGCGCCCAAAGGATATCCCAAAGATCATCCGGAGATAGAGCTATTGCGGCATAGGAGTTTTGTGGTTTTCCACAGAGTCCCCGATAAGCAACTGACCACCCCCGACCTGCTCGACTATAGCTTAAAGGTTTTCAAAGCCATCAAACCCTTCGACGATTTCCTGATCGAGGCGATGGATTAGTGGGTTAGGATAACACATCCACCTCTTCCCGCTGAACATGGATGGGTTGGTTCAGGACGTCGCCGTTGTAGCGGCCTTTTTCAGGACCATTTTCAAGGCTGAGGACGCCTCTGGGGCATACGGCCGAACAAATACCACAACCGACGCAGGAGGAGCGGATGATATTCTGGCCCCGCTGGGCATACCAGCGGACGTCGATGCCCATTTCACAATAAGCAGAGCAGTTCCCGCAAGATATACATTGTCCTTTGTTCACCGTGATCCGGAAGCGGGATCTGAACTTCTGAACCAGCCCCAGGTAAGCTGCCAAAGGGCATCCGAACCGGCACCATACCCGGTTGCCCATGAGGGGGTAAAACCCGGTGCCGACCACTCCGGCAAAAGCAGATCCGATCAGGAAACCATAGGCTTTTTGGATCGAAACCGTTTCGATTCCCATCACTGTCCAGGAGCCGGAAAAGAAAGTATAAAGCGTTAGCCCCGTCATTAACACGGCAAAAACCAGCACACTGTGGATCAACCACCGTTCGACCTTCCAGGCGTTCAACGATTTATCCGACAATTGCCGGTAGGGGTCACCCAGGGTTTCGGCCAGTCCCCCGCAACCACATACCCAGGAGCAATACCAGCGCTTGCCATAAAAATAAACCAGCACCGGTACACCGACAATGATGAGCGCTATACCCCAGACCAACATCAGGAAGCCGACCCTCCCACCGTTGATCACGGCCACACCCTCCTGCTGCATGCCGTCATAGTTCAGGAGCCACCCGTTAAAAAAGAAATCATAATCCAGCGGCCAGATATTCTTCAGGTCCATATAGGGTTGATTCAGCCGGACAAGGATCTCGGGGATCAAAAAAGCGAAGGCAACCTGGAAAAAGATCACCGATACGGTCCGGATCATTTGATAATTGCTGTGCCGGTATTTAATGATCATCCGTATGCCCATAACCACCATAGCCAGGCAATACATAAACCCATATAAAAACCATTGACTGGCCGGATTACCGCTGATCGATAGACTCACCCCATCCAGTAACAATACCCAATTGGTGATATATTCCGGCCACCAGTAGAGCAAAATATAAAAGCCGATAAGGAAGCCGCCGGTGATCATACCGATCCATCCCCGGTTGGTAGAAGCATGCTGGAATATGTGGTTGTTCTTAATGCCGGGAGGTCCTTCTTTGATGCCCGGAAGGATATATAATAAAGCGCCCAGGCAGCTCCCGAGAAAACAAATGATCGCCAGCAACAACCGCTGATCTTTGATGATACCGATCGTCGAGGCTTTGGTTAAGCTGAACTTCAGGTCCTTGATCGCTGGGTCGGGAAACCCTTTATCCGCGATCAGTTGCCGGTTGATCGCCGGAACTTTGGTATTCAGGTCGGCCAGGAAAGCATCTTTATCGGCATATTCGCGGCCAAACATCCAACCCGTATGGTCAAACAAGGCCTTTTTCTTAAAAGCATGAGGAGCTGTCGGCCCGGGGAAAGCCTGAGCCAAAATCGATTCGGAATAATTGACCGCGCCGGAGCTTGTCGCCAGGTCTCCGATCCGTTGCACATCTGTATCCGTAATCCCCAGATCCGCCACGATCCGGCTGTTGGCGGCCGAAAATGTTTTGTCCAGGGCAGCGGTAAACGCAAATTGGTTGCCAAATTCATGGTCGATCAACTGTTGTTCGGCAGCAAAAAAGTATTCCACCGATTCCGGCGAATAAAAAGTTTGCTGAACCAGGTCATGCGTTAACCGGTAATTACCCAGGCTCAGGCTAACCAGGAAAACGGTTAACGAACAAAGAAATATGATAAGACCTGCCTTCCTCATGTGATTGAACCCTTAAAACTTAATGCCGATGAAAGCCACATCGTCGATCTGGTTATATTCGCCTTTCCATTCTTCAAAAGACCTGTTAATGATCCGGCACTGTTCCTCCATGCTTCTATCTTTATTTTCCGCGATCAACTGTTTCAGCCGCTTACTCATAAACTTCTTATTATTAGGGCCGCCAAATTGATCGACATAACCATCCGTGAAGAGGTAAACCGCATCCCCATTACTCAGTTGGAGCGTATGATTGGTGAATTTTCGGTTAAAGTCGAATTGAGAACCTCCAATGGGAAATTTGTTGCCTTTGATCTCCAGTAATTCCCCGTCCTTTACATAATATATCGGGCGATAGGCAGCCGCAACCTGAATTTCAAGATTATCAAGATTGATATGACAAAGCGCCACGTCCATTCCGTCTTTGGATTGAGCGCTTTTTTCATCCTGTTTCAATGTTTTAATAACACTGGCATTCAATTGGTTCAGGATCTCGGCCGGTTGAGTGATCTTCTTTTCTTTGACAATTTCATTGAGCAGGGAATTGCCGATCACCGACATCATCGCTCCCGGAACGCCATGTCCGGTACAGTCGACCGTTGCCAATAATAATTGGTGCTTATTTTTATCCAATGATGAATAGGTCAGGCTATTGAACCAATAAAAGTCTCCGCTGACCACATCCTTGGGTTTATAAAGAATAAATGCATCGGGTAAAAATTGGTAGATCTCATCATGCTCCGGTACCAACGCCTGCTGGATCCGGCTGGCATAATTGATACTATCGGTAATATGCTTGTTCTTGGCTTCTATGATCCGGTTGGATTCCTCCAGCGCCAGTTTGGAAGCTTCTTCCTGCGCCAGCAGGCTCTTTATCAGGCGGAACAGGAAAAAACCGACCACTAAAAATATGGCCAGTGTAATGCCTATATTTCTCCAAAGTTCCTGCCTGGCGCGCTGGATAAATTCATCAAAAGGTTCATCGACCTCGATCACGGCGGTAACATTCCCATGCCTGTCTTTGACCGGCGCCACCGCCGAAAGCCAACTGCCATGTTCATCTTCAAAAGCCGGCAAAACCCCACCGGATTGGTAGATCCCCGGCAGCTCCTTGGGAAAGGTACTGTACTCATGCCTGTAATAAGGATTTTCGGCCGAGGTTACCCCAAAACAATAATTTTGCCTATCGGCTTGCCAGGTAAGGGTATAGATCGGCGATTTTAACCCGTTCAGGGTATAAGCTTCCAATAATATATCGTGTATGGCCTGGTAATCGGGATCATCCGAATTTTTTTTGATGGCATCTTTCTCCGGATACCTTGTTAATAATCCCATTAACTGATCACCGTCGATCTGCATGGATAAGGTGGAACTGATACTATGTAAGCGTGCCAGCAGATCAGCTTCCGAATTTCTGAGGAAACTGAAATAGGACGACACGATAAAATAAACGGACAGCAGCAATAATGCTCCGAATACCGTTACCAGCAATCTTCCGGTGATATTTTTAACAATACTGGACATCGCTCGGTTTTTTTTATGTTTTCAGTAGTTATTCGATGGCTTTACCTGGGGAAAACATCCATGCGGATGGCTATTCAACAGTTTCTACCTGAAAATTCCCGCAAACAAGCCCCTTTTTCGTTTCAAAGTAACCGGGTTTCCCTCATTTTGCCGGTTGAATTCAGCTACTATATCCGCTTCATATTGCCGGAAAAACTCAGGATCAAAGTTGGCCGCTCCCAGGTTTTCCAATACCTGCCTGATCCCGGAATTATTTTTGATCCAATGCTCACATACTTCCTGCCGGTAGCGGATCCCCATCAGGTTGAATCCGATCACCCGCTCATCATCGCCCCTGTAATTGATCCGGATGGATCGTTTTCCGGCGCTGTCTTCCCAATACAAGGATCTTACACCGGCTTCAGGCTTAGGCTTGATATCGCCGTAAACCTGGTACTCAATATCGAAAAACTTTGCGGAATTGAACCAAATACCCGGATCATAAGCTACGGGTTGACCACAGATGTTATGGGCAACTGTTTTCCCCTGTATTCTGCCCGTATACCAGATCGGTTCGATCGGCCTTCTTCCTTCCGGAGGATCTTTTAGTTCGGCGCAATCACCTACGGCATAGATATCCGGGTGGCTTGTTTGAAAATGTTGATTGACCAGGATGCCTTTATCGGTTTCCAACCCCGATGCTTTCGCCAGATCGATATTCGGATGAACGCCTACCGTTAAACCGACGAATTGGCAGGGGATCTCAGCACCGTCATTGGTGATGATCCCGCGAACCTGACCGTTTTCATCCCCCAGTATCTCGGCAAGTTCCCGTTTTTCATGGAGGTCGATCCCATGGTCCCTGATCTCCCTGGATACCATATTTGCCTCTTCGGGCGGTAAAAAATGGCTTGAAAAACCTTTTTCCCGGATCAGGTAGGTTACCGGAATATGCCTGGAGTGCAGCATTTCAGCCATTTCCACGCCAATAAGTCCGCCACCCAGCACCACCGCACGGCTGATGTTTTCCGTGTTGGCTTCCATCAGTTCAAGATCCTGGTAACTGTACAAACCCTGCACGCCTTTCAGATTCTGCCCGGGCCAACCGAATGTATTGCTTTGAGAGCCGGTAGCCAGGATCAAATGATCATAGGACAGCGCTTTGCCGGACCTTAGCGCTATTTTTTTGCTGGCCTTGTCGATCTTCTCCACGTAATCCCGCACCAGGTCGATCCGGTTTTTTGGCCAGAACCCATTTTCATAGGGCTTGGTATGTTCATAGGTCATGTGTCCCATGTAGATATACATCAGCGCCGTTCGGGAGAAAAAATGATCCGTTTCTGCGGAGATCACCGTAATCGAATGATCCGATAATTTGCGGATAAACCGGGCAGCCGTAATGCCTGCAATCCCATTACCGACGATAACAATTTGCTGCATGAGAAACGGGCAGATCCTGAAAAGGCCAGGATCCGATCAAATAGGATTTCGGGTTAAAAAATAATTCAAAAAGATACGAATTATAGCCATTGCAAGGCATGAATTAGGGGAAAAAGATCATGAAAAAGCGGTTAAATTTAGCGAATTGATCAAAAATTGAACAAGGCGATGCGATCATATATCGGGAGTAAACCGGATCCGATTGGAATTGGTTCCTCAACATCATGTGATCATGATATTTCAATCGATCGTTCCCGGGATGTCCGGAACAAGCAGGCGTTTCCCGGATATTTGCCTATCCTTTGTACATTCGTGTAAACGTTTGGTACAACCAGCCGGCCGCATCGTCCATTGGTTCGGCAGCTCATCCATGGGAATCATAATTTTGTAAAAACATGTAAATTGCGATCATAAATAATATTTGATGATGATTTTTAAAAGATTGACGATCACCTTCCTACTTTGCTGGACCATTGCTCCTTCATTCGGAACGCATATAGTCGGCGGTGAATTTTGGTACGAATGTATCGATAGCGCCGCAAACCTATACAGAGTCTCCTTGTTGTTGTACAGGGATTGCAGCAGCCCCTTGGCAGCCGAATTCGACAATCCGGCTTACCTGGGTTTATATGATACTGCAGGAAACCTGATGAACGGGCCCATCGGAACAGATATGACGCTGCTCTCAAGGGATACCCTGCTGAATACCGTTTCCAATATTTGCAAAGCAGCGCCTCCGGGCGTCTGTGTGGAGAAAGGCCTGTATGAAGTAACGATGATCATCGTTCCAAAGGCAGGAGGCTATCACCTGGTTTATCAGCGTTGCTGCCGGAACGACGATATCATCAATATCCCGAATCCTTTGGGAACAGGCTTCAGTTGGACGGTTCAGATCCCGGATCCCGGCATGGCCGGGTGTAATAATTCACCCGTTTTCAGTATAGTACCACCCACCCTGATATGTTTACAGGACAGCGTGATCGTCGACTACCGGGCGGTGGATCCGGATGGAGACTCGCTTACCTATGAATTATGTTCGCCAAAAGGCAGCAGTGTCATTGTGATCGACGGCAGCGTACCTGCTCCCGATCCCCTGCCTGCATTTGCAGATATGAGCTATATCCAGCCCTATACTTTCAATAATCCCCTGGACCCTCAACCGGGCAACCTTGTCGTCGACCAGGGGATGATCCGGGGAATTGCGAATATTTCCGGGCAATTTGTTACAGGCATTTGTGTAAAAGAATATCGAAATGGCAATCTATTATCCACCTATATCCGGGATTTCAATTTCAATGTAGCGAATTGCCTGGATACAACACCGGTGGCGGATTTCATGGCCAGCACGGATACGGCCTGTATCGGTGATTCCATTCGATTCGAGGTGATCTCCCCCCTGGGCCCGGCGGTAAAATATACCTGGAATTTCGGCGATGCCGGTGGAACTTCAACCGAACAAACGCCCGTATATGCCTATCAGCAGGCTGGAGATTTTGATGTGAGCCTCAGCGTAAGCCAGGGGCCGGCCTGCTCCGCCGATACCCTCAAACAATGGTTTATACATATCGCCGACTGTGCTGCTTCAGGTATTTCGGATACCCAGGATGTTCCAACCATCCTGGTTTCTCCTAATCCGTTTAAAGACCGCTTTCTCCTGGAATGGTCATCCATCAGGCCGGAGATCTTACAAATTTTCGATATACAAGGGCAAATGGTCAAACAGATCCGCCTCAACACCACTAACCGTCAGCAAATTATGGTTGAAGATCTTCCTCCGGGGTGCTATATATACCGCCTGAATTCATCAAATTCCAGGCCGGCTTACGGGAAATTGGTGAGGTACTAGTATTCTCCTACGCTTCAGGGCGATTTGGGCATTTTCGGATAATTAGCGAAAAACGGACTCCAAATATCCTGAAATAGCCGTGTTTCTTGCCTTATGGCATGGTTTTCTAAATTATTTTTTATAAATTGCCTGTCATAAATTCTTTGGCAGATGGCTGGCTTATATCGTCCGATTATTGTATGCCTGGTATATTGGGTATTGATGGGTGCCCAGCCTGCTTTTGGTACGCATGTGATTGGTGGAGAGTTGTATTACGAATGTGTCGACCCTAACAATCATTTTTATCGCATTACCTTATTGCTTTACCGGGATTGTACGAATTCCTCCAATGCGGAGTTCGACGACCCTGCATACCTGGGTATTTATGATGATGCCGGGAACCTGATCAACGGGCCCATCGGTACGGATCTCCCGCTGATCAGCAGGGATACCTTACCCAATGAAACCTACCAACTTTGCCTCTTTTCTCCCCCCAATGTTTGTGTGGAAGAAGGCTTATACGAACAAACCATCCAGATGCCTCCGCTTCCCGGGGGCGGTTCTTATACCCTGGTGTTTCAAAGATGTTGCCGGAACGATGATATTGTAAACATCCCCAATCCCCTGGGTACCGGCGCCAGTTGGGAGATCCAGGTACCGGACCCCAGTGTGGCCGATTGTAACAGCTCTGCTTCTTATAACATTTTCCCACCGACGATCATTTGCCTGAATGAAGAGATCGTTTTCGACCATTCCGCAAGCGATCCCGACGGTGACTCCCTGGCCTATAAGCTTTGCAACCCTCACCTGAGCAGCCTTGTAGTGGTCGACGGTAGCGTCCCCTCCCCGGATCCGAAACCGAATTTTGGAAATGTTCCCTATAATTCGGGATTCTCCTTTCAAAATCCCCTGGGAGGAACCGGACCTACGCAATTGCAGATCGACCCGGTAACAGGCGCATTATCCGGCAGGCCTCAATTCCCGGGGCAGTTTGTGGTCGGTATTTGTGTGGAAGAATGGCGGGACGGCCAGTTGCTGACTACCAATCGAAGGGATTTTCAGTTTAACGTGGCCCTTTGTGATACGGACCTGACCGCGGTCTTCGACTGGTCGATGGATACCTGCTCGAATACCCTGACCTTTACCAATGAAAGTACAAGGGGCACCACCTACTTCTGGGATTTTGGCGTGGATACTTCCACCATGGATACCAGTTCGGCGGAACATACCTCCTACCAGTTCAAGGAAATCGGTACGTATAATGTTCTGTTCATCGTAAATCCTGCCACCAAATGCGTGGATACCATGCAGCAAACCATTGTCATTTCCGATCCACCGCTAATTGTGGATTTTACCTTTAATGATGTCTGCCTGGGAGATACCACCTTTTTTGCCGATAGTTCTTCCAGCGGCAGCGGCAGCGGTAGTATCAATTCCTGGTATTGGGAATATGGTGACGGTACCACGCATAACGGCCCCAACCCGCCTTCCCATGTTTACGAAGATACGGGCTCCTATCCCCTGTTGCTGGCCATTACCACCGACAGGGCCTGCACCGATACCGCCAGGGGGGGAGGTTTCCTGGTGAATGTATTCCCGATCCCGACCGTCGACGCCGGATCCGATCAGACCATTATGATCGGCGACAGCATCTTGCTGATGCCCAGCTCCGGCTTTGCATCCTACTTGTGGGATCCTGCGGAAAGCCTGAGTGATTCCTCCCTGGAATCTCCGTATGCCAGTCCTACGGTTACGACCAGCTACAACCTGAATGCCCTCGACCATAACAATTGCCCGGCATCCGACCAGGTATCCATTGAAGTGCTGGTGCCTGCTACCATCGATGTACCGACGGCATTTACGCCCAATAACGATGCCCTGAACGATATCTTTTTTGTGTATGACCTGCTCGGTTTCCAGGGAGCAGGCTTGTCAGAATTCGATCTGAAGATCTTTAACCGCTGGGGAGAGCTTGTTTTTGAATCCGATAACATCAATACGGGTTGGGACGGTAATCATATTCGAAACGGAAAGCCTTCCGATATCGGTGTTTATGTGTGGATGGTTAGCGGTACCAAGGTAACCGGAGAGAAAATTGATCCGATTTACGGCAATGTTTCCCTGATCCGGTGACAACAGTTGATAACGACATAATTTATTTATATTAGCAATAATTTCAACAACTTCAGTTATTACCATATCAAAAAGTCATGAAACTATATCTACCCTTAAAACGACCCATAATCCTATTTACCCTGGTTATGGCGGGACTTATCCTTATTAGTCCGGAAATGAAGGCGCAGGACATTCATTTTTCGCAGTTTTATAATTCCCCGCTAACGCTCAATCCGGCCATGACCGGTAATTTCGACGGTACCTACCGGTTAGCCGGCAACTACCGTAGACAATGGGCAAGTATACATCCGAACACGCCCTTTGAAACCTTTGCCGCATCCGTGGATATGGAGATCCCCAATAACCTGATCAAATCCGGTAAAATAGCCTGGGGCTTACAATTTTTCAATGATCAATCCGGTTTGAGCAATTTGACCAATCAATCGATATTCGGTTCGTTGGCCTATCACCATGCCATCAATAAAGATCATGTGGTAAGCATTGGTTTCCAGGGTGGGCTGGTCAATAAACGGATCGATTATTCCCGCTTAACTTTCAACAACCAATTCGATGGTCAGATCTTTAGCAGCGACCTTCCTCATGGCGAAAGCGGAATGAACGAATCCATGTCTTATATGGATTTTCAGGCCGGACTGGGATGGACATCCGTGCTCAATGAAAAACTTTCGGCATTCGGTGGCATAGCCATGTTCCACCTCACGCAACCCAATGAAAGCTTCCTGAATCAAACCGACAATCCCCTGGAATCGCGGCTTGCCGTACACGCAGGCACCCAATATAAAGTGAACGAAAAAGTCGGTGTGGTGCCCAGTGTCATTTTCATGAGTCAGCGTAAAGCCCAGGAGATCAACCTTGGCGCCTCTGCTACCTATGAGTTGCAGGAAGGAAAACTTTCGCAGGCTGTCCTTTATTTCGGATCCTGGTTCCGGATGTCTGCGGGTAATTCTATTATCGATGCCGCCATACCTACCACCGGCTTGCAATACAAAAACTGGAAGCTCGGCCTGAGTTATGACGTCAATATTTCTTCCCTTAACGAGGCATCCACCTATAGAGGAGGGCCTGAGATCTCGCTAATATATATCGGCAACCTGAGCAAACCTTTGCCGATCAACCCGGTTTTACCCTGCATCAGGTATTAAAACCCACCACCACAAAAAGCCCATGCGAAATGATGAAGGCCACCGATCTAAATCCTGAAAAATTTAAGAACCTGTCCCAAAACTAAAATTGGAATGAGATTACTATTGTGCAGTTGTTTGCTGATGATACTCTTCGGGTGTAAATCCCAGAAAGGAGCGGGAGATAAGGAATATTCACCCAAGCAAAACTTGAAATTCGCAGATCAGTTGTTCAATATGGGCAGCTACTATAATGCCATCGACTACTATGCCAAAGTCCATGAAAGTACGCCCGACAACCCGCATGTTGCCTGGCAATTGGCGGAATCCTATTTTTTATCCCGGGATTATGTAAAGGCAGAAGAATGGTATAAAAAAACCATGGACCAGGCCGCGGCAAAATATCCGCTGGTCGGCTTCAAGTATGCCCAGGCCCAAAAGATGAACGGCAAATATGCCGAAGCCAAAAAATCCTTTACCAACTTTATCAAAACCTATAAGCAGTCGGATGCCCAGAATTACAAGAAGATCGTAAGGGTCGAAAAAGAAGGCTGCGATTATGCCCTGGAAGCTCAAAAAAGCCCGGCTAATATCAAAATGATCCACATGGACGAAAACATCAATGCGGCTTATACCGAATTCGCTCCGATGCCCATGGGTGATGATAAATTCTTCTATGCTACCCTGTATTCCGATTCCGTGATCGAGCTCGACGGAAAAAAGAATGTCAAACATTTCAGCAGGATCTTCCAGCTCGACCGGAATGGCGGTGAATATACCAACAAACAAAAATTGCCGCCGGCTATCAATGATAATAACTATCATACCGGCAACGGTACTTTTTCCTTTAACGGCAGCAAATATTATTTCACCAAATGCCAGCAGACCGAAACCGGTAAGGTAAATTGTGAGATCTATGTAACCAATTACAAAAAGGGTGATTGGGGTACCCCGGAAAAACTGGAGTTCAACATCAATATGGAGGGCTACACCAGTACACACCCAACGATCGGGCCCTATAAAAGAGGCGGGCAGGTGCTTTATTTCGTGTCTGACCGGCCGGGAGGTGTCGGAGGAATGGATATATGGTACTCGGTTATTTCCCGCAACGGTAAAAAATACGGCGAGCCGCAAAATGCAGGCCGGAAGATCAATTCCCTGAGGGATGATATCACGCCTTATTTCGATAACAAATCCAAAACCTTTTATTTCAGCTCTAACGGCCGTGTCGGTATGGGCGGCTATGATATTTTCAGAACCGAAGGGATGATGAAAAAATGGACCAAGCCGGAAAATATGGGTCCTCCTTTGAACACAAGGGTCGACGATATGTATTTCGTACCGGAGAAAAGCGGGCAGGGTGGTTACCTGGTATCCAACCGTCCGGGTTCCATTGCCTTGAAAAGCCCGACCTGCTGCGACGACATTTACCGGTTTGAATACCGCAATGTGATCAACGTTGCCGTTCAGGGTTATGTGTATGACGAAAGCGATCCCTCCAAAACGCCCATCAACGACGCCACCGTTTCGCTATATATCGCCAATTCGGAAGATGAAAGCGGAGAGCCCCTGGCGATCGCCTCGGAAATTACCAAAGACGGCAACATGTATTTTTTCGACCTGAATCCTAACAAAGAATACAAATTAAGCGCCGCGAAAAAAGGATATTTCTCCGGTAAAAGCCTGTTCACCGATTATGAAGGTGTCAGTACCATGGGCATTACACGCTCGGATACCTTCCGTGTCGATCTTTTCCTGAAAAAAATGGAATTGAATGTTGCTTACCGGCTTCAAAACATCTATTATGATTTCGATAAAGCCACGCTGCGGCCGGAATCCATCAAGACCTTGGATTCCCTGTTGATCTTACTCCGTGAGCATCCTGCCATAAAGATCGAATTGGGCTCCCATACCGATAGTAAAGGCAGTAATGAATACAACATCCAGCTTTCTCAAAAACGGGCGGAAAGTGTGGTGAAGTTCCTGATCAAAAACAAGATATCACCGGAACGCCTGGTTCCCAAAGGTTATGGTGAAGAAGTGGCCATTGCCCCGAATTCCAATCCCGATGGATCGGACAACCCTGAAGGCAGACAATTGAACCGAAGAACGGAATTTAAGATCATCGGAGAACTGGAAAATGTCAAATACATGGAACCCGGAGAGGAAGAATATTAAATCATCATAAATACCAGCAAAAATCTGACTACGATCACCCCATATAAATCATTAGCTATGAAAAAAAATTATTACTATATCCTGATAACAGCCCTGTTCATGTTGTGTGGACAGTTTACTATAGCACAGCAGGCCACCCTGATATTCGTGCAGGATTTTGATATTCCCCAGAATTCGGGAGCCTTCGATGTCAATTCCCCTTTAGGTATCAATAATTACGGGTCCAATGAATGGGTGATCAATTCAGAGTATGACGGACAACCGATCTATATGGATACCCCGCCACAGGATACGATTTTCGATACCATCGGAAACATTGCTTTCCCCGGCGGTAACTATATGCACATCAATGATAATACCACCTTTCCCCAGGGCGCCACGTATAACGCGGCCAATAATTCGGATCAATGGACAGTGATGAACAATGGCGGGGTTTGTACCTATGGTTACGGAGAGGTGCTGATCACTTTCTGGTACCTGAGCATCGGTTCGCCCTATGGTTTTGGTGAAGTTTATTACAGCACCGATGGAGGGGCCAACTGGAACCTGACCGTTAACCGGGATGGTGAAACGAAATATAAGGATATGGACCGGTGGAAATACACGGAAATATCGATGCCTCAATTTGTAGGGCATGGAAATTTTCTGATCGCTTTCCGATGGATCAACACCAATGCGGATACCTCCGGCGGCGGCCAAATACCCTTTGCTGTCGATGATGTTATGCTGGTAGGGATCAACGGCGATACGACCACGCCTGACCAGCCCTCACCGGCTATTATTGCCACCAGCATGTCGCCGACACCGGTGTGCCATGAAGATGTGAACAACCCTGACATAACCTTTGCCTTTACGGTTACCGAACCGCTTTGTGAAGGAGATTATGTTATTGAATTATCCGATTCGAGCTGTAATTGGGACAATTCCTTTGTATTCGGGATCCTGTCGAATTTTGTCGCCACGCCCGGCAACTGGGTGGCCACCGGAACCGGATTCCTGGTACCTTCTTCCATACCTATCGGACCATGCTATTGTTACCGGATCAGCAGGATCAGCAATCCGACCTTTGTCGGTACACCAAGCACCATTTGCTGGGAGATCATTGATTGCCCGGATTCAACAGCCATTGCGGATACTCCTGCGGTGTTGAAAGACCCGATCATGAACGGATCGGGGGCCGGAACAGGTACTACCTTTCCTACCATATGTATGAACAGTGTGATCGACGTTCCGTTTTATTCGTACGGCGCCTATAATCCTGGCAATGCCTATTGGCTGGAGCTATCGGATTCCAACGGCAACTTCCCGGCCAACCCGCCGGATACCATCGGCGGACCATCCGGACCCAATACGCAAACCTATGATCCGGCCATTTATCCCCCACCTATATCACCAGGCTCACAATCCGGCAAAATACCGGATGATGTGCCGGAAGGATGTAATTATTATATCCGGGTCAATTCAACGGATCCGGTTATAGAAGGAGCGATATGGGGACCCTTCTGTATCGTTAATTGCGACGTGGAAACCAACCAGGCACAGGATTTCAGTGTTTGTGTCACCGATACGGACAGTGTATGTATAGAAATACCTTACGACATCAATAAATTCGATCCCAATATCGTCTATGATCCGAATAACGAGTTCCTGTTCCAGGTGCTGGACAATCAAACCATGGCAGTGATCAACGAAGGGGTATTGGGGCTCGAGCTCAATACGGCCAGTGGATTAATGGAATTATGTTTCCCCCCATTCCAGCAATACCTGGCGCTGCCCATGGAACCCAAGATGTATTATGTCCGGGTGATCTCGTCGAACGGTTCGGATACAACCGATCAATGGGGCAGCCTGGTGCGGATGACGGTTACCGGCATCTCCGGCTGGCCGATCACACTTACCGGCGACCGGGATACGATCATTTGTCCGCCAAACCCGAGGAACCCGATCTGCCTGACGGTGAGCTCCAACTGGTTGTCGCCGACATCGCAATACCAGTTCGAGTTCAGTACGGGCGGTTCCTTTACCTGGCGTCCACCACCGGGAAATGCGCCACAAATACCGCCGCATCCTCCATTACCGACCATATGCTTTAATACGGATAATTTCCCCGAAGGCTGGACCAGTGTGACCGTTCAGGAAACGGCGGGGCCCGACTGTACCGGGCCGGTTTCCAATCCTGTGCAGTTCTATATCTGGAATGCCGCCGTTACCCGTGACTTTGACGGCGACTTCGATGTGTGCCAGGGCGATACCGTGACCTATACCGCAACCTTCTTTGAAGAATCGAACGGCTGGTATCACTTCGAACAAAACGGGGGAAAAGTCGTTAACGACTATGTTCCCAATACCCAGATACGGGTGGTTTGGGATTCGATCGGTTTCGGATTCTTTGTATCGCTGACCATTATCGGCGACCAGTGTGCCGGTGACCAGTATATCCAGAAAACGGTGAATGTCCTCCCACGGACCAAAGCCGATATTTCCGGTGATACCTCGGTTTGCCATGGGGAAACCGTCAGTCTGCGGGCCAGGAACGCCACCACCCAGTTCAACAATGAATATAACTGGTTTTACCTGGATGATACCACCACTACTTTAGCTGATTCCGTTGACGGGGATACGGTTTCCATATTGACCCTTACCCCGGATACGACAACAGACTTGTTGCTGGAAGTGATCTATTCGCCGCCCGACGGTTGTTTCGATTACGATACGTTCCAGCTTAAAGTTCATAAGGCAGATGTCGACGCCGACAGTATCGAACTATGCGAGGGTGATACCATACCGCTAGTTGGTTCCGTAAACGGAGCCGTCAGCAGTGTGCATTGGGAACCGCCGACCGACCTGCTGTACCCGGATTCCTTACAGGCCCAAACCTATACCGTCGACCCGATCACCTACAAGCTGATCGCGGAATTCGGTACCGGGTGTTCGGATACGGCAGAGATCGCCATCGATATCATCCCGACATCCTTTGATATCAGTGAAGATGATACCATCGCACCGGGACAGCAATCCTTCCTGGTAGCGAACGGCGGGATCGAATATTTATGGGAGCCCGGATCGAGTCTCGACTTTACCGATATTTCCAATCCAACTGCTACACCTGACTCCACCACGGAATACCAGGTAAAGATCGTGGATGCAAACGGCTGTAAACGGACACTGGACGTAACGGTCTTTGTGCTGGATCCGAATATTGTGGTACCCACAGCCTTTTCACCGAATGGAGATAAAACCAATGACATCTTCTATCCCATTTATATGGCCATCGAAGAACTTTATGAATTCAAGGTCTTCAATCGATGGGGTGAATTAGTATTCGAAACCAATGTGATCGGTCAGGGCTGGGATGGAAAGTACAAGGGTGTACCACAGGAGATTGGAACGTATATGTTCATTATTAAAGCCAAAACCTTACTGGATGAAGAAAGAGCCTTCGAAGGTAATGTGACCCTGATCCGGTAATAAGGCTTTTGGCGGCCTGTTATATATTTCAATGTACAAACTTGAAGGTCTAGCTTTGTGTGGGAAGGTATGTTCAAGCGTGTTGCTGGCCCTGCTGGTTGGTTTGCTGATATCCGTTAAACCTGCACAAGCGCAGGATATACACTTTTCACAATTCTATTTTTCCCCACTAACGGTAAATCCGGCACAAACCGGTTTCTTTAACGGCCGCTACCGGTTTGCCGCCAATTACCGGGATCAATGGGGATTTGTCCCCTTCCTCAAAACCTATGCCGCCAGCTTCGATGCCAAGCTGGTCAATAATCTATTCAGCTATGGTAATATCCTCGCGCTCGGGGTGTATATGTATGGCGATAATCCCGAACCGGGCCATATTGGCAGAACCGGCTTTTTTGGGTCAGCCGCCTATCATCAAACCCTGGGGGACAAAAACCACTATATTGCCGTGGGCGTACAGGGAGGGCTGCACCAGATAGGATTTGACCCCAATCTGCTGCGGTTCGGCGACCAGATCGTAAACGGCTCAACATCCTCCAATGAAGCGTTTAACAGCACCAATATTCAATTCACCGACATCGGGGCTGGAGCTTTATGGAATATCGTTCCTAATGAACGGGCCAATATTTATGCCGGCTTTTCTCTTTTTCACCTTAACAGTCCGGTCGTTAATTTTGCCAGCGGCCCGGCGAATACCCTGTCGATGAGAACAGTTATCCATGGTGGCGCCGCTATCAAATTAAATGACCAATTCGATCTTCTGCCGGCCATCATGCTCATGAAACAAAGATCTGCCAGTGAACTAATAATGGGTGCGGCTTTACGTTACAACCTGGAAGATAATGCCGGTATAAGATTTGGCAGTTGGTTCAGGAATTACAGAAATGCCGATGCTCTTGTTATTATGACTGCCCTCGACTATCAACGATTTATTTTTGGCCTCAGCTATGATTTCAATATCTCCTCCTTTAGCCGAGTCAGCAACGCGAGGGGTGGCTACGAAATATCGCTGATCTATACCGGCGGTGTGATCGTCGAATCCAAACGGAACCGTAACAAAGGCCGGATCCCCTGTCCTATTTTATAAACTTGTGCAATCACAGAATGATGTCAATTTTGCGTTAAATCAACGTCAACTTTGAGTCATTCTTGACATTTTCCGAGAATAAATGTGAGTTCGCGCCCAGGTTATTAGCTGTTTTAGCCTACTCAGATAGTTGCATAGCCAATAGTTTGAGGAAAACAAGAAAGTCCCAGAGAGGCAAAATTGGCAAATAACGTGAAACGTCCCTTAATCGCCAACTGGCTGTTGTTATAAACATGTTTTATCGATAAAATAACCGTATTGAACGAATAATCAAAAGTCTATTGATTTAAAATTCAATCTCCTCTTGCACCACAATATTTATTTTATTATACTTACATATATAAATTAGCGAAAGTATACTTTCGCATGTCAAAGACCTGGTAATTTCGTGAAAACATTTTTCATCATATTTTGTCTTTTACCTATGGTGATATTTGCACAAGAAGCAAAGTATCATCAACCACTCCGGATAGGATTATGTTTCAGTCCTGAGATCCAATATGTGACGGGAGGATATAATAAAATATATCTTATTTCTCCAAAAACAGGGATTACAGTAGGCATTAATGGAGAAATCACCATTTCCAAACGGTTTTCCATGAGAACGGGTTTGTTTTATCGGCAAAAAAGGATCACTTATACGGAACCTGGGGGTGGAGGATTTTGGGATGAACAAACGGGCAACAGAGTTTATGTAGATATGGATATAGATTATTCATTTGATGAATGGTTAGTCCCCATATTACTCAAGCACAATTTCCATAGTAAAAAGAATGCATTTTTTATATCCTTTGGCGGTGGAGTAGGCCTTCGAAGATTTACCTACCATCAAACACGGATTTGGTATCCTCGACGTCTTGGTGGTGTATTTGTGGACTTAGACGATCCAAAACCACATGGTTTGTGGTCCTCAGGAAGTTTGGCTTTAATAGCGAGTTTCGGATATGAATATTCATTCTCCCGAACATCCTTACTTTTAATAGAGCCTATGATAAAAATTCATCTGATCGAGGGAGTTCCATATGATCCTGCCTTCGATTATTCCTACACTTGGGGATTGAATATAACTTATAATGTGGTGTTAGATCGTAACTAGTTGTGCAAGCAATTGGTCCTGGTGTCTTGATATATCTTATTGGTGTTGTGTATCAGCCTGTTAACAATTGAAATTTTAACACCGAACATTTCTTGTTTTATTTCGGGTAGAATCATCTCGATACAGACAGACGGCCGTCCGTATAGAGGCTTTAATAATTCATCAATGATCCGGAAGATTCTTCTGATCAATATAATTCGATCTTCCGGATCAACTGTTCTTTGCCCTGAACGATCTTAACAAGATAAATTCCCTTGGCCCAAGCCGACATATTTACCGTGATATCGAAGCTTTCAGTGTGTTGTGATTGAAGCATGGTTTCACCCAATACATTTATCACGGAAAGTGAGATATCACCCTGGCCTTCGAACCGGTAAGAGAGGTTCAATTGACCCTGGGTAGGGTTCGGATAGATCCGGAGCTCGTTAACAGCAGCAGGGGCTCCGATCCCCGTCAGATCGGCAACTTGTACGGCGGCTACTTTGAAATGGCTGCAGCCCTCATCATTTTCAACGGTTAACCTGACATTATAGGCGCCGGTCTCGGTATAGACATGGTCCGGGTGGACCAGGCTGGATGAATTGCCATCACCGAAATTCCAGTCGAGTTCGTCATAATCGTAGCTCTTATTTGTAAAGGATACCGGTTCGCCCACTTGTACCGGGTTGGGCGTGATCAGGAAATCGGCATAGTTGAAGGCCACCAGCACAGATTCGACCAGTGTATCGGATCCGTGGGTGTTGGTCGTTATTAAAGTAACGTCATAATGACCGGGCACGCTATACGTGTGGACCGGATGCTGCACGTTGGAGGTGGTGCTGTCTCCGAAATCCCATAACCAACTGCTGGCCTGGTTGATACTCTTATCGGTAAATTGCATTTCTCCGGTGCAATTACCGATATTTTCCGATTCAAAAGAAGTGATCGGGGGTATTTGGTTGCTGATCACGGTAACGGTATAATCTTCCACCTGTCCGTCGAAGGTAGTGGCACAGGGATCCGGTGTCATCAGCAGATCCGATGTGGAAGCCACACGCATCCGGATCGGGATATCATGTACTGTACCGCTGGGTACGGTGAAGTTCCCGTCATGATAGATGAATTTATCATCGGATGCAAGCACCAATTCGGTAACCGGATCGAAGTCCAGGCTATTATCATAATCGATCCATACCCTTACATTCTCATTGAGGAGCGTCCCGGTAAGTATGGAGATATCATAACTCACGCCTTCGATCAGGGTCGTTTTAGTATTGGTACAAGCCTGGTCATAATAACCTTCCTGCATGCCATCTAATGTTACGTTATGGATCGTATTCAGGTGAACTTCGAATATCCCGACATTCGGGATCGCGTTGACTACGGCCGGCACACAATTGGGATCGGCGGCGCCGTAGTTGAAGTCGACATATTTATCCAGGACGATCGTATCGCAGCCATAAGGATTGCAAACGATCAGGCTTACCGTATAGCTTCCGGTATCGGGAAAGGCATAGGTATGGGAAGGATTTTCCTGGTTAGAAGTATTTCCATCCCCGAAATCCCACTCCCATGAGGTGGGGAAGTTGAAGGAATTATCGCTGAATTTGACCAGGCCACTGCAGGTATTCAGGGGTGTACCGGAAAAACCTGCTTCCGGGGGCAGCATATTTTCTTCGATGATCACACTATAATCTTCTATCTGACCGGTCGTGATATTACCGCAAGGTGTGGGTGGTACACCGAATCCCCATTCCGACATTACGCGCATCCGAAGCAAGGTGTTGTAGGTAACATTTTGCGGGAGCATGAGGGTACCCAGATGCGTTACCCGTTTCGGCTCACTGTCGAATACCATTTCCGCAGGATCGTCGAATACGCCATTATTATCGAAATCGATCCAGGCCCTTACATATTCGTCATAGGTCGGACCGGTAACCACCTTGATCGGCGTTGGAACGCCGGCGGTTATGGTGATAATTTGGGTGCATACATAATCCTGGTAACCTTCGATACCATTCCCGGAATTATGTTCGAATGTCGAATCAACCTGCACCTGGTAAATACCGGCATCGTTAAAATAACCGTTGTTCGGAATGCAGGAAGCTGCCGCCGGGCTGGCATTGGTTACTTCGATCAGGTCGGTTTTGGTCATGGTGTTCTGACCATGCTGGTTACTGGCCGTTAGCGTTACGGTGTATACCCCTGTCGATATGTATGTATGTACCGGGTTTTGAAGATTGGAAGTATTCCCGTCCCCAAAATTCCATAGCCAGGTATCCGGAAAGTCTACCGAGCGGTCCTCAAAATTTACGGTCAACGATCCGTTACAGGCCAGGGTATCGGAAACCGTGAAATCCGCAACCGGAGGATCGGTAATCTGTTTGACGACGATATTATCGATATACACGCCATTACCCATATCCGGGCCGCCGTTGTCATAAGCATAACGGCAACTGGATTCGAATTTAATTTCTACCACACCGCCCACATAAGCGGAAAGGTCCAGGTTCTGGGTGATCCAATCGCTGGTGATCCCCTGGGGTTGATAGGTATTACCGATCTGGTTACCGTCGACAGTAACCCGGAAATTGGTATAATTATCGACATACTGGTAAATGAGTTTCAGATCGAAGATCAAGCCTAAAGAGGTCGCACTCGTGGCGTCGATACACAAACTTGCCGAGGCCAGGTGCTCCGGGTTCGTGGTAAATTCATTCCCTTGACTCGGGGTGATCCAGGAGGCAAAGGTGTTGCCACCCATAGCTAATCCGTCCGGCCCGGTTTTGGCCGCAACGCTGGTAACCCTTACTTCCGACTCGGTATTTTCGATCACGATGAAATCATCCAGGTCCGATGAACCATTCGGGAATGGCTGCTGATAGGGGATCCCTAACGAACTTCTGTATTCTACGAAATCTGTTCTTACCAGGGTATCATAACCGAAGGCATTGTGTGTGATCAGGGTAACGGTGTAAGTTCCCGGTGTGGCATAGGCATGTGTAGGATTGGCTACCGTATCGGTATTGCCATCGCCGAAATCCCACATACGCTGGTCGATATCCCCGGCGGTGAAATCCATGAAGGTAAACGTACCACTGCAACTTTCCAACTGATCCACGCCAAAGGAAGTAACCGGTGGTATGCTGGCAGGGTCGCTTTCGAAACGCATATCAGGCCGGTTAACCGTGGGTGTATAGGCAAAAGTTGACGCACAAACAGTATTGGTATTGGTATAATAATAGCTGGTACCGCTGAAACCTGCAGGCGTAAAATAGATCTGGTCATTACCGGTAAAACAGGTATTGTTGAAACAGGTTTCAACGATCAGGTTGGAAATGCCGTCCCAATAAAATGGGCTGGTCAGCGTGTGAATATTCCAACCTACACTATCGGTATGATCCTGCGGGCCCCAAACGGTTGATAAGCCGGTCTCGAAGTTATTGGTCAGGATGTCGACCGAGGTCAGCTTCATCTTGATGGTAAAATCATCCAGCGGAACCAATGATCCGCAATCACCGACACTTGTATTGGTCGCGAAGACATTGAATGCAAAAGTGGTAATGTCGCCAGGGGCCATACCTGCTGCTGCCAGTTCCGAGGCACGGATAAGGACCTGGTGCTTGGCGCCGTTGAACCAGTTCCCATAAGGGGAAGGGAACATAAAGCTACTGCTGATATTGGACCCATTGCCGATAAATACCGTATCGGTAGCCTGGCCAAACAGGGATACGGATACGAATAAGGCTATGATCAAAGCTGAGAGGTTTCGGGATTTTTTCATTCGTATATAGATTTAATAGGACGAAGGTTTATCGCACGGATAAAATTTTCATTGATTTTTTTCGCTGTCCGGATGAGTATTCGATGGCTTTCGATAATCCGGCAGGTAACTTTCAAATTTAACGCTTCGATACTTAAAATACAAATATTGACGGCTAAAATTCACGGTATGAAAAGCTTTCAGGCCGTTTGTTAATTTTAAGATCCGATCTTTTTTTTGTTTTTTCGATCGAAAAAATATTGCGGAGTGTTGGAAAAAGTAGGCAGTCCAAGAGTAGGCAGTGGGCAGTGGGCAAATACTTTCAGACTTGCCCAACTGCCCACTGCCTACTGCTTCCTGCCTACTTAATCACTGCCAACTAAACACCCACCAAAGCGCCACATGATCACTTATTCACGCAATTTGGTATATACTGGCATAAACAAAAACCGGCACGATAATTGAAATTGAAAAAATCAGCCCTGCCCAAAGGCTATCTGTTAAATTTGTGGTAAATTTGAGCATAACCCGTTCCCTATGAAACCTTTCATCCTAATCGTTCTGCTGCAGCTAGCGCTGTTCGGGACTTTTGCAGACAACAACAATACTTCCGTCAACTTTTTCCAGGCTGCCGATGCATTCCTGGCTAAAAACATATCCGACGGCCGTGTGGATTATAAAGGGATCAAACAAAAGCCACAGGAACTGAATAACCTGTTGGAATTGATCGCCAAGTATGACCTGGAAAAACAGCCGGCCAATACCCAAAAGGCTTTCTGGATCAATGCCTATAATATTTTGGTCATCAAAGGTATCATCAATCACTTCCCGGTGAAATCACCCATGGATATCAAAGGATTTTTCGATACGGAAAAAAGGTCCGCCGCGGGTCGCCAGATCACCCTCAACGATATTGAAAACAAAATGATACGGCCGGTGTACAACGATGCCCGGATCCATTTCGTCCTGGTTTGTGCCGCAATCGGCTGTCCCCAAATTGTCAACTTCGCCTATATGCCCGAAAAGCTGGATGCCCAGTTGGAAAAGCAAACCCGGATGGCCATGAACGATCCTCAATTTATTCGGGTGAATACCGCTGAAAAAAAGCTGGATGTTTCGGAGATCTTCAAATGGTATAAAGAAGATTTTGCCGTGGACGGGAATAGCATCCGGGATTATGTGAATCAGTACAGGGATCAAAAAGTCCCGGCTGACTATGCTTTCGGCTTCTATACCTACGACTGGAACCTGAACATAAAAAAAAAGTAGCCCGGGAGAAAGCCGACAGTCTTTCCGTTGCGATCAATCTTCAGGCTTATACCCCATCCGTACTGCTGAAACCGGATCAGTGGGAAGCTAAGCTCTTTAACAACCTATATACCCAAACACAGGTCTTCAATGCTTCCGGAGCCAGGATCGATGCCAATGCCCGGGGCACTTATTTCAGCGGGATCTACCAGTTCCTGTACGGACTGGATCCCTCGGTAAATATCGGTTTTGACCTGTGGCTGAAATCCGTTCGGATCGATCAGCCGGGCAGTTCTCCTTTTGATCTTTTCCGTTTTGAAATCAGCACGAATACCCGAACCGCCATATCCGGCTGGGGGCCCAAGATCAAAATAGCGCCCTTTAAAAAACTAAACAATCTTTCCATTCAAAGCACCTTATTGTTCCCCATCGCCGGCGACCTCGAAGGCTCGGGTAGCCCGGAAGGTAATAATAATGACAAGCCCTATCTCGAAGCAGACCGGTATTTGTGGTTGACCCAGCTCTTTTATGACCAGGAACTGGGAACGGATTTCCGGCTTTTTCTGCAATTCGCACCATGGATCAACATCGACCGTCAATGGGATTTCGACCAAAGCTACGTTGCCACGCCCTTGAGCGCCTTTTTATCCTTTTTTCCCAACCGGCTTACCACGCTTTACCTGATGAACGAGATATGGCCCACCTATGGCACGATGTTTATCAGCTCCTATTTCAACCAGTCAGGCCTGGGCGCCAAATACCAGTTGATCCCCGGTAAACTGGAATTGGAGCTCTTGTATACCCGCTTTATCGTCGGAAAAAACAGCGGCGCCGGTGAAACATACAATTTCGGGATAAGGATTATCAACTAAACCGGTTGGTTCATCTCCGCCTGGTCATAATTTCATGGAGTGGTCAAGGAGGATCGTACATAAATGAAAAATCCGAAATGGGATCAAACCCTTGCATGACAGTATTTCCGGCGTTTCAGGATGGGACCCGGCCCCCGCTTCCTCGATTTACCCTGCCGCTTATCCCGGAATATCGTTACTCCGATCAATAATACATAACAAATATTGACTATGCCGCATTAGTTTAATAGATTTGTACCATTCATCACATTTTCCTGCCCCGTTCAAATACTTAATAACCCTGCCATTATCAATTAACCGGCTCCAATTTCAAATCAAAGCTATGGAATCTATCAGCAATAACAAACGAGAGCAAATACTACGGAAACTTACGGCCTATTCTTCACTGGCAGCTACTTTGACCGGTATAAGCCATGAAACCAAAGGTGCAGTTATATACACGGATATCGATCCTGATTCCGTATTCATGCAATCCGGCGACGCTTACGAGCTTGACATTAACCACGATAATACACCCGATTTTAAGCTCAGCATGTATTATCATTCCAACACCTATTCCTATTGGCTGGTCAGTAA
Organism: Chitinophagales bacterium; assembly: GCA_028278085.1. Classification (GTDB taxonomy): domain Bacteria; phylum Bacteroidota; class Bacteroidia; order Chitinophagales; family JANQFB01; genus JANQFB01. The sequence goes on from JANQFB010000055.1 coordinate 61,772, forward strand.
ATACATATCCATCGAAGGATTGAATTCCAATGAGGTCATCGGTCACTTTTCATCCTCGATGAATCCTTGCAGTTCACAATTCTCCGCCTATATGGCCGATAAGCTCAGCAGCGGGGTACTGATCGATAGTGGCCAGAATTGGGAGTCCGGCAATAACAGGCTCACCAATATCTTTGCCCATTCCCTATGCAGCACTAATGTTAATATGGGTTCCTGGCTGGGCGAACAGGATCAATATCTCGGATTGAAAATTTTGGTGAACGGACAAGCCTATTACGGCTGGGCCAGGCTCGATGTAGCTGCTGACAGTAAATCCTTTACCCTTAAAGATTATGCCTACGAAAACGCTCAAGGCATGCCCATACCGGCGGGCGCATTGTCTTCCCCATATCCTTTCCCGGCTACATCGGTTGTCGCTAATGACATCGACAATTTCGGTGACGGCAGGGATATGGAGATCCGTTTCGATAAAGTCATGGATGAAAATACCATAGATCATTACCGGGTTATGGTCGTAAAAAGCGCTAATCTCGCATCCTTCGACCTGGCTACGGCCGGTGCCGTTCCCGGGGGTAATTACACTCACATCGCCAAAACCGGCGTCAATATCGTTGACACGCTATCCGCCGGAAGCCTGGACGTAGACGGAGATCCCATCACGACCGGGGTGCCTTATAAAGTATTGGTATTAAGTGTCGGCGACGGTATTATTTCAACCGGTAATACCTTGTCCTTACCTTCTAATGATATAACCCTGGGAATACCGGCAGATCCGGTGATGAACATCCAGGTGGCGGATGTGGGTGATACCGGAGACGGTCGCGACCTCCAAGTAAGTTTCGATAAAGCACCGGATGAGAATAAGGTTGCCGGCTACCGGGCCGTGGTGGTAAAATCTCCGGATACCTTGAACTTCGATATGGCTGTCGCCAGGCAGGCCTTTACCAACGGGTTTTATAAGGATATTGCCAAAACGGGCGCTGACATCAGCATTACCCTTGCTGCCAGTACCAGAGACATCGATGGTGATACCGTTGGAACGGCCATCCCTTACAAGTTATACATTATTACCATGGCAGATGGGATCAATGCAAATGTCGATGTATTAGCCGGACCATCCCCGGAGATCACTTTACAAACGATCTCCTCACCGGTCGACAGTATTATGGCTTTTGATATCGGAGACAATGGAGATGCTTCGGACCTACAGGTTACCTTCGACAAAGCTCCCGACGAATCCAGGGTAAAATGGTACGATATTTATGTGGTTAAGTCTGCCAATGCCGGTAGTTTCGACAAAAATGCAGCTTATGCCGCCCAGGATTTTAGCCGGGCTTATAAAACAGGTTCGAATATCAATTATGTATTACCCTGGTATGAAAGGGATACGGACGGAGACAATATTCACATGGGCCAGCCCTATAAAGTTTTTGTTTTGTCTGTGGCCGATGGGTCTTATGCCACTATCGATACACTTTCCGGACCATCCAATGAGATCATATTGACCACTAATTCACCGGATAGTGTCAAAAATATCATGCCAAGCGATGTGGCCAATTATTTTGATGGCCGGGACATCAAGGTTACTTTTGATAAAGTAAACGATGAAAGTGAGATCGGGGAATACCGCTTATTTATGACGACATCTTTTGATGCGCCGTTCGTTGACCTGAACTACGCAAACAATCTCAGCCCCTCTCAATATAAGGTCGTTCCAAAAACAGGCAATAATTTATCCGTTCAACTGGATTCCACCTTTAAGACCGGCAGTGGTGCTTCCATCCAAGGCTATACAAACTATAATATTTTTGTCCTATCCGTTGCAGATGGCGTAAATACCACGAGTAATCAACTATCCTCACCCTCCCCTACTTTTGAATTAACCGATAACGGGTCTGCTAACCCGGTAACCATTACTAATGTACAAGATGCTACGGACTTTCATGATGGAAGGGACCTGGTGGTCAGTTTTAACAAAGCCGATGCGGAAGAAGATATCGAAACATACCGGATCATTGTGGTTCCAACAGCGAATGCAGCAACATTTACTTTAGCAGATGCCGAAGCGCTGGCCTCCGATCGTTATTATGAAGCTGCTAAAACCGGTCAAAATATCATGACTAACCTGGATGACCAGGTAAAAGACTCGGAAGGTAATGCCATTGTCGAACAAACAGCCTACCAGCTATTTGTTTATTCCGTGCCCGACACTTTCAAGATAGCTTCAGGAGCGCTTTCTTTACCTTCCCAGGAGATTGCCTTATCATCGGTGACCGGTTATCGTAATTTAAATAAAGGGGTACAGGCTCCGGAGATCTTTGCCAGCGGCAGGTCGGTAACCGTTCGCAGCAGGCATTCGGACCTGGTACCAGAATCTTTAACGATCTGGAATGCTATGGGGCAGCAAGTTTATCAAACCTATTCCATTGGCGCCATACAGACCATCGATCTGTCCCATGCAGCAAGCGGTATGTACATTGTTCAAGTGCGATGGAAAGGGTTTGATGTTCAGCGAAAGGTAATTCTGCATTAACAGCACTTTAAAGGCTAATTGACAAAAATTTGACGGATGTATCTGTTAACCCATTATCTTTTATCCGTGTCACCCGACTAAGGAGGGGACACGGATAAATGGTAACACCGCGAATGTATTATATGCAGGGTCTCCGCCAACCGGCGGATGACCCTGCATATAAAGTAGGGGGCGTCGAAATGTGGCGATCTATCACTGTCCATTCAACCGCCAGTCGTATTCCAAATATCCTATCATTGCGGTGGATTCAATTTTAATCCTACTGTACTGGTTCAAATAGCCCGGCAAAGAAAGGTCATGCGTAAAGTCCCCCTCATACCAACCAAATATTTTCGATAGGTTCACGGCCATGGCACCGATCTGATTTTTGGCCGGATCATTGATAAAATCCCTGGCCTGATCTTCCAATTGATGATCCAGCTTTGTAGCAGTATAGGCTTCATTTCTCAACTTGGGGCAGGACATCGCCGCACACACCAGGGCAAAATGGATCCGGGGTTCATTAAAATGGCTGCGGATCATTCCATGCTCGATATCATTCAGGTCCATCAATTGTCCGTTGATCCGGATAAACCTGATATCCCAGGCGGAATAAACAAAGGGGATATTAAAAGGCAGGATCTTTTTGATCCCGTAATAAGGATCGAATCGTATGATCAGTTGTATGGTAAAGGCATTATAGGCATTGATCCAGTAGGCCAGGATCTCTTTGTTCGTCCAGTTTCTTGGGTTCGGAGCATGCTGCGACAAAAGATCCAGGTAACGGTTCAGGTTGACGCTGTCCCGGGCAAAGCCTTCATAATCGACCATACCGGCATCATCGACGTAGGTTTTTAACAAGCTATCCCAAACCTGGTGGGAAATGGGATGGCTGCCCGGATCCGGGTCGGGCCGGTCAAAACAAGCCGAAAAGCCGGCAGACAGCAGGATAATACTCCACCCGATGATTGGGGTACGAAACAACATATTCCTTAAACAATGGATCGACGCCAAATGTTCGGCAAGCAGGTTGATGGCTGCAGGGAAAGTATAAAAACCCTAAGCGTTTTTTTTGTTTTTTTGGCCGATCTTGCTGACCAATACACCCACAATAATACCGAATGTAGGGCCAGCCGCCAGGCCGATCTCGACCTGATCGAAGTAAATTCCCAAACCAATCGAGATCACAACAGGAGTAGTCATAGCCAGGCCGATCAGCGTACCGCGCAACATCGATCCTTTTCCGGGGTGGTCAGGCATAGTTTTAATAATCTTATGATTTGACCCCGCAAAATTAAGGAAATCAACCCACAAAATCCGTATCCCTTGATATCCGGGTTCAATATATTTTTTGCCCCTTTACGAGCCATTTCGACCACGACCGGTCATAGGTATGTACTTTGGTGGTCACGGAATCCCGGGCGTCATACACCTGGTATCCCCGATTAACCCATTCGAAAATGCCGCCATACAAGTTATAAACAGGCGAATATCCCATTTTCAGAAGCTTTTCTCCGATCTTTTCGCTGCGATAACCTACGGTACAGTAGGTGACAATAGGTGTGTTTTCCGGTAGGTTTTCGACCGAAGTCTTACGGAATTTATCATAGTTGACAAATGTTGCGCCGGGCAGGCGGGAAACCTCAAATTCTTCCGGGCTGCGCGTATCCAATATTACCACGTTACTATCCGCCTCCATTAAAGCCATGAGGCTGTCAGCCCGGATCACCGGAACGGTATGGCTGTAAAGGGAAGCCAGCTCCTGGTAATAAGCGGCCGTAGATTGCGCAGGTCCGCTTATCGAAAGACATATACCCAGGAACAAAAGGATCATCCGGTAAAACATAGCTTAAAATTATGGAAAAAAAGAACTCCCCGGTCGGGTCCACTTATCCAAGTAACCGGGGAGTTCCGTTCCTTTAAGCATCCCAGTGGCTGTTCAGAAAGTCAAAACAGCGCTCTCCACATCATCAGGGTGTTATTTGCTTAATTGGAACTTGAATGGGAGGGTGAAAGAGGTTTCGACCGCTTTCCCTTGCCGCAATCCCGGCTGCCACCTCGGCATCAGCTTCAATACCCGGATCGCTTCTTTGGTCAATGACTCACCGGGGCTTCTGAGCACTTCTATATCCTTGATCTTTCCGGTTTTATCGACCGTAAACTTCAAATACACCGTGCCTTCTATCCGGTTCAAACGGGCTTCTTCGGGGTACTTCATTTCCTTTATGATAAAACTCATTAGCGCTTCCCGGCCGCCCGGAAATTCAGGCATTTTTTCTACGACCGCAAATTTCTCATGGCTACCGTCGGCATCTTCCATATCATCCATGGAGATGGCTTCCGGCTCGGAGGCCTCTGTGGCTGGGGAAATGGATAAGAAAAAATCTTCTTTTCTATCGACCTTTTTCGACCGGTAAACCTTACTGGCACTTCCCATTAATCCCCTGCCACCAGCACTGCCGCCGACCGCATGATCCGAAACGCCTTCGGGCAAGGGTAAGGGTTGTTTGACATGGCTAAGGGCGCCGCTTTTGTTCCTGACCTCAGAGTCGATGGCTACAAAGGAAGTATAGGCGGTCAATAAATTATAATCCAGGCCTAATTGTGTGATCTCCTGTTTTCTTTCGGGGTTCATTTGCAAGCGGTTATAATCGTCGAGGATCTTGATCCTTTCCCTGGCCCACAAGTACCTCAGGGCCTGGTGGTCGGGTCTGGGCTGAACCGCTCCGGCATCCACGGTTTGGCTATAAGCGCCCCGGCCGCCGGCCCCGGTTAACTTAACCCTGCCGGATGCTTTACCCCGGTACTTGCCATAAACGATCACCGGTCTTTCGGCAAGCATATCCGGGATCGATGCAGGTTCCAGGTCATAAACATCCATGCCGCCGAAATCGATACCGATATCCGTCAATACCGGGGAACTGATATATTCCCGGAGTTTATCCGCTTTCCTCGTAGCTTCGGATTCGTTGGTAACGATCAGGGGTTCTCCCGATCCGACATGAGCCATTCCCTCGATGATGTACCGGTTAACACTCGAACCGATACCCAGGGCAAAGAAATTAGCCTCCGACAAATTGTTCCGGATCAGGTCAAAAGCCTCCTGTTCCACATGCACATAGCCATCGGTGGCAATGATAAATGTCCTGGAATATCCTTGGGTTTGCTCCATATTCAAGGCCGTTTCCAGGGCCGGCATTAATTGTGTGCCTCCGCTGCCTCTTTGTTGGTCGATGATCTTAATTGCGCGTTGGATATTTGCTGGTGTGGCCGGCAAAGAGGCAGGTGACATCACCGTATTTCCACCCGCAAATAATACCACATTAAAGCGATCGACCGGACGTAAATTGCCGATCAGGTCTTTTAGCAGCTTTTTGGATACCTTGAGCGGAAATCCGTTCATCGATCCGGATACATCGACGATAAAAACATATTCCCTGGGCGGTATTTGAGCCGGTGTGACCTTGGCCGGCGGTTGAACCATCAGTAAAAAATGGTTTTCCTTTTCCCCTTCATACAATAACATGCCCGATTCTATTTGTTTACCGGTCAATTTGTATTGAAGGATAAAGTCCTTATTACCGGTAGCTTGCTGACCATCCTTTAGCTGGAAAGAAGCCATAGCCGGTCCCTGGTAGCTGACGTTGACATCATGGGTCAGGCATTTGGCCGCCTGGATGGGAATTCCGGCAAGGATCTCGGCTTTAATATCAAAATTATAGCTCGGCGGAGCCCCTTGGGTGCCATATGGATTAGCCACCCATAATTCTTCTGCCGAAGCGGTGGCAACCGGCTGGTCGGAATACCGCGGGCCGACTACTGTCGGGTATACGAATTCATAAATTCCTTCCTCGGGCACCAGCAACTCCGTATATCGCATATCCACTTCGATCTCATCGCCGGGCATAATGTTGGCCACATTCATCTGGAACACATTCGGGCGTTGTTGTTCCAGCAAAGAAGCGCTTTTGCCGGCCTCCCTGGCTGCTTCATACTGTTCCCGGGCTTTAGCTTTTTCCGCCACTTTTGCCTGGATCTTCCGTTCTCCTATAGTCATCTGCATAAAATATACCGCAGCCCTGGTAGAAGCGGGAAAGATATAGATCGCCTCGAGCGGCTGTTCGCCTTCATTTTTATAAACCTGGGTTACCGTTACATCGGCAATGACCCCGGATATCGAAACCTTAGCCTCTGTGGCTTTCAGGGGAAGCTTGTCCGCACCTTCTTCTTCACTGTTCACCAAAAAAAACGGAGATAAGGTCTTGTCTTTGCTTTCCGATACAGGCCGCAAAGGTTCCTTATCCTGCTGGTTTGCGGCCAATAGGTGAGATTGAACGGGCTCTGCCAGGGCGTTTTCAGCGGTATAGATCATGCAAGAAAATAACACTACGATGCTGCAAAAAGCTAATGATTGAGGGAGATGCGGGGTGGATTTTCCGGTATTTTTCATTGGTCTGATGTTTATATGTTTATAAGAATTATTCATCCGTATGCGTTATAGAGATGCATCAACCTTCCGGATTCCATAAAAAGAATGCTTGTTTATGGCATAAATCCCTTTAATAATCACCGGCCCGATAGCTGTATGCAATCCTATACAGGTGTGGGTAACCCTATGAACAAATTGGCCGGTATTGATTATATTTGTAAACCTGTACAATCGCTTCATTCGCCTTGAAATTTTTTCTAAGCGCGCAAAAATCTCAATCCCTAAGTGATCAGGAATTGATCACCCGGTACAGGAATTCCCACGAAAACAAATACGTCGGGGAGCTCTTCCAGCGCTATACCCACCTGGTATATGCGGTTTGCCTGAAATACCTCAAACAGGAAGACGATAGCAAAGATGCTGTCATGGAGATCTTCGAAAAGATCATGCTCGAGCTGAAAAGACATGATATTCAAAATTTCAAGGGATGGTTGCACAGCGTCGCTAAGAATCACTGTCTGATGCATTTAAGAAAAGAGCAAAGTGAGCTGAAAAAAGTGGAGGAATTTAAAAAAGTGGAAGACGGATTTGTGGAATTGGAATTACCTGCGCATCTAAACAACAATCATTCAAAAGAACAACAATTGAATGAATTGCAACTGGCCATCGGTCAGTTGAAACCTGAACAAAAGGAATGTGTGGAACTGTTCTACCTCCGGGAAAAATGTTACCAGGAGGTTGCGGAGATTACCGGCTATTCTTTAAAACAGGTCAAAAGCTATATACAAAACGGAAAAAGGAATTTGAAAATTAACATGAGCACGATGCAAGATGAGTGAGCAGGAGCCAACATATCAGCCCGACCCGGCGGAAAAGATCTTTTCCGTATCCGATTGCTTATCGGCCGATAGCCTGACCCGGTATCACCAAAAGGAAATGGATCCGGAAGAGCAACTGGCCGTGGAAAAGCATTTGGTGGATTGTGAGCTTTGCTCCGATGCCCTGGAAGGAATGGCCGAGGTTAGCGATACCGCGGCGTTTAATGCTTCCATCGATGGCCTCAACCATAAGATCCAGGCGATTACCGGCACCGGCAGGAGAAAGATCATCCTCCTGGATTATAAAAAACTGGCTGCGGTAGCGGCGCTGTTGGTGATCCTGGTCGGTTCATTTGTCTATTTCAACCGGATGATCGAACAAGGTGACGGAAATATCGCCGAACAGTTAGACCCTGAAGTGCCGACCACCGAATCCAACCAGATGATCATCTACCGGGAAAATTCGGAAGCTTCCCTGAATAAGGAAAATGGCGCTCACAAACAATCATCTTTGGGACTAACCGCGAATAATGCCGATTTGGAAACTGCCGATCAGGTAACGACCCATGACAATTTTACAACTATTTCATCCGGCCTTGAGGCGAAAGACGATCTTGCCAAAGAAAAGAAAATGATGGATGAAACCACTGTCGATAAATTGAAAGAAGAGAAAGAGAGCCTTGTGAGGGAAGAAGACGATGCTATGTTGGATGTCAAGCCCAAGGTGGATGTGGTGGACAATGACTTCATCGCAGAACCAAGTATCGGAGGTATGGCCGATGAGGTGGAGACAGAAGCTGCTCCCGCTCCCGAACCTATGGCAGAAAAACAATTAAGCGCCGACGAAGAAATGGTCGAAGATGCTATATCTACTTCCGAAATTCGGGGCAGTCGCATTGACGCAACCGAAACCAAGGTAGAAACGACCGGCAAGGGCCGAAGAGGTAAAAAGAGTAAGGCTCAGGGAGGCAGCACTCGCGCTCCCGCCACCGATGCATATTTTGCCGATGGGGTTTCCGAAGAAGAAGCGGACAAGAAAGTGGAGATCTATACGACTGTCGAGGAAATGCCCCAATATCCCGGAGGAGATGAAGCCATGAAAAAATACCTGCAGGACAACCTCAAATACCCCGAAACTGCCAAAAACGATCAGATCGAAGGAAAAGTGGTCGTCGGTTTTGTGGTCGATAAAAAAGGGAAAATACAATCTCCCAGGATCGTTCGGAGCATCTCCCCCGAACT
>JANQFB010000251.1 GCA_028278085.1 Chitinophagales bacterium
ACAACCTGCGCGTACCCCACCATGCCGATCAGCAGGGATAGTATAAATGCGGAATATTTTTTCATGCCTGTATGGTCCGGAGTTTCTTTTATTGCGTACGGATGATCATTTGTGTATGCTGATGGTTTTCGGAACGCACCGTCAGGTAATAGATCCCGGGCGGAACCGCCTGGCCATGATTATTTTCACCGTTCCAATCCAATCTTACTTTACCGATGCTTTGTTCCCCCTGGTACAAGGTCCTGATCTCCTGTCCTACGGTATTATAGATCCTGACTGTCAGCTCTTCGATATGCCTGCGGTTGTAAAAGCGAACTTGCGAATTCGACGCCGATGGGTTGGGGAAAACCCTCAAATTCATGACATCAATGGTTTGATCTTCTACGCCCGAGGCCACATCGAAAGAAACCGGAGAATCCACCCAGGGCTTTGAATCGAAACCATTATATACACCGGGGACAGGATCCTGCAGCTTTACCAGGAAAATATCCTTGCAACCTTCATCCCTGCCGGCCAGGCTTCCATCCTCATTCCGGAATACCATACCGATCGTATAAGGAGTGGCTCCTTGTGGCATCAATGTTGAAGAATCGAGATTAACCTTGGCAGGATCACTGAAATACTCTTCGATGATAAACTCAAGCGTCCAGACCCCGTCTTCCGTAGGATCTTTGGTCATGATACCGATATCGTCATCATCTCCCCAATTACCGACAACATGCTCCCAAACCTGGGATTGAAAAGGTTTGATCTGCTGTAAACAAAAGATCTCGTCGGAAGCACAGCAACCCAGGTGCGCATATACCTTTGTTGCCGGCGAGGGGCCTCCAAGACCGTCAGCGCCCAGGCCGCAGTTGGGATCGGGGCTCAGGTATTTCTTGGTATCCAGGATGATCTTCAAACTTGTTTGCGCCTGTGCCAACGTTCCTGCTAAAATCAGGACCACCACCAAGGTTGTGATGGGTAATAGCCGGTTTTTCATTCCAGAATTCATGGTAAGTTTCGATTGTATTATTGTAAGATCAATTTTTTAGTGATGTTGCGGGCATCGGTTTGCAGGGTTACCCAATATAGACCTGCGGGCCAGTTGGCGTTTATATGGATTTTCCGGTCCCTGCCCATATTTTCCCGGAGAATGATCTTGCCCATTGCATTGTATAGGGTGATACTTGCCGGTCGGGTGGTACTACACGATAAGATTATATAGTCTGATGCGGGATTCGGATAGATCTCCAATCCGGGAGCATGGGAGGGTTCATGGATGCCATCCGGAAGAATGATGACCAACTGAACAAGTGTGTCAGTGCCGCAAATATTGGTCGCCATCAAAGTGGCATTGAAGATCCCCGCAAACGGGTAGGTATATGATGTTAGGGTAGCCGAAGTATCATCCACCTTCCCATCGCCGTCGAAATCCCAGGCATAAGTGAAAGCATTTTGTGAATGATTGCTGAAATCAACCTGCATACCTGCCGTAACGAAGCTGAAATCGGCCTCGGGCGCCTGTGTCTCGATATCGTTGACCGTTAAAGTATCTTTTCCGGCACAGCCCGAGGAATCGGTAACTTTTACATGGAAGGTTCCGGGTTGGAAAATGGTCAGGGTCTGGCCGGTGGAAGCATCGCTCCATAAATAGCTGTTATACCCTGTTCCGGCATCCAGAACCAGGCTGTCGCCTTCGCAACCCGTATCCAGGATAGTGATGTCTACCGGTATTTCATCCGGGACGGAATCGATGTATTTGATCCCGCTGCCCATACAGCCATTTGAATCTGTGACGGTAACGAGATAACTGCCGATGGTATCTGCTGTGATCACCTGTGTGGTTAAGCCATTGGTCCAGCTATAATCGATGAAGCCATCCCCGGCATCCAGTAAAAATGGACCGCAACTGTCAGGATTTTCAATCACCTGTATTTGAACGAAGGGCTTGCCGGTATGAATGGTAATTTCAATCGAATCCTCCTGTGAACAGCCGGTATTGTCCCAAACCGTAACCGCATA
>JANQFB010000082.1 GCA_028278085.1 Chitinophagales bacterium
GATAGTGTTGGTCGGCAAAGGTATTAGCCTGGATATGAAGGCCTGTGGAGGCAGCGCCCTCACCCCAGTAAAAGATGCCATAACTTCCATGATTAAAGGTATTGCCGGTAAAATCATTATCCCTTTTTTCCGATTCATGCGCATAAACGATGGCTTCGGTAATATCGGCGGAAGGTATCGGGCTACCCTCCAGTATATTCCCGATAAATTGGTTATCATGGGTGTTCCCTTTCAGGTCAATTACCCTCGCCAGGGTGGTATTAAGGGTTTTGAGGGTGATGTCCCTGATCGTGATATAATCGGCACCGTCCAGTTGCAAGACGAAGTTTTCGGAAGCTGCGGAAGGATTAAACGACCACTCCACATCCGATGGATTCCCGGATTCCGATTGAATGGTAATGGTATGGGTTAAGCTAGCCTCCGGGATCTCGTGAATGATGATTTGTTCGTGGTAAATGCCGGACCGCAAAAGGAGATCTACCGGCCCGGTTACGCCACCGTTTTCCAGGGCCAGCACCGCCTCCCCGATGGTTGTAAAATCCGGAGCGCTACCACCTATGGTATAGCTGCCCTGTAAAGAAGCATATAGCGTATCGACAAGGGTTGAGTCGTTAATTAGCAGTACATCCCGGATACCATTGGGATCTTCCGTCCAAATATTTAGCTCGTAAGCCACCCCAGGTTGAAAATCATAAGATCCGGTAGCCACATTTTCCGAATGACCGGAAAGGAGCGAGCCTGTCCAGCTATAGGAAGGTTGCATCGTGCCATTAACCGACCACTGAATTGTAGCGCTGGTTAACGGGTCCAAACCCATATTCCGGATATCGACCATTAACGGATGATTACCTTCCGGAAAGTACGGAACCGGATGGGTTAGCGCAACGATCCCGGCATCCACCAGGGGCACATCGAATTCATCTGCGCCAATATCAGGCTTGGTTGTGTGGCGGGTTTGGTCGTCGATATCGGTGGTAATGCCACTGATGGGCGTCCCTTCATTATTCAGTGTTACTTCCAGCACATGCAGATCGCCATCGTCGCCGAACATCGGGTCTACGGAAAAAGAATTCAGATCAAAACCACTGGCCGATTGCCAGGCTCCCAGGTCGGCCTGGTCCGTATCCCAGAACCCCAATGCAGGGCCAGTGGTATAATAGTTATTATAATCCAGGGTGGTAAAGTTGGATGATGCCGCCCTGATGGCATATCCGCCGGCGTTGTTGACGAAAATGTTATTTTGGACAGCCAGGGGATCGCAACTGAAAAAGTTAGCCGCCCGGCTATTGCTTGCAGAGATCCCGGTTTGTTCTATATTGTTATAATAAATGCCCATATGGCTGACCGACCAACATTGCAGGGCATAGGTATTGGCACTGTTCCCCAGGTAAATAAAATTGTTGACCATGGCGCTTGGGCTTACCGGATTACCCGTCAGCCCCCGCAGGTAAACTCCCCAGGGTGCCGTACTATAAGGAATATGCACCTGGTTTTCATGCAGGATGACCTCATCGGAACAATTGCGCAGATAAATACCATAATACTCCCCCTCGGTAGTTGATGTTATGCTATTCTTTTGCAGGTTCGGGGCTACATGATCCTCGATCCGTATCGCCTGATAGCTTTGATGGTCAAATTGATTCGAAGCAATGAGAATCCCTGATTGTTCCCCGGTAGAGGGAAGGAGGTAAATGCCATAGTTGCCTTCCACGAAAGTATTTTGGATAAACCGGTTGTTGTGGTTGTCAGCGGTATTGGAGTAAACGATCGCTTTGTTCGGACTGGTCCCGGATCCGGGAATGCCTTTTAACCGGTTGTGCTCAAAGCGGTTGTGTGAGGCACCGTTTTGTATTTCGATCACCCGGGCATATTGATCGTTTCTGGCTTCTATGGTCATATATTCGAAGCTGATATGGCTGGCCCCATCCAATAACAGGGTATAGCGATCGTCGACATTGGCGGTATCGTAAAGGATCACGGCGGTGTGATCTTCGGAAGCTCCTTTAAACAGGACCGGATTACTGACCGAAGCGCCCGGATATGCCTTAACATGCAACTGTTCATGGTAAGATCCATCGGCTATATGGAAGGTAACCGGTCCTGTCACTCCTCCGAAATTTAAAGCGTTGACGGCCGAAGAAATATCCGTAAAGTCAAGGGCAATGCCGCTGATATTATAAGACCCGTTCAAGGCCGGGTAGAGCTGATCAGCCCAAATGGTATCATTGTGATACACAACATCGGGGGTGGTATTCGGAGCGGATGTCCAGATCTTCAGGCTTCGCTCCTGTCCAACCATGAAATCGACCATGCCGATACTTACCGTTTCCATACCGGTGGGCGGTATGGTTCCTGACCAGGGAAAAGGTGTTTGTAACTGCCCATCTAGCTCCCAGTTGACGGTAACACTGGTCAGATCATTGTACCCGAAGTTGACAAGGGCGATATCGATACTTTGGCTACCCTCGGCAAATGGAATAACCGGGTTGAGC